>DBXT01000008.1:1567-17000 GCA_002309615.1 Bacteroidales bacterium UBA1205
TTTGTGTATGAAATATTTAGGAAAGAAAAAAATTTTTTAATGTAGCATTGTTTTTTTTTGTAAATTTGCAAGCAAAAGTTAGTGTAAACAAAAACAACAAACACGTGAAGACTTTTAGAAAAGGCGGGGTACATCCCGAAGAGAACAAATTTGCACATCAATCTTGTTTAGAGGACTTTCCTCTTTCCAAACAGATTGTTATGTATGCATCACAACACTTAGGAGCTCCTGCAACAGTGCTTGTAGCCAAGGGAGACAGAGTGAAAGTTGGTCAGTTAATTGCCAAAGGAGAGGCTTTCGTTTCTGCTAATTTGCATGCCTCTTGTTCCGGCGTGGTGTCAAAAGTGGATAATATAGCCGACATAACAGGTTTTAAAAAGCCGGCTATTGTTATCGATGTAGAAGATGATATCTGGGAAGAAGATATTGACAGAAGCAAGGACATTGTTGCCGACATCAAATTAGAAAAGGCGGATATTATTGCCAAGATAAAAGAAAAAGGCATTGTCGGTTTGGGAGGTGCATGCTTTCCAACACATGTCAAATTGATGATTCCCGAAGGCAAAAAAGCAGAATATTGTATCATCAATGCCGCAGAATGCGAGCCGTATATATCTATTGACAATAGAATTATGATAGAACGTGGTGAAGAATTCATCATCGGAGCTACCATTCTTCGCAAAGCATTAGATTTGCAAGACGTTTATATTGGCATAGAAGAAAACAAAAGCGAAGCCATTGCCAATTTGTTAAAAATTGCTGCAAAATATCAAGGCGTGCATATAGAAGTATTGAAGACGAAATATCCGCAAGGTGCTGAAAAACAACTTATCAAAGCTATCACCAATCGGGAAGTGCCTGCCGGCAAATTGCCGATAGATGTAGGTTGTGTAGTAGATAATGTTTCTACTGCATTGGCAGTATATGAAGCAGTTCAAAAAAACAAACCTTTAATTTCCAACTATTTAACCTATTCCGGAAAATCAGTAGAACATCCAAAGAACTATTGTGTAAGGTTGGGAACGCCTATTCAAGAAATTATTGCTGCCAATGGAGGTTTGAAAGAAGATACTTGCAAATTGATCAGCGGCGGACCTATGATGGGCAAGGCTATTTCTAATCTATCGGCATATACTACCAAAGGCTTTTCAAGTTTGTTGCAGATGAGCGAAAAAGAAGCCAGACGCCAAGAGCCGAAGAATTGCATTCGATGTGCTCGTTGCGTAGATGCTTGTCCTATGGGCTTAGAACCCTATCTTTTGTCAGTATTGGCCAAGCAAGGTAGATTGGAAGAATGTGAACAAGAGCAAATTATGTCGTGTATAGAATGCGGAAGTTGTCAGTTTACATGTCCATCGGCACGACCATTGTTAGATTATATCCGTTTAGGTAAAAACAAAACAGGAGCAATGATTCGTGCAAGAGCACAAAAATAATAATCAATTGAAAATAATAGAATTATGAATATATTACAAGTATCAGGTTCACCGCACGTTCATACCAACGATTCTGTCAAGAAAATCATGTGGACAGTGGTGATTGCATTGTTGCCAACGATGATATTTTCGTTCATCTATTTTGGTTGGGATGCAGTTAGAGTAACATTGATAAGTGTTGCAGCATGTGTATTTTTTGAATGGTTCATTCAAAAGTTTTTCTTAAAAGGAGAATTAACCATTAGCGATGGTTCGGCAGTGATAACAGGTATGTTGTTGGCTTTCAACGTGCCGAGCAATCTTTCTTGGATCATTATCGTGATAGGAGCTTTGGTGGCAATCGGTGTCAGCAAAATGGCTTTTGGCGGTTTGGGAAAGAATATTTTCAATCCGGCATTGGTAGGTCGTGTATTTTTGTTGATATCGTTTCCAACACAAATGACCACTTGGCCGACTCCCAAGCATGTATTTAATATCGGCACGCCGATAGTAGATGCTGTAACAGGAGCCACTCCTTTAGCCTTGATAAAAAATGGCTTGAAGCAAGGTGCAGATGTAAGCAGTTTGATGGATCAAGTGCCGACCTATGCTCAACTTTTGTTAGGACAACAAGGCGGTTCTTTAGGAGAAGTTGCCGCTGCTGCCATCATTTTGGGAGGTATTATTTTGTTGTGTAGAAAAGTGATCACATGGCATATTCCGGTTGCATTTTTAGGAACAGCATTCCTATTTGCAGGTGTTTTACATTTAATTAATCCGGGAGCCTATATTCCTCCATCCTATCATTTATTGACAGGCGGTATGATGTTGGGAGCTGTTTTTATGGCAACAGATATGGTTACTTCGCCAATGAGTAATTGGGGAAAGATAGTATTCGGTATCGGTTGCGGACTTTTAACTATTTGTATTAGAGTTTGGGGTAGCTATCCGGAAGGCGTTTCGTTTGCTATATTGTTGATGAATGCATTCACTCCATTGATTAACAAATGGTTGAAACCAAAACGTTTTGGTAAGGCAATTGTTGCAAAATAATTAAAACATTTTGATTATGGCAAAGAAGATAAAATCAAATTTCAAGAATATATTAATATGTCTTTTGTTGATAACAGCCTTGACAGCTTGTTTGTTGGGACTGGTGTATAAATTTACAAAAGAACCGATAGAAATTTCAAAGCAAAACAAAGAAAAATCGGCTATAGAAAAGGTTTTGCCGGGAGAATACGATAGATTGGAAGAAAAGAAATTTCCTTTGGAAGAAGTGGCAGAGCAAAATATTTTCAAAAAAGAAGCAGCTGCCGATTCTTTAAGAGTCAATATGGCATACAAAGGCGATGAATTAGTCGGCATGGCAGTAGAAACTTTTACTGACAAAGGTTTCGGCGGACGTGTAAAATTGATGGTTGGTTTCACTTCAGTAGGAGATATCTACAAAGTGGAGGTATTGTCCCATTCAGAAACACCGGGATTGGGTAGCAAAATGACAGACGAAAGTTTCTATAAGCAATTTGAAGGAAAAAATCCCGGCAATTTTATATTAAAAGTAAAAAAGGATGGAGGCGACGTAGATGCAATAACCGCTGCAACTATCAGTTCAAGAGCCTATTGCGATGCGTTGGATAGAGCATATAATGTTATCACAAATATTATAGGAGGACAAGATAATGAATAAATGGAAGATATTTTCAAATGGATTGTTGAAAGAAAATCCAACATTTGTTTTAATGTTGGGAATGTGTCCGACATTGGGAGTAACAACTTCCGCTTTCAATGGTTTAGGAATGGGTTTGGCAACAACATTTGTGTTGGCATTGTCCAACATAGTTATTTCCTGTCTTAAAAATTACATACCCGATACAGTAAGAATTCCATCATTTATTGTCATCATTGCTTCGTTTGTAACCATCGTAGATTTGTTGATGCAGGCATATCTGCCGGAATTGCACGGACAATTGGGATTGTTTATACCTTTGATAGTCGTCAATTGTATTGTATTGGGACGAGCCGAAGCTTTTGCATCCAAGAATGGCATTTTCAATTCACTTTTAGATGGATTAGGTATGGGTTTAGGTTTCACCATGTCGTTGACATTGTTGGGAATTGTTCGTGAATTTTTAGGCAACTTGTCGTTTTTCGGAATGAAAGTGGCTGCAGGAGTAGACGGAATTTTGGTATTTGTATTGGCACCGGGTGCATTCCTCGCCTTAGGTTTGTTATTAGCACTTGTGAATACCATAAAAAATAGAAAGAAAGCTTAATTTAAAAACAAGAAATTATGGCAGCATTAATAGTAATCATCATATCGACAGTATTTGTCAACAATATAGTTTTCTCGCAGTTTTTAGGAATTTGCCCGTTTTTGGGAGTTTCCAACAAAATTTCTACAGCAACCGGTATGGGTGCCGCTGTAATATTTGTGATAACGATAGCAACATTGTTTACTTTCCTTATCAATGAATATATCTTGGTACCATTCAATCTGGCTTTTTTACAAACCATTTGCTATATTTTAGTGATAGCAGCGTTGGTGCAAATGTTGGAAATAGTGTTAAAGAAAATCAGTCCTTCGTTGTATCAGGCATTAGGAATATTCTTGCCATTGATAACAACCAATTGTGCTGTGTTGGGTGTGTCTTTGATGGTGATACAACAAAATTATAATTTAGGAGGTGCTTTGGTATATGCATTTTTCACTGCAGTAGGTTTTGCATTAGCATTGATTATTTTTGCCGGTTGCAGAGAGCAATTGGAAATGGCAGAAACTCCTAAAAATATGAAAGGCATGCCATTGGCATTGATAACTGCTGGAATTTTGGCATTAGCATTCATGGGTTTTGCAGGATTAGTATAAGCATAATGAAATTAAAAATAGCAATTATCATTTCCTTGTTTTTGCCATTGTTGGCAATTGCACAGTGTCCGTATGGTGAGGGCAATCGAGTGGATTGCCAATATGGATGCGGCAATTATGTGGACAACAATCACGACAATTATTGCGATCATTCTTCATTGAGTGCAACAAAGGAGGAAAAAGTAATAGATACTATCTGTGAATCAGCAGAAGATGATATTGAAACGACAACTGAAGACATTGAGCTTGTAGATGAAATGGATGTTATTGATTATAGTGAAAGTACTTCAGAAACAACACATGCCAAACGGTATCATTTTTGGTTGATTACACTGATAACATTGGGCTTGTATTTGCTGACATTTATTTTGGTAAAGACAAAAGTATTGCAAAAAGTTTATCAAAGACGAATTTGGAATACAATATTACTTGTGTCAGCCCTCATTTCGTGCATGTTTGGTTTTATATTGACTATCAATGTCAATTATATGTTTTTAGGTCCACAAGCCTATAAATTTTTAATAACGTGGCATGTAGAGGCAGGCATAGTGATGGCAATAATATGTATTTTTCATATTATTTGGCATTTGAAATATTACAAAAATTTATTTGCAAAAGTGAAAAAAAGCAATTCGGCGGATTAAAAGTTCTTTTGAATATGCTTTTCTAATTTTCCTTTCGCTTTCCATGCTTTTAATTTCTTAATTTGCTTGTTTTTACCCAAGGCAGTAGCATTGGCATCATAAAAAGAAATCATCATGTCTATTCCTTGCAGGGCACCACGCATTTGGTCTTTGTCACCACTAGTAATGGTATATTTGGTCCATCCATACAAAAATATATAGGAAAGGTTGTTGTCATTGCATTTCAATACGTCTCCGATAAATGTGGCATTTACATCCGGAGATCCGGCAATCCATTGACCAAGAAAAGTGTTGACAGATTTACGAGCATTTTTCAATGATGTAACAGGTGTATTGTAAGCCCAATCAATGCAGTGCAAAACCTCTGATTGATATTTGGCATAGGCAGAACTATCTTGCCAGTCAATTTCTGGTAAATTGTATTGGGCTTTTGATAAGCTACTTATAAACAGTAATATAAGTGTTGAAATAAAAATATTTGCTTTCATGACGAATTTGTTTTTAATAAATAGTAAATACATTTTTTGTGCCATTTTCTTTCAGCATTTGCATCGCAGCTTGATTTTGCATGATGGAACTTCCCCAGTAAGCAATATCATATACAAAAGGTTCTTTGAACCAATTTTCCACATTCATATTGATGTTGATGGTTTGCGTAGAGCCGTTAAAAGAGAATGAATAGGGCAAGGTTACTTCAAAAGAATTGTCAATAAAGCCGATAATAGAATCGGTGTTCGGGGTTTGAGATTGATAAATTTGACCTCTGCCAAGATGAATATTCATCGGGTAGAGTGTGTCGTTGTAGAGATATTTTCCATTCAACATCATATAGTGATAGCCTCCGCCTAAAATTGTCGGCCATGTCATAGAATTTTCCGGACTATTGGGGAAGGCATTGGTGATATTGATAGCATCTGTCAAGCCAAAAGTAAATCCGATAGAATCGTAGTTGTCTTTTGCTAAAGATTGGCAAATATTCCATTTTTTTGTGTCGGGGTAGTTGGTTTCTACATAATGCAGACCATCTTGATAGGAAATTTTGATTTTTTGACCACCCTTGTAAAGGCAGATATTTGAAATAAAATATTTTATTTCAGTAATATAGAAAGGGTTGCCGGCTTCTGAGAAATATTGCATGGTGTCAAAAGCAATGTCGGCACCTTCAAAGAGTTCGTTGAATTGGAGGACAAGTGAAGGAACACGTACATCATCTATAGGTTTTTCTTTGCAAGAAATAAAGCAAGTACCTAAAACAATTAAAAGAAAAAAAACAATGTGTTTCATGATTAAATCATTGAAAAAAACCGTTGGGAATAACCCAACGGTTTTAGATTATTCACCTATATAAGGTTGCAATTTACTTTTTATCGTTTGAATTTTGTCCTTGTAAGATTCCATCTCAGGGAATTGAGAGGTGAGATTGTCAAATTGATAGTAGATTTCTCGGATAAACTGGTTGTTTCGATTATAACTATCTTTTATATAATTAAATTGATCTCCATGGAATTTAGCATAGTAAGCATTTTCTGCCAACATTTGATTAGAATAGTCGTCAAATAATTGGATGCCTTTTTCTATACCGGATTGTGTACGACAAAGTACATAACACCGAGCAAGGAATATTTCAAAGTAATCGTAAGGAGTGATATCTTGCGGGAACCATTCATAAACACGGTCTATTACTTTTTCAGCTTGGTCGTATTTGCCTTCTTCCAATAAATTTTCTACCAAACGATAGAAAAATATCTTGACATTGGTAACCATTCTTGTATAGTCTTCACTCAAGAAAATGTCCTTTTGTGCATATTGTCCCAAGTTGAATTTGTTCATTAAATTGTCATACAATATTTTAGAATCAATTCTTCCGGTGAAACCAAATGGAGGTTTTCTTTCGGCTACAATAGGAGTAAGACGATAAACCATACCATCTGCTTCAAAATAGTCTTCCAGACCGAAGAATGCTTCACTACCGGTGGTAGCCACATAGCAAATAGGTCTTTCCCAATTGTTGTGAGCTAAAATATCCATCATGGCAATGTAGGCTTTTGTAGTTACCATTAAAGTATCTTTGCCATTTTGTTGGTAGATGGAATTGTCAGGCATGGTCCACACTATTTTGTCAACAATTTGGTCTGCCAATTCCGGAGGAACGGTACCGTTAGCAAGAACTTTTTCCTTGTCAACATCCATTGTGAAGGAGATAGTATTGATAAACGCTTCACGTTTGTTGTTTTTAGGTTTGTAAATTTCTTGCATAACATTGACAATATTTTGCGGAGTTTTGATAGAATTTTGTGCTACCAACAAATCGCGAGTACCTTGTTGATACATCTCTTTTGTCATTTTGACAGGAACAGGTTCTCCATCATAAGATTTACGTCTCATTTGATCAATATACCAATCGGTACCCATCAAAGACAGATTGCAGATACGGACATCGGTTCTATAACCTTCCACTTCTTGTAGATACCAAAGAGGGAAAGTATCGTTGTCACCATTGGCAAACAAGATAGCATTCGGCGGACAGCAATCCAAATAGGCTTTGCCGATGGCAAGTGTTAAATATCTGTCAGAACGATCGTGGTCGTCCCAGTTTTGTGTTCCCATAAGAACAGGTACGCCGGCACATATTATGGTGGCTAACCCTGCGGAAAGAACTTCTTGTTTTTTGAGAAGTTTGTAAATCCATGAGAAGACGGCATAAACACCCAAACCTATCCACATAGCATAAGCATAGAACGATGCAGCAAAAGCATAATCTCGTTCGCGAGGTTGATAAGCGTACATATTTAAGTAGATGCCGATGGCAATACCTGTCATAAAGAATAAGGTTAATACCACTGCCCAATTTTTTCTGTCATGACGGAATTGGTAGATGCAACCTATCAAACCTAAGATAAATGGTAAAAAGTAATATTTATTATTACCTTTATTTTTCATGTGGTCAGGCATATCTTGAGGTCCTAATCTTGCTTCGTCAATAAATTTGATACCGCTTACCCATTCGCCGGAAGTTTTTCCGCCAAAACCTTGGTTAAGTGTTTGTCTGCCAACAAAATTCCACATAAAATATCTTCCATACATATACCACATTTGGTAAGAGAAGAAGAAGCGTAGGTTTTCGCCAAAAGTGGGAATATTTGGTACTTGTTGTCCATTTTGATTGATAAAATCGGGTCTGTTAGGATCCATGCCGGACCATATCTTGTAATTTTTGATATTGTTGGCATCCCGATTCGACCACATACGTGGGAACAAGGTACAATCTTCTCCATAGTAGATAGGAACTGTTTTGGTGCGGGAATCGCTGATGACATATTTTCCTTTGATGGTCATTGCACCATATTTGTCGGTATTCTTTGCTACAAAATCTTTAGCATCTTTTTCACTATAGAAACGAGTTACTTCTCCATAGGAATTGCTGATAATATAGTTTTTAACGTAAACAGGGTCACCATCTTTGTTTTCTTTTACACGGCTATTGTAGTATTGACCATAAACCAATGGGTTGCTACCATATTGGTCACGATTCAAATAGGCTAATAAAGAAACGGCGTCTTCCGGATTGTTTTCGTCAATAGGCGTGTTGGCATTGGAACGAATGGTAAGAATAAAGAAGGTAGAATAGCCTATTAACATAAATGTTAATGAAAGCATTGCTAAATTGAATATTCTTTTTTGTTTGCGTTCGGAATATACAATTCCGCATATCAACAATGCTACTATGATAGCAAAATATATGATAGTGCCTACATAAAATCCTGTACCGAAACTATTGGTGAACAAACGTTCAAACCAACCGGAGCATTTTACAATGTAAGGAACGATACCCCATAATATCACGGCAATAGTTAAGAATGATATAATAAGAGCCTTGATAGTTCCTTTGGTAGAGGGTTTAAATTTACGGAAATATATAATTAAACCCATAGCCGGTACTGTCAATAAATTCAAAAGGTGAACACCTATTGATAAACCTATTACAAAGGCTATAAATATAATCCACCTATTAGAATAATTGGTATCTGCTACGGCATCCCATTTCAATATTGCCCAAAAGACTAATGCGGTGCAAAATGACGACATGGCATATACTTCACCTTCAACAGCCGAAAACCAGAAAGTATCGCTAAAAGTATATGCGAATGCTCCCACTAATGCACTACCAAAAATAGCTAATACTTTTCCGTTTGTCAATTCACCTCCTTTTGCCAAAGCCAATTTTCTGCCAAGCATTGTCAAAGCCCAGAAGAGGAACAAAATAGTGAATCCGCTGCAAAGGGCAGACATAGAATTGATATAGAAAGCTACTTTTGTAACATCGTCACCTGCCAACATGGAGAAAATACGACCAAGAAGTTGGAAAGTCGGTGCTCCGGGCGGATGACCTACTTGTAATTTATAAGCTGTGGCTAAATATTCACCACAATCCCAAAAACTAACAGTTGGTTCAACAGTAAGCAGGTATACGGCACAAGCACATATACAAACTATTAAACCCAAAAGATTGTTGATTAGATTATATTTTTTAACCATCATTATTAATTATATTTTAATTGTATTAAATTGCTTGAAATTGTTTTAAAAATCTAAGGTCATTTTCAAAGAAAAGACGTATGTCTTTGGTTTTGTATAAAACTTGAGTGATACGTTCGATGCCCATTCCGAATGCGAAACCGCTATATTCGTTCGGGTCAATATTCATGTTGCGAAGCACATTCGGGTCAACCATGCCGCAGCCGAGAATTTCCACCCAACCGGAATTTTTGCACAAATTGCAACCCTTTCCTTTGCAAATTCCACAAGTGATGTCCATTTCTGCAGATGGTTCTGTGAAAGGGAAATAGGAGGGGCGAAGGCGGATGTTGGTTTCTGTGCCAAACATTTCTTTTGCAAAATGCAAAAGTGTCTGTTTCATATCAGCGAAAGAAACATTTTTATCAATATAAAGTCCTTCAATTTGGTGAAACATACAATGCGATCGAGCGGTGATGACTTCGTTACGATAGGTTCTTCCCGGACAGATGACGCGAATAGGTGGTTTCTGTTTTTCCATCACGCGAATTTGTATGGAAGAAGTATGTGTACGAAGTGCAATATCAGGATCTTTTTCTACAAAAAAAGTATCTTGCATATCTCTTGCCGGATGTTCGGGAGGGAAATTGAGGGCATTGAACAAATGCCAGTCGTCTTCTATTTCAGGGCCATCGGCAACAACAAAACCTATTTTTTCGAAAACATCGTAAATTTGCTTTCTGACAACAGAAACAGGGTGTCTTGAACCCAGTTCGATACTGTTGGCAGGACAAGTGGTGTCAATTTTTTCTATGGTAGTAGTTTGCTTGGCTTCAATGGCATTTTTTAGCTGTTGAATTTTTTCTTGTACCAAATTTTTCAGATGATTGACATTTTGTCCAAAAGTTTTTCTTTCCTCTGCAGGAATAGAACGAATATCGTCAAACAAAGTGGTTAGTTCACCTTTTTTCCCTAAAAATTTCAAACGAAAACGATCTAATTCTTCCAAATTTTCAGTTTGAAATTTCTCAATTTCTTTACAAAGTTGTGTTAATTTATCGTTCATTATTGCATTTATTTTTTAACAATCTTCATAGAAATGATTTTTACATCTTCTATAGGACGATTGAATCTGTCTGTTTTTACTTGAGCAATTTTGTCTATAACGTCCATTCCTTCAATGGTTTGTCCAAAAATAGTGTAAGCTCCGTCTAAGTGGGGAGTTCCATTGTCGTTTTGTACGATATAAAATTGTGAACCGGAGGATTCACGTTTAGGATTCACTTGGTCGCCCATACGAGCTGCCGCCAAAGATCCTTTTACATGTTTGAGTTCCGGAATAATTTCAGCAGGAATGGTATAATCAGGACCGCCGTTTCCCAACATTTGTCCCGAAGGGGCATTTTTTGAATCAGGGTCTCCACCTTGTATCATAAAATTATTGATGACACGATGAAAAAGAAGACCATTATAGTAGCCCTCTTTTACCAATTTGATGAAATTGTCACGATGAAGAGGCGTTTCGTTGTATAGTTTAACTTTAATATCTCCCATAGAAGTGGAGATGAGTACCAAAGTTTCTTTCTGTTGCATTTTTTTATTATTCTTTTGTCCTTGTGCGATGTTTGCTGTGCAAAGACTGATTATAAGGCACAAACAAACGCTTTTAATTAACGAATCTTTTTTCATTATCGTATATTTTTCTAAAATTTATTACCAAAAAATTGCTTTCGTATCTAAATAAAATATATTTTTGCATCGCAAAAATTTAAAAAAGCAATATTACAAAAAAAATATCAAAAAAAGCAGTTTTGGAACAAAAAAAATTAATTAAAGATATGAAGAGCAAAATAAAATTGATTGTAGGGTTGTTATTCGTTTCAGTATTATTCACTTTTACATCGTGCAAAAATAGTACGGAATGTATTGGCGTGGTAAAAGTTTGTATGGTTGATGCTAATGGAGAAAAGGTATATGTTCCTGATTGTAAGTTGATTTTCGGAGATCCTTCTTTTTCAAAAGATGTATATAGAGAAGTATATACAGATGAAAATGGAAAATATGAAGGTGTTTGGAAATATGAGGCATATTTAAAAATAGAGGCAACGGCAACTATCTCCAACAAAAGCTATAAAGGCAGTTCTTTTATTCGTTTGAGTGCAGGCGAAAAAACAGAACAAGAGATACTTATCAAACGAGATTAACCTTTTGGGATGAATGCTTTAGTAGCGATTTTAAGCGAAAAAGGCATTGATGCAACCAGTTTGTCATCGAAGATTTCTTTGGCTTTGGCATCTTTGGCTCATAGAGGCAAAGAAATTCAATTGATAGAAAAAGAGGTAGTCAATATGCATGTAAAAATGGGTATTGGCTACTTTGATTTTTTAGATAAATATAGTTACGAAGATGAAAAAGTAGTGGTGCATTTTGCAGGAAAAATCCTCTTTGAAGAAAAAATCCGACAAAAAATCGGTGAAAATTTCAGTGAGCGGGTAGCCCAAAATGTTGCCATTTTGTATGAAACTATCGGAACGGAATGTTTTTCTTTTTTGCAAGGTAGTTGGACATTGACATTACTGGACAAGTGCAGTAATAAATTGTTGGCAGCAAGAGATCAATTCGGCAACAGACCTTTGTTTTATTATACCGAAAACAATATGTTGATGATAGCCTCGCAGGCAAAGGCTGTTTATTCATCTTTTGAAGGTGCTAAAACATTGAATGAGAATGCAATTATAGAATATTTGTTGTACGGAGATATTGCAAAGCATAAGCAAAATTTTTATGCCAACATACATAGTTTGCCACCTGCACATGTTTTAGAATATGATATAGAAAATAGGCATTTAAGTATAAATCCATATTATATTTTACCATATAAAAATTGTACTGCTCCGTACAATCCATACGAAGAGCCGTATTTTGCGGATACATTGCGGACAAAATTGATAGAAAGTGTAAAAGGTAATTTTTGTCAGCAAGAATCTGTGGCCATGGGTCTGAGCGGTGGATTAGATAGTTCTTCTATTGTTTATGTGGCAAGAAAATTCTGTCCGGATACAAAAATAACTGCGTTTACCGCTGTAAATAGTTATGATGACAAAGAAATCGGTTGGGCAAAAAAAGTAGCAGAAGAATTGCAGATAGAGTGGGTAAAAGTGCCTTGTACGGAAGAACATATAAAAAATGAATTACCACAAGCCATTCAATCACAAGATATTCCGATTTTTTCTTTGAGTACTTTTGCTCAGTGGAAAATTATGCAAACTATCGGTGAGTATGGTTGCAAGATGGTTGTTGACGGACAAGGCAGTGATGAAATGTTGGCGGGATATGCGGCATTTTATCCTCCATTTATGCGATTTTTGCGACACGAATGGATTGTAAAAGACTATCTTTCAGAGATTTTGCATTTGAAAAATAGTCCAATGAGTCCTAAAACGTTGGCATTGATGTCTTTAAAAGATTTTGCAAAAAAACATTATTATCGCCAAGAAGAACGTTTAGCGAAAAAAGTGAATGAAATAGCATTCCAAGCTATCGATAGTCAAGTATTAGAAAATTATTTTGCAAGAGAGCAACAAGAAGAACCTTACAAAAGAGTTTTGAATGATTATTTATATGCTTCCTATACGCAAGATTTGCCGCAAATATTGCATTGGGGTGAATATTCGGCAGCTCAATTCGGGATAGATTATATGACACCATTTTCCGATAGTGTAGATTTGGTGGAATATGTTTTTCAAATTCCATCCACACAAAAAATTCATCAACAATGGAACAAATATATGTTGCGAAAAGCGATGGTAGGCATTGTTAACGAAGAAATTTTGTGGAGAAGTGAAAAATTAGGTTTTTACATTCCTGAACAAAAATGGTATGAACAACTCAATGCCACTATGAAAGTTTATGTTGGCGATCAAATTAAGGACGAACAATTGATTGATTTACAGCAAATAATTGACGTATGGGATAAAAAATTTTCTTTAGGCGATATTCGTTTCCAAAGGTTGGCATTTCGTTTGTATAGTTATTTGTTGTGGAAAAATGGATTGAAAGAGAAAAAAATGTTATAAGTTAGAAAAAAAAATGATATTTTTGCTATTTCAAAAAAGATAAATTATGTTTTCAAAAAATACTTATATTTCAAGACGTAAACAGTTAAAACAGCAATTAAGCGGAGGCGTGGTATTATTTTTAGCCAACAACGAAGCCTCGATGAATTATCCTTCAAATACTTATCGTTATCGTCAAGATAGTAGTTTCACTTATTTTTACGGCTTGCAGATAGCAGGTTTGGTAGGGGTGATAGACATAGATGAAGATAAGGAGATATTATTTGGGGACGATTATGGTATAGATGATATTATTTGGATGGGTAATCAGCCAACCATAAAAGAATTGGCAACATCAATAGGAGTTGATAATACACAAGTTTTTAGCGAATTAGAAGCTTATATTCGTAAAGTGCAACAGCAAAATAGAAAAATTCATTTTTTGCCGCCATATAGAGACGATAGCAGAATTTTCTTGAGCCGTTTGTTACAATTGCCGATAGAAAGTTTGAAAGATGCCGCTTCAGTAGAATTGATAAAAGCTGTAGTTGCCTTACGTTCTATAAAGACTGATGAAGAAATTGAAGAAATGGAAAAAATATGCGATGTTGGTGTAGATATGCATCTTGCCGTCATGCATGGTTGTCAAGTAGGTAAATTGGAAAGAGAATTAGCCGGATTGGCAGAAGGAATTTCTTTGTCAGGAGGTAGCGGGGTTTCATTTCCTGTGATATTGTCACAAAATGGGGAAACGTTGCACAATCATTGCCACGAACAAATATTACAATCAGGTAGAATGTTGTTGGTGGATATGGGTGCAGAAAGTGTTACCGGTTACTCTTCAGACTATACACGTACTTTTCCTGTTAATGGTAAATTTACTCAAAAACAAAGAGAAATATACGAAATTGTGTTAGAGGCTAATTTAGAGACAATAGAAAAGTCGCGTCCGGGAATTCCTTATTGGAATGTACACATGAATGCCGCTACCGTAATAGCCAAAGGTTTAACGGAATTAGGTTTAATGAAAGGCGATTATGTTGCAGCAGCCAAAGAAGGTGCTCATGCTTTATTTATGCCTCATGGATTGGGTCACATGTTGGGAATGGATGTTCACGATATGGAAGGCTTTGGTGAAGATTACGTAGGTTATGATGATACCTATAAACGTAGTGAAATCTTCGGTCACGGGAGTCTTCGTTGCGGAAGAGAACTGCGTCCGGGCTTTATTGTAACCGATGAACCGGGTATTTATTTCATTCCGCAATTGATAGATATTTGGCAAAGTGAACACAAATTTGAACAATATATCAATTATGATAAAGTAAGAGAATATATTGGCTTTGGAGGTATTCGTATAGAAGATGACATTTTGATAACAGAATCAGGATGTAAAGTATTGGGCAAGCCTCTTCCAAAGCAAGTTGACGAATTAGAAGCAATTATCGGAAAATAATTAACATAACAAATAACATAAAAACATAAAAAAATGAAAATTAAAATAATATTAGCTGCGATTGTATTAGCAGCCGTTTCATTCACAGCATGTAGTTCTTTATCAGGAACAACAGGTACACCTAGTAATGGTATTTCAACAACAAGTACTGCATATTTGAACGGGAAGACTTTTGGTACCTCGTTTACCTCTTTGTATAGTGCTTATAAAGCAGCAGGAAAAGTGGACTTGACAAATGCAAGTAATTTGTTGAATATGGCTCAATTAGCAAGTGCTGTTTCAGCTATTAAAGGAAATGCAAAAAACACCACTTTCTACAAAGAGTTTTCCGCAGGAGCTATTGCTTCCAGTGGTATTATTAATACTGCCAATGTTGACAATTTAATTACCACCATTTCCGGTTTGAATTTGTCATCATTTATCAATACAGGTAATAATGGCAGTTCAACTTCAACTACCACCAATAATGCAGCAACAGC
>DBXT01000052.1 GCA_002309615.1 Bacteroidales bacterium UBA1205
CGTTTCAAATCTCGAGCCAAGTCGAGCAAATAGTTGAGTTCTTTTGGACTGAAATCTAAAATTTTTAGAAAATTACGGTTTCTTAAATTGTAAGCCATGATTATTTATTTTGAATTGTTAAATTGTTTTTTCGCTTAATTATTTATGTTCTTTTTTACTTGAAATAAGATATATACCCATCCTATCAGGCACATCACTATTGCCACTCCTGCTATTATTAATAGAAGATTAGCTCCCGGCCAATGTAACAATAGAAATAAAATTCCTAATATTCCAACAGATACGGCATAGCCGGTATATGTCATGACAAAATTCCATATACCCTTCATATTATGAGCGTTTTCGGGACATGGGAACAAATGCCCCGCCATGAAAGATATCATAGATAGCGATGACATGCCCATAATAAGCAAACTTCTGGCTCCTGGGGTCCCTGATATTTTCAACAGCAAACCTATTATACTAGCAACGCCGGATATTAACGCCAATTTTTTCATAAAAGGCTTAAAATTAGGCGCTTCATAGAGCCTTTTTAAAGGATCTTCCGTTTGATTCATTTTATTTTCTTTTATCTTTTATATTCATTCCGCAAATCACTTCACTATTCTCGTTCCGCATTGCGGATTGTTTAATTGTCCGGCTTCGGTGATGATGCATTCTTTTCCGCCGTTCTTAACAAACATAATGGCAGCTCTTACCTTAGGAGCCATACTACCTTCTGCGAATTGCTTCTCCTCCAAATATTTTTCTGCCTCGGCTACGGTTAACACATCCAATGCTTTTTCATCGGGTTTACGGAAATTGATATACACTTTAGGCACATCGGTGAGTATGTAAAATTCATCTGCTTTAACGGCTATAGCTGTCAATGCAGAAGCTAAGTCTTTATCTATCACAGCTTCCACTCCTTTGTATTCGCCTTCTTCCGTTTTTACTACCGGTATACCGCCACCGCCAACGGTGATGACTATATTACCGGCTTTTGCCAACATATCTACCACATCCACATTCATTACCTCTAAAGGTTTTGGCGACGCCACCACCCTACGCCATCCGTTTCCTTTGGGGTCTTCTTTAAAGGGAAGACCGGGACGGTCTGCCAATATGGCATTCATTTCTTTTTGTTTATAATAAGGTCCGACAGGTTTGGTCGGATTTTTAAACAAAGCATCATTACCATCTACCAACACTTGGGTAATCACTCCTACCACATTGCGTTGAATATGATGACGATGCAAAACATTACGCATACCTTGCTCTATAAGATAACCTATGGAACCTTGGGTTTCAGACACACAAAAATCTAAAGGCATAGCCAAAACATCGGTAACACGACTGGCTATTTCATGTTGTAACATCACATTTCCCACTTGAGGTCCATTTCCATGTCCGATAATAATATTATATCCTTGCTCTACCATTCCGACTATGGATTCACAAGTGGATTGTACATTAGCTATCTGTTCCTCATAAGTACCACGTTGTCCGCTTCTTAATAATGCGTTACCGCCAAAGGCTATCACTGCTGTTTTTGCCATGTCTGATTATATTGTCTTGTTATAATATTCGTTTAAAAAAATGCAAAGGTATCATTTTTTTTGAGATACACTCCTTAAACTCCGACAATTTTATCCTTAAAAAAAAAGCGAGCATTTTTTTTTGATTGCTTGATGCTAAAATATATGCTTTTGGCGGGGACTATAGACCGTATCTCTATTTTATGTTCTACTACGAAATTACATCCATATTATCTTCAACATAAACATATCGCTTGTTTTATACTTCCCTGGCCCATTAATCCAAACATCAATTCTATTTCGGCATACCTTAAAAATGTTAGCAACGAGTCTTTTTCAATGTAATTATGGATAAAGTAAAAAAAGAGAACCATTTTTCAATGGTTCTCTTACAATCGTCGGGGTAAGAAGACTCGAACTTCCGACCCCTTGCACCCCATGCAAGTGCGCTAGCCAACTGCGCCACACCCCGAACGTTTAATGTTTGCAAAAGTACAAAAAATATGATTACCATGTGGTATTTTAACAGATTTTTTTTATGCTATATTTCAACATCATACATATAAAATTCATCTACAGACTCATATTACAACAAAAAAAATGTCACCATTTTCAGTATTAAAAGAAAAAAACAGCAATGTCAAAAAAAGAGCGGAAAAAAGTTTTTTCCGCCCAACCTTTAAATATTAGAAAAAATGATTTATTTTTCTGCCATGTATTTTTCCAAACGCTCGGTGAGCAACGGAATAATTTTATGCACATCGCCTACTATTCCTATATCTGCCACATTAAAAATAGGTGCGAATTTATCTTTATTGATAGCTATTATCAATTCCGACTCTTCCATACCGGCCAAATGCTGTATGGCTCCGGAAATACCGCAGGCAATATACAAATTAGGACGAACGGTTTTACCTGTTTGTCCCACTTGACGGTCATGGTCTATCACACCGGCATCCACCATAGAGCGAGACGAAGATACTTGTGCATTCAACACTTTGGCTAATTTTTCCAATTTCTCAAAGCCTTCTTTGTTTCCTACGCCTCTACCTCCTGATACCAATATTTTGGCTTCGGTGATATCCACTTTTACCTTTTCGTTCTTTACATTTTGTAACAATTTCACTTTAAACTTAGACTCATCGAATGTAGGATTAAAATCCACCACCTCGCCTTTACGAGCGGCATCGCGAGTTTTCTTTTGCATCACACCCGGACGCACCGTAGACATTTGCGGACGATGTTCGGAACACATAATAGTAGCCATCAAATTACCACCGAATGCAGGACGAGTCATCATCAATTCTCCTTCTTCCACCTCCAAACGAGTACAATCGGCGGTAAGCCCTGTTTCCAATCTTGCGGACAAACGAGGAGCTAAATCTCTACCGATGGTGGTAGCACCGAACAACACTATTGACGGCTTATAATTAATAATTGTCTGGTACACGGCCTGGGCATATTGTTCTGTGAGATAATCCTTCAAAAACGGAGAGTCCATACATATAACTATATCCGCACCGTATTCTATAAGCATTTGCGATTGGGCTTTAATATTGCTTCCGGGCAACAATGCCACCACTTTTTCTTGTAAGGCATCCGCCAATTCACGTGCTTTTCCTAACAATTCTAATGCGACAGATTGAACAACACCTTCACGTTGTTCTACAAATACAAAAACATTTTTATATGCTGATTTATCCATAACCTGCTCCTTTTTAAATAATAAACTTCTCTTTTAATTTGTTGATAATAATATCAACCGAAGCTTCCGTATCCACTTCAAACACTTCGCCTGCTGCTTTGGTTCCTTTGGTAAACGATTTTTTCACTCTTGTGGGAGAACCGCTTAAACCCAATTTTTCCAAAGGTATATTCATTTTGTCGGCAGTCCATATTTCCACCTGCTTATCATACGCTTCCACTATACCTTTAACGGTCATATAGCGGGCTTTGTTGGCAGAAGACAAAACAGTAAACACGCACGGAGTAGGCACGCTCAACATTTGATAGCCTTCTTCCGTTTCTTTTTTAACGGTAAACATGCCTTTGCCGTCATATTCTGCGTTCAACACATACGATATTTGAGGCAATTGCAGATGTTCTGCAATTTGCGGCCCCACTTGTGCAGTGTCACCGTCTATAGCTTGACGACCGGTAATAATCACATCGTATTCCATTTCTTTCAATGCACCGGCCAAAGCTCGTGAGGTAGCCAAAGTGTCGGCACCGGCAAAAGCTCTATCGGTAAGCAATATGGCCTTATCTACGCCCATTGCGAATGCTTCGCGTAATATCGCATCAGCCTGACCGGGCCCCATAGTGATAACGGTAACCTCTGCGTTATATTTATCTTTCAACTGCAATGCCACTTCCAACCCGCCTTTGTCATCAGGATTCATAATACTGGGAACACCGTCGCGAATCAGTGTGCCGGTTTTGGCATCAATTTTTATTTCCGTAGTATCCGGAACTTGTTTTATACAAACTATTATCTTCATCAATCAACTAAAATTAAATTCTATTTTATTATTTGCAAAAGTACAACTTTTTTTTATTATTCTTGTTTGGCAATTTTTGCCCATGAATCTTTAAGAGCAACAGTACGATTAAACACCAACTTTTCGGGAGTGCTGTCTTTATCTATGCAAAAATAGCCCAATCGTTCAAATTGATATTTTGTCAACGGGGATTTGTCTATAAAGGCAGATTCCACATAAGCATTTACTATTTTTAAAGAATCCGGATTCAAATGCTCAAGGAAAGTGTGTCCTTCCGGTACGTCATCCGGATCGGGTACTGAAAACAAACGGTCAAACAAACGCACTTCCGCCTGTTGGCAATTATTCTTAGCCACCCAATGTATCGTTCCTTTTACCTTACGATTACTTTCCGGCATGCCGCTGCGTGTTTCGGGAAAATAGGTGCAATGTATGGCTGCTATATTGCCTTCCGTATCTTTTTCCACACTATCACAACGCACTATGTAAGCATATTTCAAACGCACTTCTTTTCCTATGCTCATACGATAGAAATTTTTAGGCGGATTTTCCATAAAATCCGTTTTTTCTATCCATAAATATTTACCAAAAGGTACTTTTCTTATGCCCATTTCGGCATTTTCGGGGTTGTTCACCGCATCCATCATCTCCGTTTGGTCTTCAGGATAGTTATCTATCACCAATAATACGGGATCTAACACCGCCATGGTGCGTAATGCTTTCTTATTCAAATCTTCCCGCACGCAAAACTCCAACAAGGAATAATCTATCACATTTTCTCTTTTTGCCACGCCTATGGTATCGGCAAAATTACGAATGGAATCAGGGGTGTATCCTCTTCTACGCAAACCGCAAATGGTAGGCATACGAGGGTCGTCCCAAGAAGAAACATACCCTTCTTTTACCAGCTGTAAAAGTTTACGTTTGCTCATTACAGTATAATTGATATTCAAGCGGGCAAATTCAATTTGTTGCGGATGGTGTATATGTAAATTATCACAAAACCAATCATATAACGGTCGATGAACTTCAAATTCCAAGGTGCATATAGAATGAGTGATACCTTCTATGGAATCACTTTGTCCGTGAGCAAAATCATACATGGGATATATGCACCATTTATCACCGGTGCGATGATGACGTGCATGCAGAATACGATACATAATCGGGTCTCGCATGTGCATGTTGGGCGACGACATGTCTATTTTGGCTCTAAGAACGCAATAACCGTCTGGAAATTCGCCGTTTTTCATTTTTTCAAACATCATCAAATTTTCCTCTACCGAACGGTTGCGGTATTCACTTTCTATTCCGGGGGCAGTAGGCACTCCTCTATTTTTACTAATCACCTCTTGTGGTGTTTCGTCCACATAAGCTTTTCCTTCTTTGATAAGCTGCACCGCCCAAGCGTATAGCTGGTCAAAATAATCGGAAGCATAATGTTCTTCCGCCCAATGGAATCCCAACCATTGTACATCTTCTTTAATGGAATCCACATATTCCACATCCTCTTTTACCGGATTGGTGTCGTCAAAACGTATGTTGGTTCTACCACCGTATTTTTGTGCTATTCCGAAATTCAAACAAATAGACTTGGCATGACCTATGTGCAAATAGCCGTTAGGCTCCGGCGGAAACCGCGTATACACTTTTTGCCCGTAGCGTCCTGATTGTAAATCTGCTTCTATTTTGGCTTCTATAAAATTCAACAAGTTTTTTTCTTGTTGTACATGCTCGTTCGATTCCATACTATTTTTTTTATTTTTAATTCAAAAAACAAGGTAGCATAATTCTACTTTAAATTAATGATATGCTTACAGCCGTTCCCGTTATGATTACCATAAACATATCTCCTTTAGGTCCTAATGTTTCATAATCCACACTCATGCCGACTATAGCATTGGCACCCAACTCCCCTGCCCTTTGTTGAATTTCTTCCAAAGCTTTTTCGCGAGCCTTGATGATTTCACCTTCATAAGAGCGAGAACGTCCGCCTATTATATTACGAATACCTGCAAAAAAATCTTTAAAAAATATCACACCCGTAATCACTTCTCCGCTTACCATACCATGATATTTGGTAATATGATATCCTTCTACTGATGGTGTTGTTGTAATGATCATTGCTATATTGTTTTTTTTGTTAATACTTTCTTTTTCACCGATTACACATCGGGAATGCTATATTATTATTTGTTCTTTTCTTTTTTTCCGAACACCGTAACATTGATATACTTTTTGGGATTGGCTTTCAAATCGGTTAACAACAAATCTAAACTATTCAAAGAATTTTTAAGATTATGATACAAACTGTCATTCACCATTATTTGTCCCATAGTGCCGTTGCCTTGATTGATATTGGTCAACAAAGTATCCAATTTAGCAAGAGCCGATACGGCATCGTTGATACCTTGCTGTACCTTTTCGCCGGCCAACTCTTCAGAAATACGGTCCAAATTAGCTATCATGTTATTAATTTTATCATCATTCTGATGTATGGTAGCGGTTAATCCGTGTACATCGGTTACGATATCATCCACTTTGCCTGCGTTATGGGCTAATATCACGTCTATTCTTTGCGACAAAGAAGCAATATTATCCAACACGGTGTCTATCACCCCTGTTTGTATAGTAGCCTTTAACGAAGATGCTATGGTATCCAAAGAGGTGGCTACCTTTCGCAAATCCTGTACCAAATCGCCTAACCCGTCTAACATGCCCGGAGTGCTGGTGCCCATGATGGTATCGCCTTCTTTAAAATACTCACGAGCATCTCCAAACACCATATTTACTTGCGGAGAACTCAACGGACTGGGAGAATATACGCTTACGGCACTATTTTTTGGAATATTCACTCCCTTGTCCACTTTTATGGTTACCAATACCTTATTACCTTTGTCCGATAGCAATTCTATATTATCCACTATGCCGACTATCATGCCGTTAATCACCACAGAATGACTGGCTAACAAACCATCGGTACGTTCAAATTCCACATAATATTTGTATTGCTTTTTAAAGATATCCACCCCTTGTAAAAAGTTGATACCCCATACCAATAAAAACAAGCCGATAATAACAAATATGGCTATTTTAATCTCTACTGTTTTAAATATCTTCATTGTCGATTACCTTTCATTTTTCTTTGCGTCCTGTATTGACATAGTGTTTCCGTTCTTGTCAAAAGCGACAATATACGCATCGGGATAACCATGAGCAGATATGTATTGCAAACGTTCTGTTGCTTCTGCATAGGTGGACATATTTCCCGAATAATATTTATAGCGGCCGTTGCCTATTTTCACAATTTCAACATCCGGAATTTTATCTATGGTTACTACGCGATTAATCACCATAAACTGCACTTTGTAATTCACCTGTTTTGTGCTGTCTATCACCAACTTACTATCAGTTGTATCTATTTTTACATTATTCGTATCCACCTGTACCGACGTGCGGTTTTCTTGTATAGGTGTTACCGTCTGCTCTGCTACAGCGTTTTCTTTTATCATTTTTTCTATGCCTCTGAACATCGCTTTGGCCAATTCTTCTTGCCCTTTGGCGGAATTAAGATAAGCCTCTTCCGTTTTATTGCTCAAAAAACCTGTTTCAACTAATATTGACGGCATGGCGGTACGCCACAACACCAACAACGGGGCTTGCTTCACACCCCTGTCTACCTTGTGCAGGGTGTTTTTAAACTCCGACTGTATGGTGGAAGCAACTTTTAAACTTTGCTCCAAATATACATTTTGATAAAGTGAAAAAATGATATATGCTTCCGGTGATGTTGGGTCAAAATCTCCATAATTCTCTTTAGTATTCGATTCTAACAATATGGAAGCGTTCTCTTTTTGTGCCACTGCCAAATTGGCGGCACTTTTGTCCATTCCCATCACAAATGTTTCCGTTCCGTAACTACTGGAATTGGTGGCAGAATTACAATGTATGGACATAAAAAAATCAGCGTGCTGCTCGTTGGCTATCTGCGCTCTTCTGTTCAACGGAATGAACACATCTGTGGTGCGGGTGTATACCACTTTGACGTTGGGATAAAAAGTTTCCAACATTTTACCTACCTTCAAAGCCAATATCAACGTAATATCTTTTTCTTTCACTCCGGTAATGCCGATTGCGCCGGGGTCATTCCCGCCATGCCCTGCATCTAACACCACCACCTTAATAGGCTTTCCAGCAAAAATCGTCATCACAAGAAAAGAAAATAACACCAACAACAAACCTTTTTTTCGCATTATTTTATATTTAAAATTCTATCCCTTATTCTTATTCAAAAAAACGGCTCATTCTCCACTTTTTTTTGTAAATTTGCCATTTTATTGACATTGCAAAGATACATAAAATTTTTGTACAAAAGAAAATAAAAATATTTTATTCAAAATATTGAAAAACAATTTGATACATATACACCCCCACTCACTAATCCTATTTTTGGTGTGTTGTTTGTCAATAGGTATATCGCAAAATGTGCAAACAAATGATGTCAAAACCGACTCTTTGGTGCATCACATTTCTCCGAATAGTCCTGCTGCCGACACCATACCCGATACCACTATGCACACATCCAAAAACGCTCTTACTTCTGTGGTAGACTACTTTGCTCAAGACTCCATCACCTTTGATATCAAAGCGAACAAGGCTTATTTATACAACCAAAGTGATATCACATACGAGGATATTAATCTTAAATCTTACTATGTTGAATTAGATTTCCAAAAAAACGAACTAAAAGCCCAAGGTGTTGCCGATAGTTCCGGTCAACTCACACACACGCCCACATTCAAACAAGGAGAACTCACTTTTAACTCCGAAGAACTTGCTTATAATTTTGACAGCAAAAAAGGACTCATCAAACATGTTATCACACAACAAGATGAAAGCTTTTTACATGGCGAATTGGTAAAAAAAGATGCAGAAAACAATAGTTATATTCGCAAAGGAAAATACACCACCTGCAATTTAGAGCATCCCCATTTTGAAGCATTCTTCGGTAAAGCCAAAGTTATTCCTAACGATAAATTAGTCTCCGGTCCATTAGGAGTAAAAGTAGGAGGAGTACCTTTGCCTGTAGGCTTGCCTTTCGGATATTTTCCCATGGATGCTCAAAAGCATCAAAACGGAATACTCATCCCCACTTTCGGAGAAGACCCTACATACGGATTCTATTTTAAAGGAATAGGCTATTATTTCGCCATCAAAGATGTGGTGGATTTTGCTATACAAGGAGACGTATACACTCGTGGCAGTTTCGGAGTAAGTCTGCTGTCCAATTATGCCAAACGATACAAATTCAACGGGAATTTTTCTTTACAATATGCTCGTATGCGAAGGGGGGAAGCCAAAACTCCCGAATACAATGTCACCAACAACTTTAAAGTTAATTGGAAACACCAGCAAAGTGCTAAAGCTCACCCCACCAACAGGTTTTCAGCTTCTGTATCGTTTATGACCGACGGTTACAACCGTAATACCGTTACCGATAACATCAAAGAAGCCACTTCAGCTTCCACCAATTCCTCCATCAGCTTCAGCACCAGTTGGAGATCAAGATACAGTTTGGGTATCAACGCTGAACTCACACAGAACCTGTCACAGAAAAATTTTAATTTAAAATTGCCTTATATCAACTTCGGCATTAGCCAATTCTACCCTTTCCGCCGAAAAAAAATAGTAGGAAAACTACGTTGGTATGAAAACATATCCATGCAATACACCCTAGATATAGCCAACAATTTAGCCATGCAATACGATTCCACCACTAATCTGTTTTCCAAAAGTACATTAAACCACTTCCGCCCCGGTATCAGACAAAGCATCCCCATTAAAAGTACGGTCAAAATACTAAAACATATTACATGGACCAATTCACTCAACTATGTAGAAACATGGCAGTTTGTAGGCATTAATCGTAACTGGAGAGACAGCCTTGACCCCGATAGCGGTAATCATATAGGAGTGATAGATTATGACACTTCTTGGGGATTTTGGGCTACACACGATCTTACCTACAATACCAATTTATCTACAAGGCTATATGGTATGTATGTGCTGAAAAAAGGAAGAATAGCCGCTTTTCGTCATGAATTTGCTCCCTCTATTGCTTTCAATTACAAACCCGGTATCAACAAAATAAATTATAAAACCTATACCGACTCCCTTGCTACCGATGCCAACAAACGAGAGGTACGGTATTCTCCTATAGAAAATTCGTTATACGGTGTTCCTGCTTACAAAACGACTGCCAGTATCAACTTTGCCATATCTAACAAACTGGAAATGAAAATAAAAGGAAAAGACGGCGGCCCCGACCGTAAGGTAACCCTTTTGGAAGACCTTACCCTTTCCACCGGTTACGACTTTGCTGCAGATAGTTTAAGATGGAAAAAGCTGGATTTATCAGGACGCACCACTTTCCATCGCACCATCACCCTATCCTTTTCTTTTGCTTTCGACCCCTATAGCATAGATAGCAACGGAGTAAGATGCAACACTCCTGAAATAAAAGTCAACCATAGATTATTTAGAATGTCATCCACATCGTGGGTATTGGGATTGGGTTATACTTTCGACCAAAACACATTCAAAAGTAAGAAAAAAGACAAAGAGCCCAAAACCTCACCGAGCAAATTCGGGGATTGGAACATTGCCATCAACTACAATTTAGCCTATAATTTGTATGACAACTACAATTACTACCGATATTATTATGTAGACACCCTGCAACGATACGACCACACTTTACGCAATATTATCAACATAAGCGGAAAAATTAATTTTACCCCTAAGTGGATTTTTTCTTTTACCACAGGATATGATTTCACTAAAAAAGAATTTTCGGCTACGGAATTGGGTGTAATACGTGATTTACACTGTTGGGAGATCTCTTTCAGTTGGATACCTTACGGCTATTACCGACGTTTTGAATTCAGCATTCGAGCCAAAGCCAATATTTTACGAGATGTAAAATATCCATATAAAAAGAATCTTACCGATTAAAAAAAACGCAATAAATACTTCCTTATACCATTAATTCCACTGGCTCCAGCCTGTAGGATTGACTTCGTAGCCGTGAGATTTGGATTCCACATTGATAAATGTGAATAACATAATGGTGAATGCCAATAAAGAAGAGCCACCGAAACTAATAAAAGGCAAAGGTATGCCTATTACCGGCATTAGACCTATGGTCATGCCTATATTAATGGCAAAATGGGCAAAAAATATGCATGCCACACAATATCCGTAAACTCTCACAAAAGCATCCTGATTGGCTTCTGCCAACAGGATGATTCTTCCTATGAGCAACATATACAATACTATCACAAATGTGGTTCCCACAAAGCCTTTTTCTTCTCCTATGGTACAAAATATAAAATCGGTGGTTTGCTCGGGCACATATTTTAATTGTGTTTGCGTTCCCGAACAAAAACCTTTTCCCCACATACCGCCTGAACCTATGGCTATTTTCGCTTGATTAACATTGTAGCCTATTCCCCGAGGATCGTCTATTTTACCGAATAAAAGTTCTATTCTTTGTTTTTGGTGCGGTTGCAACACCTTGTTGTATATCATATCCACCGACAATACATAGCTTACCACCACTATGAATATTAATATTATGGCTTTATAAGTTTTTTTATGTTTTCTATTGCGTACCAATAAAAAAATCAAAATACCTATTACCATCAGCAATACAGCCCACTGAGGTAAATACATCAGCATACAAAACAAGAGTATGGCTACGCTGCCGATAATTAAAAACCACGAAGACATACCTTCTCTAAACAATGCAAACACCAAGAAAATGTATGGCAATGCCGAACCGGTGTCGTTTTGTAATAATATAATAAATATAGGTATGGCAATTATTAACCCTACTTTCCACAAATATTTCCATTCGGTAAGATTGCAATTATTATCCGATACATATTTGCTGACCAACAAACAGGTGGCATATTTGGCAAATTCGGCCGGCTGTATTCCTATATTGCCTATTCCCACCCATGATTTAGCTCCTTTATGCTCCGCTCCTACAAATATCACCGCTACAAGCATCAGCGAAAACAATATATACAATATCAAGGAGATATTTTTATAAACATTTTGTGTAAGAACATATGAAAACAATGCTAACAATAAGGAAATGCCTATCCATATCAATTGATATCCGTATTGGCTTTTCATGGTAAAACTATCGGGCTGGTAAGATGTAGCGTATATACTAAACCATCCCACACATATCATGATGATATAAATAAGTATTAATAGCCAATCCGGTTTTGTTTTCATTTTGCGTAATATATTGATTTACCAACTATTGATGCCTCATATTCAGGTCGTTCTATCGTCCTTTTTAAATATTTTTCTATCATCAAACTTGCTATAGGGGCTGCCCATGTAGCTCCGAAACCGCCGTTTTCCACTATTACCGATATAGCAATTTTAGGCTGTTCTGCCGGAGCAAAACACACCAATAGGGAATGGTCTTGATAGGGAGGATTTTGAGCCGTACCTGTTTTGGCACACACTTTAATTCCCGGCACCGAAGCTCTTCGTGCCGTTCCTGCTGACACAGCCCGCTCCATACCCAACACCACCGGAGCAAAATATTTGCGTTCTATCCCTACATTATGCTTAACGGTAAACTTGGTGTTTAAAGAATCTTTATGCCCTATCGCTTTCACTATATGAGGAGTGTAATAATATCCCCTGTTGGCTATCAAAGCTGCCAAATTGGCTAATTGTATGGGCGTGGCACATATTTCGCCTTGACCTATGGAAATGGATATGATGGTGGTAGCCTTCCATCGTCCTTTGCCGTAATGCTTATTGTAGTAAGCTTCGGTGGGAATAAAGCCCGTAAGCTCATATGGTAAATCACTGCCAAATTTATCACCGAAACCTAATTTTCCTACCATTTTCCTCCATGTAGCATAGGCTTCTTCAGTTGATTTATAATGTTTTCTATCATCCAACATAGCTATCAACCCGCGACAATACCAAGCGTTACACGAATTTTGTACCGATCCTGCTATATCCAGCGGACTGGCATGACCATGACATCCCAATTTTCTATTGCCATATGCAAATCCATGACTACACGAAAAACGAGTATTTTCATTTACCGCTCCTGCTTGTTGGAACACCAGAGCATTGACCAATTTAAAAGTTGAGCCGGGTGGATATTGTGCCATCAACGCTCTGTTGAACAATGGCTTATTAACACTATCTCTCAACAATGCCATGTAATTATTACCTTTTTCACTGCCTACCAACAAAGAAGGATCATAGGCAGGACTGGTCACCAAAGCCAATATTTCTCCTGTTTGAGGTTCTATAGCGACTATACTTCCTCGCTTTCCTTCCATCAGTTTTTCACCATATTCCTGCAATTCTTTATCAATAGAACACCACAAACTTTGTCCCGGAACGGCATTTTCATCATATTGACCGTCCATATACGACCCTTGAATATTTCCCGACGGGTCTCGCAAAGCGATAGTGACACCTTTTATTCCGCGTAATTCTTTTTCATAAGATCGCTCTATACCGCTTCTGCCGATATTATCTCTTTGAACATAATACCCGTCTTTGGCGATATCTTCCTTATTCACTTCCGTTACATAACCCAACACATGGGCAGCCCCTTGTATATGATATTTACGTATGGCTATAGGCGGAGAAAGATAAAACCCTTTGAATTTGTGTGATTTCTCTCTCAAATAAGCATCCATTTGCGGAGACAGTCTACTCATAAACACCGACACACAACGCCGTCCGTGACGCATGGCCTTATCCATTCTGCGATTAAAATCCGCCGTGTCTATATTCAGTATGCGACACAATTCCAAAGTATCAAACGGCCCTACTTTGATAGGTAGCACATATAATTCATACGATTTTTCATTGTCCACCAACTTTTCTCCGTAACGGTCATAAATCACGCCGCGAGGCGGTTGGGTGCGTATGGTATCCAAAGCATTGATATTGGCCTTATCTTTCCATGTATCATCCAATATTTGTAAAGAAAACAATTTAATGATGTATAACAAAGAAATGGAGATAAATATCCCCATCACCCATTTCATTCTGTTTTTATACAATGCCCTGTTAGCCATATCTTTTAAAAATCTCTGCCTATCAATAGGTCTGCATATTGTTTCAATGTTTGTTTTTGAGCATCGGGAATGTTCATTTGATGCATCAAATCCATAGCTGTATTATAATAATGATGTATCAAACGCATGGCTTTTTCTCCTATTTGGTATTGATCATATATATGCTTTACTGCAAGAAATTTTTCTTGTTTGTCAAAATCAACTTTTGAAAAATAGTATTTCAATTGCTCCATATCCTTCCCTTCCGCCGTTTGCAATGCCATAAGAGATAAATATGTTTTTTTATTTTCCGCTATATCTCCCCCCAACTGCTTGCCAAAACGGTCGGCATCGGCATATACATCTAAATAATCATCTTGTATTTGAAACGCCAGACCCATTTGTATGCCAAATTGATAAAACAAATTTTGCGTCGGCACATCCGCCTCTGCCACCAAAGCGCCGGCTTGCAGACAAGCCGCCAACATGACGGCTGTTTTCAAGCGTATCATTTCAATATAGGTGTCTCCGCTTACCTGCTCCATCATTTCAAAGTCCAAATCGTATTGCTGACCTTCACATATTTCTATGGTGGTGCGAATAAATAATTGTAAAAGCAAATCTTTATTGGCTCCTTCATAGCGAAGCATTTGCTCAAAAGCTTTGGCAAACAGCGTATCTCCAGATAAAATGGCTATATTGGTATTCCATTTTTTGTATACCGTAGGCATACCTCTTCGCAAAGCGGCCTTATCCATAATATCATCATGCAAAAGCGTAAAATTATGTAACATTTCGAAGGCTAAAGCAGGCTTTATTGCTTGCATGGCACTGCCTCCGCAAAGTTCTGCCGCCATTAAACACAAATGCGGACGGACACGCTTTCCTCCTTGGTTTAATATATATGTAATGGGCTCATACAAATTTTGAGGTGCAGAAGGCCATTGTTCCTTCTGCAACATCTCTTCTATTAATTGGGTATATTCTTTCATGGATACTTTAAAAAAAAAGGCTATTTGCTCACAAACAGCCCTTATTTTTTTTGATATTTGTATTTCTTTTAGTTCAACGTAAATGTAATAGGTATTTGATATTGTACACGTACGGCCTTACCTCTTTGTTTACCCGGTTTCCACTTAGGCATAGCTTTCACCACTCTGATAGCTTCTTCATCCAAAGCGGCTGCCTTGGAACGAACCACTTTAACATTGGAAATTCGGCCATCGGGCTCTACTACAAAACCCACCATCACTCTACCTTCTATTCCTGCTTCACGAGCACGAGGAGGATATACCAAGTTATCACTCAAATATTTCATCAAAGCTTCATCGCCGCCGGGGTATTCGGGTAATTGTTCTACCACTTTGAAAATTTCTTGTTCTACCACTTCTTCTTCCTTGGTATCTTCAATTTGGTATTCAACTTCCTCTACCACCGTTTCTTCATCGGCTTCGGCATCTACGTTAAAATCTTCCACCTTGATATTATCTTTCACCACTTCCATTACCGTGGTATTTTGTTGAGGAGGAGGGGGAGGCGTTTCTTTAATTTGTTCGGTTTGAATCATCACCTCATCATCTATGATGGCGGTGATACCCGGATCACACGATTCTGTTTTTTCGCGAGAACCTATTAATTCAAAAGAGAGCAATACTGCAGCTAAAGCTACGACTAAACCTATTTCCAAGAATAAAGGTTTTCTCCATTCTAAATCTGCTTTTTTCGATTTTTTCTCTTGCATATATCGTTAATTTTTATATTCTATTTCTAATTTGCAAAGATAACATAATTTTTATTTGTTTGCTCATTTTTTTCTTTTTTTTTATGAAAAAAATTTGCATATGCTACAATTGTATATGATTAATGGCTTTCATAACACAATTTTGCTCACATTCTCCACAAGCTATACATTTATTATTAATCTTTGCCACATTGTTTTCTACCGTAATGGCTTCTTGCTGGCACACTTTTGTACACTTCATACAGCCGATACATGCCACTGCACAATTTTTTCTGGCTTCTGCACCCTTGTCTTTATTGGAACAAGCTACATACACCACCTTGTTATCCACTACCGGAACTGCTTCCAGCAATCCTCTCGGACATGCTCTGGCACATGACTGACATTGACCGCAAATATCGTGATTAATGTGCGGAAGGCCATCTTCACCTATGGCAATAGCTCCCCAATGACAAGCTTTTACACAATCGCCGCAACCCAAACATCCGTAAGCACATCCGCTTTCTCCTGCGGTAACCATATTTTCAAAAGCACAAGTTTGAATACCATCATAATGCACTTTTGCAGGAGCATGTTCACAAGTGCCGTTACATTTGAGCACTATTATTTGTTTCTCCACTACCTCGCTCTCTTGTCCGAACAATGCAGCGATGGCATTATTGACAGGATCTCCTCCCGCGGGGCATCTTTGACCTTTGGGACCTCCGTTTTTGACCACATTCTCTGCAAAATTTCTACAACCGGCAAAACCGCATCCGCCACAATTAGCACCGGGCAACAATTCCGCAATTTTGTCTATCATAGGGTCTTCCACCACTTTGAATTTTTGAGAAACAACATAAAGTAAAAGGGCTGCCAAAACGCCTATTGCCACCAAAACTGCTATTGAAATGAGTACTATTTTCATTCTTAAAAATATTATGATGATACTACTAAAACAATTTGCAAAGATAATCATTTTTTTTGTATTTCCCGTTAACTCATCCGTTTTTATGATATTTTTTTGTCAATAAAAATATTTATACTCAATCTTACCAATTGACCCATTTGAAATTAGCAAAAAAAAATATAAAAAATACCTTGCGATAGGGAGAATTTTGTAAAAAAAATTTTATCTTTGCATAGATATCTAACAAGTATATATGGAAATCAATATTCATTCGGAAATAGGTAAATTACAAAGCGTTATATTACATCGTCCGGGACCTGAAATAGAGCGGATGACACCGGAAAATATCCACGAAGCCTTGTATAGCGACATTCTGAATATGGACATTGCTCAAAAAGAATATTATTGGTTTGAACAAGTGCTCCGAAAATATACCCGAGTATATTATATTACAGATTTATTAACCTCTGTTTTGCAAGATTCGCCCATTAGACAACAGATAATAGAACATGTATGTGCCATGCACCATGTCACCTTGCAAAAAGAATTGAACGAATTACCGGCAAAAGCATTGGCAGAAATATTGATAGAAGGCTATCAAATCAGCAATGTTTTCACTTCCCAGCGATACCCCATCCCCCCTTTAGCCAATATGTATTACACTCGTGACGCCTCTGTTTCTATCGGTAACAAGGTGCTTATCAATCGCATGCGATATCCGGTAAGAGATAGAGAATCGTATTTAATGCAATGTATATTTGAGCAAATATTCCATGCTTCCACCATACAAATGCAAGCAGCAGAAGGCGTTCACGTTGAAGGCGGAGATGTGCTGGTGGCTCGTGAAGATGTGCTTTTAATCGGCAATGGAGACCGCACCTCCAAACAAGCCATTAATCAACTTATAGAACAAGCAAAACAAAAAAATATTCCTCAACATATTGTTGTTCAAGAGCTCCCTGTTCATCCGGATAGTTTCATTCATTTGGATATGGTGTTTACATTTTTAGACACCCATGCCTGCATGTGTTATCTACCATTAATAACTCAGCCATCCAATTTCAAAACCACTCACATACAAGTAGACAACAGCAATGTCACCTACACAGAAAAGCCCACCTTGCTGGATGCTTTAAAAGATTTGCATTTCGACTTGGAACCCATTGCATGCGGTGATGTGAACAATCCATGGATACAACAAAGAGAACAATGGCACAGCGGAGCTAACTTTTTTGCTTTAGCACCCGGCAAAATAATAGGATACGAGCGAAACAAACATACTATTCATAATTTGGCAACACATGGTTTTGATATCATACCGGCAGAAAATATAGTCAACGGTAAAGACAGCATAGATGCTCATAAACGATGTGTGGTTACTATATCCGGCAGCGAGTTGCCACGTGGCGGTGGCGGTGCTCGATGCATGACCATGCCCGTTAGTAGAGAAAATGTAATTTGGTAATTTAAATAATAAGTGTTATGGATCTGAAAAATAGAAATTTAATTTCAATTTCTGATTATAGTAAGGAAGAATATATGCACATTTTAAAGTTGGCTGCAGACTTTGAACGTCATCCCGTACAAAATATAGCAGAAGGTAAAGTGGTGGCTACCCTGTTTTTTGAACCTTCCACTCGTACTCGATTAAGCTTTGAAAGTGCTGCCTGCAGAATGGGCGCAAAAGTAATCGGTTTTTCCGATGCTTCTAACTCCAGCACTGCCAAGGGCGAAAGCTTAGCCGATACCATTCGTACCGTAAGTTGCTATGCCGACATCATAGTAATGCGTCATCCGCTGGAAGGTGCTGCCAGAGTTGCCAGTGAAGTGGCTACAGTGCCGGTAATTAACGCCGGTGACGGAGCTAATCAACATCCGACCCAATGTATGCTGGATTTATATTCCATACTTACCACCCAAGGAACATTAGACAACTTGGACATTGCATTGGTCGGAGATTTAAAATATGGTCGTACCGTTCACTCATTGGTGGAAGCCATGTGTAATTTTAACACCACTTTTCATTTGGTATCGCCCGAAAGTTTAAAATTACCTTCCATAGTAAAAATGCATATTAAAAAACACAATTTAAATTATTATCAATATAGTGAAATTCCGGAAGCTATCAATAAAGTGGATATTTTATATGTAACCCGTGTACAAAGAGAGCGTTTTTTGGATATACAAGACTACGAAAAAGTGAAAAACTCGTATGTACTGGACCGTTCTATGCTCACCAATGTTAAAAGTAATATGAAAATATTGCATCCGCTTCCTCGTGTAAATGAAATTGCCACCAACGTAGATTCCACCGAACAAGCTTACTATTTCCAACAAGCACAAAACGGCGTATACGTCCGCCAAGCATTAATAGCCGCTATATTAGGGCTTAAATAATTTTAAGTAGAACCATCAAATACAACATAATATGGGTAAGAAAGAATTAGTAGTTTCTGCTATCAAAAACGGTACGGTAATAGACCACATTCCTGCCGACAAATTATTCCAAGTAGTACGCACATTGGGATTAACCGATTGCAATACACAAGTGCTTATTGCAAACAATTTGGATAGTACCAAATTAGGAAAAAAGGGTATCATCAAATGTCAAGATGTTTATTTATCCCAAACCGATATTAACAAGTTGGCATTGGTAGCTCCTTCGGCAACACTTATCACCATTCATGAATATGAAATTACGGAAAAAATCAGCATCGGAATTCCTTCACATATAGAAGGCACGGTAAAATGTTTTAATCCTAAATGCATTACCAATGTTGAAAATGTAACACCGAAATTTGATGTAATAGATAAGGAAGATCTGAAATTACAATGTTGTTATTGCCAAAAAGTCACTAAAAAAGACACGCTTACGTTTCTATAATTTTTTTATGGAAAAGCATTGGCAATTGAAATAAAAGTGCTACATTTGCACTTTCAAAAAAACGCTCGGGTGGTGGAATTGGTAGACACGCCACTTTGAGGGGGTGGTGCGGGTTCCCGCGTGCAAGTTCGAATCTCGTCCCGAGCACCAAATAAAAAGTTATTAGAAAATAACTTTTTATTTTTTTATCCCTTCCCGCACACACGAATTCCGAAGCTATTGCGTTCCTTTTCCATTGAAATATCAATATTTATTATCTTTAAAACAAATTGTTTTGAAAAAACTCGCTTGACACGAAAGATACGCTGCCATAGCAGGCAATGTTTACACAATGACCGAAAAAAAATGACAATGACATTTATTTAATAATATAATGTTATCTTTGCAAAAGATTATTACTTATCATCACACAAGAAAAAGAATGGAAATAAAATTCACCTCAACAAGTTCAAATCACGCAAAATTAATTAAGTATATAAACAACATCGTTGTTCTTGTCTGTTTTTGGTTATTACCGTTTGAAATAGTTGCTCAAGATGTACCTCACGTGCTATTTATCGGAAACAGTTATACTGAGGCAAACAATTTACCCGATATGGTGCAACAAGTTGCCCGCAGTGCGGGAAGAGATATTACCTATGCAAGCAATACTCCCGGAGCTTGCACCTTTTCAACGCATTGCAACAATAACTCCATGAATTTAATTCGTCAAGGAGGATGGGATGTGATAGTGTTGCAAGAGCAAAGCCAATTGCCGTCATTCCCGCAGAATCAAGTGGAAACGCAATGTTTGCCATTTGCAAAATGTTTGGCAGATTCGGCCATTGCTTACAATCCTGATGTAAAGGTAATGTTTTATATGACATGGGGACGAAAAAACGGGGATGACGGCAATGCTCCCTATTTCCCCGTTTTAGGCACATACGAGGGCATGGACAGTATGCTTTGTTTGCGATACATGCAAATGAAAGAAGACAATGATGCATTTGTTTGTCCTGTGGGAAGAGTATGGCGACAAATTCGCTTTTTACATCCTGAAATAGAATTATATGATGCCGATGGGAGTCACCCCTCACCAGCCGGTTCTTACGCTGCCGCATGTGCTTTTTATGCCATGATTTTTGCTCCATGGCATGCTACCATGCCCACTCTTCCTGAAGAAATAACCGCCGATAGCATAGCCCTGTCGGCCGCCCATACGGTTGACAATGTAACTTATACCGCCGATTTGGATAAACATACGGCTTTCCTTGTACGCGAAATAGTGGATGCCGTTGTTTTTGATTCATTGTATGTATGGCAAAAACGAATGTCTGTTATAGACGGAATGAACGAAGCAGAAGAAAAGCATTGGTCTGGTGTACTTTATCCCACTCCTGCCAATAACATGCTTTTTGTAGACATTAATACGCCTGCAGAGATAAGCACATCTTTGACAGCGAACATTGCGGATGTGCAAGGTCGTATTTACCAAACCGTTTCCATGCAAGCAGGACACAATGCCGTCAATATTTCATCATTGCCTCAAGGAACATATTTTTTACTATTGCCTGACAAAGCGTTTAAGTTTGTAAAAAAAAGATAGTCTGCAATGCCAAGACAAAAGAAAGATGATCACTTATAGCAAAAAAAAGCGGCATAAGCCGCTTTTTTTTAAATAAATGTTATTCTTCTTTTTTTTCTTCTTCTTGCTCTTCGTCAAATACCAGCAGATTATTTTGCTGCAATATATTGTACCATGTAAACAGTTTCTTCATATCCGAAACATGTACTCTGTCTCTGTCATACTCAGGCAAAACTTCTGCCATTTTATTTTTTAACTCATCGGCAGAGGCTTTTTTGGCATCCAATGTTTTACCTCCTTTTTCTAAAACGTAAATGTTTTTTATTACCTGTTCTAAAGGGATGTCTTCACTGTCGGTAAACATACATATATCGCTTAACGAACTTGCTTGCATTGATGCAAATATCGGCATTCTTGTCTTATCTAACAACGATTCTACTATTACGTTGTTATTTCCCCTTGAAATCATTTTAAACAAACCGCCTTTTCCTGATACGGTAATAATTTCTTTTAAATTCATGTGTATTATTTATTTATTAATTTCTATATAATGTTTAACACTTGTTCTATTGTTGGTGATTGCATAAAAATATAATCATTTCCTTCTTTCTTAAACCATGTCATTTGACGTTTAGCATAACGTCGGGTATTGACTTTTATTTTATCTATTGCAAAATCCAAGTCGGTTTTTCCTTCTAAATAATCAAAAAGTTCTCTATACCCCACCGTATTCAAAGCATTTAAATGTTTATAAGGAAATACGCTTTGTGCTTCCTTCAACAATCCTTGTTCCATCATTTTATCCGTTCGCCTGTTGATGCGTTCCACCAATTGTTCTCTCGGCATGGTAAGGCATATTTTCACTATCTCAAAATCGCGTTGAACTTTCACCTTACATCGAGATTCGCTATAAGGCTTTCCTGTTTGATAGCACACTTCCAAAGCTCGCAATATACGCTTGTGATTATGCTTATCCACCATGTTGTAAAAAACTGGATCCAATTCCTGCAATTGTTGCAAACAGGCTGCTGTGCCCTGCTCTTTCCATTGTTGTAACAATCTGTTTCGCAATTGCATATCTATATCCGGCATATTGTCTATGCCATTACACAACACATCTATATACATGCCGCTTCCGCCTGTGAGCACTACATAAGTATGTTTTTGGAACAAGGTTTTCAATACTTCTAAGGCTTGCTGTTCATACATACTTACATTATAATAATCATGTATGGATAAATGACCGACAAAATGATGCTTAATTCCTTTCATTTCCTCTGTTGTCGGTGCTGCTGTTCCGATAGGAATTTCGGCATAAAATTGCCGTGAATCGGCGGAAACAATTTCCGTGGACAAGGCTTGTGCCAAGGATATGGAAAAATCGGTTTTTCCTACCGCTGTAGGACCGGTAATCACCAACAACTTGTTCGGCATGCTTATATTGACAAGTTAGATTTCAAAATCATCATGAAAATCTTCCAAATCTTCGGGATTATACCCGTCGTCATCGGTAAAGACATCATCGTCAAAATTGTCTATCAACAATTCATCGGGAGACAGTTCTTTGAAGGACTTAGGAATTTCTCCCTTACTATGGGTGCATTTAGGATATTTGGCAATAGCGGCCGCGTCATCCACTTTGGATGTTTTGAGCAATTCTATATAGAATGTTTTTAAATTCAAAAAATCATATTCATATATCATTTTTTGATGCGGGTCATCAATATAATCACTCAATACGGCATCTGCCATAACCGATTTAGGCACTTCCGCTTGTTCTTCTTCTTCATCCATCATGTCCATCAATGTAATTTCTTTATGCTTTTCCCATCGGTGGTCGGCAATGTAAAAAGAAGCCAATTCTTTACTATTTAAATTAATGGATTGAATGATGATATTATGAAAATCCAAAAATGTTTGATTGGACAATATTTCATAATCGCGAACAAAATCCTCTACCTCATCAAATGTTAATCTAAACTTATAAACGTACATTTTATCATTATTTTTATTCATTTTACGGCAAATTCAATGCCAATACACTCGGATAAATAAAAAATATTTTTCTTTGCTTACTTTCTCCAAATTATTTTATCATGCGTTATAGGTTGCGTTTATAAACATTCTTTAATTGCTGCTGTACAATCTCATACACACATGCCTGCCAATCGGTATAAAATAGCCATCCATTATCCAAAGAGGATAAGGGTAACATTTGATAGGTTAAAAAATTCATTTTGGCAAGACTCAGGAAAAATTTTTCCATGCATCTATACATGCCCATATCGCAATACAACACATAATTTATCACTCCCATTAAATTGGTGGAATGCTCTTCCATTTTTTTAGTAAAAGCATGCCACATGCCTAATTGATAATCTTCTTCTTGAGCAAAACTTGCTTCATCAATAAAATCATCATCACCAAAATCCATAGTCGTTTGATTAGCCATGACAGAGCCTTTCATCATATTGCTTTTTTTAGGCTTAGGCAAATAAAACTGTGCTTGCTCGGTGTTTCCCATCAAAACATCTTGATTAACATTGCGATTGGCTTTACACACTATTGACACAGGCTTATCTCTGTACACTGTGTTAGCCGGCCAATATACATAAGTTTTAAAGTTATTAAAGACTGTTTCCGTTTGGAAAAAGGCATCGTATATCGAGAACAAACACCGGGTATGTATTCCTAATTGATTAAAAAAATCCACCGCAGACAAATCAGTACGAATCAACAATGCAAACGGGTCGTGCTTCCACAACACATCGTCACTATGCAATTCTGACACTTTCAACGGCTTAATACCAAGTGCATTTACTCTTGACCGCTTGTTTTGTTCCATCAATAAATATTCGTATTTTTCTGCAAAAATAACATTTTTATTTCATAGTCTTTTCTCTTTCAACAAAAAATTCGCAATTTCTTTATATTTTTTATAACATTTTATTTCAATCCATTAACGATTCATCCGTAGGGTATTTCTCTGCATATTTTCCATATTCAACAATGCCCGCAAACTATTATTCGGAATGTAGTTTCTAAAAGGATACAATATTTTTACGGCATATTTCAGCCATGGTTGATAAGTAATGCTTATATCGCAATATGCTTTGCGAAAATGAAATTTACTCATCAAAAAATCTTGCACACCGGAATGATTGCTCACAGAGCGGGCTCCGTCATTTACATATTGCAAACCGCACTCTTGTAAATAATACCTATTCATTTCAAATATTAAACCATAATACACACTATGCTCTTTCATATGTTGAGGAACAGCTTTAAGGGTGCTGTAATTACAACTAATATCATTTACCTTGTTCAAACTAAAAGCGGCTAACTGACGTGTTTGCTTGTCTTCTGCTATCCAATACTGCCATTGGGACGTATGTTGTTGCAACATATTTTGAAATTGCGTCATAGACATCAACGATGTTTTTATCTTATAACTTTCCGCTGCGGCAACATACACCTGATAACCGTTTTGGATAAGATAATCTTTATCGCATGGCTTGATATCATAATATGCCAATGCTTTTCGTACATTAGAACGATATTTGGAGGGTATTTCTTCTATTCCTCCGAAACTGTCTTTAATCACATACCAAAAATCGGTATGTTGAACTTTATCAAAATGATATACATTTCTCACCATCCATCCTCCGCGTTGCAACAATTGCCGGCATTCTGCCGGGGACAAACGTTGCTCCGCACTCGGGTCCGAGGTGCCCACCCAAGCATGTTTGTACAATTGAAAATTCTCAACCTGCATCGTCAACTTTTATCTATTCTGCAAAGATAGCATTATTTTACTTATTTATTGACATATTCTTTAGCCGACACCTTACTTTTTGCATTCATAATGCTATATTTTTTCATCAACAATTATCTTATTATGTTTTTTGTGTATTTTTGCAGATTATTAATATTGTATATTTTTTTCAAAATTAAATGGATACATTACTTGAAATCAGAAATTTACACGTCTCTGTAGAGGATAAAGAAATACTTAAAGGCGTCAATTTAACCATTTGTAAAGGAGAGGTGCATGCATTGATGGGACCCAACGGGAACGGAAAAAGCACCTTAGCATCTGTTATAGCAGGCAAAGACACCTATCGGGTTACTCAAGGAGAAATTATATATAAAGGCAGGGATTTGCTTACTATGTCCATAGAAGACAGGGCAAGAGAAGGTATTTTCCTCGGTTTTCAATATCCGGTGGAGATAAAAGGAGTAAGCATGACCAATTTTATGAAAACGGCTTTGAATGAAATTCGACAATATAAGGGTTTGCCACCGCTTAGCGCTCCTGAATTTTTAGCCAAAATGGAAGAAAAAAAGAAGGTGGTGGAACTCACTGCCAAACTCTCCAATCGCTCGGTTAACGAAGGTTTTTCCGGCGGTGAGAAAAAACGCAACGAGATATTCCAAATGGCCATGTTAGAACCCGATTTAGCCATTTTGGACGAAACCGACTCCGGTTTGGACATAGACGCGTTAAAAGTGGTGGCAGGCGGAGTTAACCAACTCAAAACCCCCGACAATGCCACTATCGTCATCACTCACTACCAACGTCTGTTGGATTACATAGTGCCCGATTTTGTTCATATTCTATACGAAGGAAAAATAGCCATGACAGGAGACAAAAATTTGGCTCTTAAGTTAGAAAAGGAAGGCTACGACTGGCTGAAAAACAAGTAAAACATGCAAGCATCGGGGCGACTTTACCTGTTACCCACCCCGCTGGGTGACAACAATTTAACAGAAATCATTCCTCCTTACAACATACAGTTGATGGAATCATTACGCTATTTTGTTGTGGAACAAATTCGTACCGCCAGACGTTTTTTACGCAAAGCCATTCCCTCTTTTCCTATTGACGATTGTCATTTTTTTGAGCTCAATGAACATACAGCCCCGAATTTTAACACGGAAGCTATTGTTGCTATCTTACTTCAAGGTCATTCTGTGGGCCTGCTTTCGGAAGCAGGGCTGCCCTGTATTGCCGACCCCGGCAACACGATGGTGATGGCGGCACAAGAAAAAGGTATCACAATAATACCTTTAGTGGGTCCTTCTTCTTTATTAATGGCTCTTATGGCTTCGGGATGTTGCGGACAAAATTTTGCATTCAACGGATATTTGCCTACCGACAAAACACTGCTTATCAATAAAATAAGACAAATAGAGGGTTTAATAAGCAAATACGGACAAACACAAATATTTATAGAAACCCCGTATCGTAATATAGCTATGGCCGAAACACTCATTCATACCTGCAATGCCGACACCATTCTATGCATTGCATGCGATATCACCCTGCCAACTATGGATATACGTTCAATGAGCATAGCCCGTTGGAAAAAAATTGATTTGTCGTATCTTCACAAACGCCCTGCCGTATTTGTATTGGGCCGGCATACAACACATACCTGAAAAACATAAGGCTATTTTTTATGAATGTGTTTTTCAACGAATAGGATAACACCTACCCAACCAACATTTACCACTCTTAGAATTCTTTCATTTATTTTCTGTCTACTAAAAATAAATTTGTAAGTTTCCTATTGCTGAATACCATTACTTCCGGAATTTCTTTATCAATTCCGTAAACATCCTGTTTTCTATGCTTATCCACCAAAAAGTGAACATTATGAAATTGATAAGCAGACAAGCGATTGATGGTCGTGTCGGAATCAGTGATTAGATATATTATTTTATCGGAATATTGGTTACAAATAGTAACGTATACTGTATACATAGGAACCCGATAACACCTGTGACATATCCCCGATTCATAAAAAGTAAATAAGATAAAATCATCATCAAATATTGTTTGCATAAAATTATCTTCTACAAAACGTTGAGACAAACACATTTTGTCACAATGCGAATCAGAAGTACAAGCCATAAAAGCAATCATACTAATAATCAAAAGACAATTTAACAACTTCATATTTTCCCTGTCTTAAACCACACACACCATGATGACAATTTTCGGAAACCAAAAAAGCCAACCCTTTGGAGGTAGGTATCGCTTTGTTTTTTATAAAAAACAAATTCTCTTCAACATAATCACCAATATAATTAAATTTCTCATCTATCAACGAAACACCGGTATGTTTGGTGTTAATAGTATTTTTTAATCCTTCCTCATTGTATTCCGGCTGCGCAATAGAAAAGAAACGATAATATAGTTTCTTATACTCATCATATAACAGACTATGATTATAATAATCGCATGTCATTGTCTTATTTTTAAAATTAATCAATCCTATAAAATCATCATTAAAGTTATAATTCTTATACTCTTTAGGGTAAGGTGTATAATTATCCGACACAATGTCAAACATTTTTACTTTTTGTGTTTGAGTATCATAAACGGACAGAATGTTGGTTTTAGATTGTGTGGTTACATATTTATCCCCTGCTATACAATGAAAATGACATTGTTCAAGATTTGTATAACCATCTTTAAATTCTTTTACCTGCGGAAAATAAACAGGATACAACTCTTGATTCCCTGTATAGATGTTTTCTCCTGTCAATATTTTATATCGGAAACTATCGTCGGTAAAATTTAAATTGTATGGAAAATACACTAACCTTTCACGTTGTTTATCATACATCATAGCATCATTTTGGGTAGCTCCGATGAGTATACTGTCATTTTTTTGTATCCGTTGAAACATCAATTGTTGTGCATTGATATCATAAACAGAATATAGATAATTGTTCGGAACTATTAAAAGCAAATGTGTATCTAACATCAACAAATGAGAATTTAACAGCATTTTATCTTCCTCCAACAATTGATATAGTGTTGCTGTATCCAATGCAAAATTACCGAAAGGAACAAATCCGCTGCTTTCCTCCTTTAAAATGTGCATTAAAGAATCTTTTTGTGAAAAAGCAAGTAAATACAAATCGTTTCCTTTTTCATACATTGTCCAAAGGCTTAAATTTTGATTTTCCTCAAAAAAGAACTTTTACCACTTCTTTATTGATACTTATTTTTGCTTTTCCTGCACAAGAATAATGACATATAGCAAAAATTAAAACTACATAGCAAAATAATTTTTTCATAATATTTTAATTATTAATATAAGCGTCCGGTAATACCAACAAATGACCATTTTCATATAAATATTCAATAGCCGAACGCACTTGTTCCAAATCCGATTGATTATCTATTACCGTTGTATCATCAATATTTACTATTGACAAATCTTCACATTTCACTTTAACATATTCACCATTAGCATCAAAAAGCGGGTACTCTTGAAATCCCATGGTTTGCGGATTGTTCGTATCACATTGCATTGCGTCCGTATATGTTACGCCAAGGCACCTATAATAATAAAAACACCACCCATCCTCTCCCGCACAACAAAAATTTGCAAAATCCAGCCGCTATAATGAATTTCTTTCTGCTGTTTGAAGTTCAAAAGATTATTTTCTACTTTTGTATTCGTTATAATTTCATCCTTCTTGCAACTTATTAATGCTATTGCCAAGAAAAAACATGCTGTTACTTTTAATATATTTTTCATTTCTTCATAATTTAATATTTATAACTAATTTTTTATTAATAGATAATAAGATAATTGATATAACAATATATACATACATTCATTTCCTATAAAACAATTTTTTAATCCTTTATTAATGCAAAGATACAAAAAAAGGATAATAAAAACAAAAAAAGGACAAAATATTTATTAACAATTTTTGTTGATAAAACAATCAATATGAAATAAATGATGCTATTTAAAAAAGCGGTGTGATTTCCTACAAATATGATGCTAATGCAAAAATAAAATTCAGACCCTTTAGAAAAACGGACTATTGATTTTTTTAAACTAAAATACTACGCTTGCTCATTGCGTTTTTTGAGAAAAGAAAGATAATTAATAGTATATAATGCTACCCCGTAAACATCATACGGAACAAACGGCACTCTGATAAAATCGGTTATTGCCAATACATTCAAAGGATCGAAAATATCGTTGCTAACATGCATACATACCGTTCTGCTTTCCGTTTGAACAAGCTTAAAACCCAAATTGTTATATAATTCATGATCGTCTATTTGCAAACTATTGTATACGAATAATTTAGCAGACGATTGGTTCCTTAAAAATTGATATATCAATTCCGACATTAAATACCTTACATCCCAACCCGCTTTGCTGCAATATCTTGCCATTAAATAATTACCGTTGTTTCCTCGTACAAAAGATGCTACTCCTAACAACTGATTATTGCAATAAACGCCATAGTTGTCCGCATCAACCATCAATATTCTATCAAAAAGGCTGTTTTTTACCAAAAAATTATTGGCAAGCACAGTATTGATATGTTTAAAAACACACTCATTTTTATCGGCTGTCATCAAAAAACGCGTTTGGGCTTTCATGTGAACAATATTCATGACAGCTGCAACCTTTCCTATTATTTGATTCGTTGTAAAGACCAGCATTTTCACCGCTTCTTTTTCGCACGTTTCCAAACGAGTAATATAGTCTATATAGTTGTTAGGCATATCTGCATTACGGTGAAAAATCTCAATTTTATATTTATTAACGCGATACGATACTATAGTTTTGCCGTCTGCACCTTTTATAAGTGAATAAGTATAACCTTTCAACGCCAATTGTTTTTCTAATATTCTGTTGGCATTGGCAAAACTTGCTTGCAATATCCAGCGATACAATACAGTTTCCCCGTTGGCTATTTTAAAATTAGTTTTTTCACAATATTTCAACGACTCACAATTACCTTTCCTATTAGCAATAGCTGTCACTGCAACCAATTCTTCATGGAACATTATTCCATAATATTCCGTTGCCGTAGAGGATACATTTTCTGCACTATATTTGCGTAAGAAATCGGTTCCGTCAATGGAACTCAACAATTGAATGCTGCAATCTTTTACATCTATCTTCTGTACAACCGGTTTTTGAGGAAGTGAAAACGATTGTGGTTCTACTTCAACTTCTTGTAACCTTTCTACTTCCGGCTGATTACTCTTTTCTTCTTCTACAATCTCTTTTATCGGAGGAAATTCCACCTCTTTTATTTCCTGCACCTTCTCCACGACTTTTATATCTGAAGAATGCTGTATGTGAGCAAAAGTTTCTTCTTCTTTGATTTTGTTTTTTTCTATTGGTGCCTCTTGCGGTATGACCAATTCTTTAACGGACTTTACTTCCAATTGAGGAACTGTTCTTTCTTCCAATTGAGGGACTGTTCTCACCTCCGATTGTAGAGTGGTTTTCACCTCCGATTGCGGAGCATGATTTGTTTGCGTTTTTTTCGGCAAGTCTATGGTTTTTACCAAAGGGATTTCTTTAATTTTGATCTCTTTTTCTTCTTTGGGTACTATTTCGCTTTTTACCGCTATTTTTTGAGCTATCAAGGCTAATATCACAGACGAATCATGCAATATTTGCTCTGTTGTAAAAGCCAGCAAATCAATACTTTCCTTTTGACACTGTGCAAGCCTGATATGATATTGCAACTGATTATCGGATATATTTTTATCAGAATGGAATAGTTCAATGCGGCCTTTATCCAATCGGTACGACATCTGCCTGTTTACACTCAAAGAATTTATAGCCACATATGAATATCCGCTTGACAATAACATATTTTCCAAGATTTTGCCGGCTTTTTCAAAATTGACTATATGAAGATACTGTAAAATTTTTGTTTCTATACCATCTATTTGATAATTATCCTTTTGACAATATTGTATCGTTTGATTGTGACCGATATTTTCCCCGATACTTGCTACAGCAACCAACTCTTTACCATCATACAGACCTACATTTTTATCAGAGTGAACTATATGAACATTGTTTTTCTGACAAAACGCTGACAATTCTGCAATGTTTAACGGCTTAACAGCACATTTGTCTGCTGTTATGATTATCTTTTTGCTTTTGGTATTGTTATTTGGCAGAGTCCACATTAGATATGTAAATTCAGTTTATTTATGAATAATACTACTGTTTACTCTTTGGCATGGTTCTTTAAAAGCGTTAACACCTCTCCTATGGCATTGTCTCTTAAGAGTGTTATCAAGCCTCCTATGGTATTGTCTTTTAAAAGCGTTATCAAGCCCCCCACGGCTTGTTTTTCTTCTTTGGTTATGGGTGTAAATCTGCTTGCATCATAAGGAACTTTGGCTATACTATTGGCTGTTTTCTCCAGCAAATCGGCCCAAGCACTGGTTATGCCTCGCCTATTTACTTTTACCTTAAAAGACATTTGTCCGGCATATCTTGTTTTGGAACTATAGCCCCAACCGTTGCCTGTTTTATTGCCGTATGTGGCAATAATTTTTCCTTCATCATTCTTCTGTATGTTGGCTATAAACGAAAAATCGACATTATCCACTTGCAGATAAGGTAATGGAATTAATGTTAGCAAAGGTACTTTTATTTCATATTTTATATGCTTGTCGGTATATGAAAAACTCAGCATAGCAATATGCAACAATTCCTTATACTCATGAGAATGATGAAATGCGATATTTTTAATGAAACTATAGGCAGCCTCGTCCGCCATGTGTTGTGCTGAAAGACAGGCAGACAAAGGTTTTCCTATTAAGCAATTTAGTGGCAATGCTTTTGAACCGCCACTGCCACTAATTACATTTGTTCGTTCATTATCCATTTCCACTTAATTATCAACTATTTCTTTTTTGATTTTTTTGTGGATGTTTTCTGCGTAGAATCGGGTGTTTGTTGAGCATCGGTATCAGACTCGTCTTCTACAGCATCCTCTTCATTTTCAACAGCTGAAGGGGTATCTTCAATAATATTTTGAGCTTCTGTCATATGTTCAGTAGGCATTTCCAAACTATTTTTTTCAACAACCTCTTGACTTACCTCTATACAATTATTGAAAATATCCAACATTTTTGCCATACCTGACGGCATAGAACCACTGGATGCCTTTATTTCAATATTCAATTGATTTTGAACATTGTATTTTGAAGTTTGTTTTTTCTCTGCAGACAAATCCGTAGTGGCAAATTTTGCTACCACTTCATTATTTTCAGTTGTATACATATCTGCACTGAAATTTATCTTCACCGTATCTATCTGCAAATAAGGCACCGGAATGATAGTCAAAAGAGGAACGGACAATGAAAACATTTCATTACCATTCTTATAAGAGAAACTCACATTGACAACCTCGAAATCCGAACCTTCTTTTTCACTCTTTTTAAAACCGGCTTCTTTTACAAATTTCAAGGTTTCCATAGATGCCATACTTTGAGCATTTACACAAGCAATCAATGGTGCTCCTATCATTTGATCAAATGGTATAGTATTGGATGAAGATGCTATTTCCAATACTTTTTTACTTGTTTCGTTTGTTCCGTTTATTTGACTCATTGCACTGACATATTGATTTAAATAAATTTCTCCTTCTGAAATTGAAAAATTGGGTTTCCAACAATATTGTAATTTCTTATTGTCTTTGAAGGCCATAATGGCAATAATCTCATTGTTATAATACAATCCGTAGAAAGCATCTGCCTCCGGATTGATATCCCCTCCTTCGTTTTGCTGATAAAACAGCGTGGCAGTGGGTGCACTCACCGTTACTATTTTGCAATCGCGAGAATAAACCTTAATTTGATTAGCAATCTGAACTTGTTTGCGTAAGAATGTATGCCCTCCTACTATACCACCATCAATGTCTCCGGCATTTCTTTCATATTCCGTTGATGTACAATAACTTTCCTCTATCACATTACCGTCATCACCGACTCTCACCGCAGATATTGCCACCAAATCGTCATTATAATATAATCCGTAAAACGCATCGGCAGTTTGCGATATGTCTCCACCATTATTTTCTATGTAAAAAATCTTTAACGTGGCTTCATCATTGATAATGTAGGCAGACCATGCACTAATCTGATCCTCCAATTTGACTTTATTGGGATATTGTGATTTTGCATAATGCAATAAATACGATTCCCCTTGGATGATTTTATAATATTTCTTTTCATTATAACTTAATTTCTCAACAATATGTTTATCAGCAGTACTTGTATGCTTGGCCGCCAACACTGCCACTAAATCATTGTTATAATACAATCCGCAATATAGTGCCTTATCAATAAATTGCCCGCTATTGTTGGTAAAGAATTGTTTTACAATATTATCTGTCAACTTATCAACTTTCCATGCATTAACCTCATTGATGATATCAATTTCTTTCAGATTTTGGGTATTGGCATAATTCAATATGCGGGCATCGCCATCTGTTATAGAATAATACTTGTGCGATTTAAAAACAGATGCTTGTACTTCCCCATTAGCGCCTATCTGAACATACAATACCCCGACTAATGTATTGATATTATAATAGTAACCATAATATTTACCATACATCGAAATATCTGCATTACCACCATTTTCGGTATTGAATTTGGTAGCGTCGGAGTTTGATACTTCTTTAATATTACAATTAGCTGAACTTATTTTTATGGGATTTTGTTCCCTCGCGTAACTATATATCTTATCTTTTGCGACCATTTGGTCATTTAGAGCGTAATATTTATTAGTTGTACCGGTAAATCCATTCACACCTCCATTTGCTCCAATGATCACATACAACACATAGACTAATACACTATTGCTATTATACAATCCATAATATTTGCCGTATTTTGAAATATCTACATTGCCTGTATTGTCAGTATTGAATTTGGTAGCAATATCTTTAGTAAGCTCCTTAATGGTACAATTAGCAGAATTTATTTGAATGGAATTTTGTCTCTGCGCATAGTCATATAACTTATCTTTTGCTGCCGTTGAATCACTTAACGCATAATATTTATTGGTTACAGCACTATATCCGCTCACTCCCTTGTTTGTACCGATAACAACATACAATACGTAGACTAATACATTACCATTATATAACCCGTAAATTTTGCTATATTTGGAAACATCCAAACCGCCTCCGTTATCGGTATTGAATTTTGTAGCGTTTTCTATAGATACATCTTTAATAGTACAACTTGCGGAACTTAATCTAATAGGATTTTGTCTTCGTGCATAGTCTAATAATTTATCTATTGCTGCCGTTTGGTCACTTAAAGTATAACATTTGTTTGCTGCCACGGTATAACTGTTCAAGCCGCCTGTTGCCCCGATAGTTGTATATAACAAATACACTAATACACTGCCATTATACAAACCATAATATTTTGTATAACTTGCAAGATTGATACTGATATTGTTTTCGCTATTAAATTTGGCAGCATCCGTACCGGATACATCTTTAATACTACAACTTGTAGAACTTATTTTAATAGGATTTTGTGTCTGTGCGTGATGGTATAACTTATCTTTTGCGACCGCTTGATCACTTAATACATAATATTTATTCGCTGCCACAGAATTTCCATTCACTCCTCCATTTGTTCCGATGGCAACATACAATACATAGACTAATGCATTACCATAGTACAAACCATAATATTTGGTATAACTTGAAAGATTTACAGTGGCACTATTATCTGTATTAAATTTTGTAACATCGGCTTTGGTTACTTCCTTAATAGTACAATTAGCATAACTTATTTGATATGGATTTTGCAATTGTGCATAGCTGTATAACCGCTCTCTTGCGACCGCTTGATCACTTAATGCATAAATTTTATTAGCGACAGAAGTAGTCCCGCTCACTCCTTTTGTCGAACCAAGGGCAACATACAATACGTATACCAATCCACTACCATAATACAAACCATAATATTTAGTATAAGCGGATAGATTGATATTGACATTATTATCTGTATTAAATTTTGTAACATCGGTTTTGGTTACTTCCTTAACACTGCAACTGGCAGAACTTAATCTAAGCGGATATTGTGCTCCGATATAATTTAGCAACTTTTGTTTTGCATCCGCTTGATCTTTGAGCATGTGATATTTACTTGCTGCTGCCATAGAACTGCTCACACCTCCATTTGTTCCGATGACTACATATAACATGTATGCAAATTGTCCACTATACTCCAATCCGTAATATTTGGTATAATTGGAAAGATTTACACTGATATTATGCTCTGTATTAAATTTTGTAACATCATTTTTAGATACTTCTTTAATAGTACAACTATTAGAATATATCTTAAAGGGATTTTGTGACCGGGCATAGTTATACAACCTTCCACTCATTGCATTTCCCAAATCGCTTATCGTGTAATTTCTATGTACCGGCGGACCGTCCCAAAGATAACCTGTCACGCCTCCTCTATCATTTTGTTCAACACATGGAAAGAATACGTAAACCAATACATTACTATAAAACAGACCATAATATTTGGTATATTGTGAGAAATCCACCTTGCCACCGTTTTCGGAAACAAATCGGGTAGCCACATCTTTAGTTACCTCTTTAATAGTACAACTTGCAGAGGTTATTACGGTTTTTGCCATATCTTTTTCAAATTTTAGTTATGTAATTAATTTTTCTGCCCATAAATGGCTATAGTAAAACCTTTACTTATGGTTTTACTATTTATATTTATTGACAGTCTGCTCTAAATTCTTTTGAGCCTTATCTACATCAGATAAAATCTCCATTGCCTTTTTTGATTCTTCTCTATTGATAGTTAAAACCAAACGACAATTAGGACAGGTAAGCCCTGATGCTGTTAAAAGTTCGCTGATTGTTGTAGCTATAAATGTTCCGCATTTGGGGCATTTCATACCCGGTGTTTGTTGTGCCATAATCTCTTTTTTTTATTTGTTTTCTACAATTATTTCTTCTAATGGTTCAATGATGATATCTTGCTGAACGTTTGCTAACCATTTTTCCATAAAACGTGTCATTGTAATACCATCTTTATAAATTGTGTATTTTAAAGATGTAGTCCCATTTTCTGTTGTTACCAGTTCTACATCGGTATTAAAACCCAAACTTGCTGTTAAGGCTCGCAAATCGGTCACTTCATCCGATACATCATCCCCTTCCTTGGTCAACTCCTCGTAGTTGAGCTTCAAATCTTCGTCGGGACAAGATTCTATCTCTAAAGTAATCTCCGATACGTGCATAAGGGAAAAAGGTAATATGGATATTTTAGGTATTTCAATTATTTTACCGGCTTTGTTTGCCCCTGTAGAAATATAATTAAAGGTATACAAATTTCCATTCTTGTCGTACAGTATATCTCTTATATTTCTACAATTGACATTCGCCATTCCCCTATCCAACTGGGCTACCCCGCATGTAAAATCTATAAGAACCGATGCTAACATGGGACTAATCTTCTTTTGCAGTTATGTTAAACACTATTTCGGTTTCATATTGGTAGACAATACTTGCAACAAATTGGTCAATCCTGCAGGCATATCCGATTGTGCCATTTTGATTTTCATCTTCACTTTAAAGGAATTGCTTGTTGCATTAGAAGATGTGCTGCCGGTAGATTTAAAACGCATTCTTTTAGCCAGAGCGTCCGGATCGCCGTTTCTTACCAACATTTTTACACGTTCTGTCTCAGACAAGCCTTTGGTTTCGGCAAGCAGACGTTGTCGTTTTGCAAGATTGGGCGGTAGTTTTCCTACATCATCCATATTCTCCATATCTTTTAGAACACTCTCCGATACAGTAGACGTTTCCAATTCTCCTTCTACTTCGTATTCTGCCTCTTGAATTCTCAGCAACGGAAGAGGTGATATCGCCAATTTTGGTACTTCCATCACACAATCTCTTCCATCTGCATCCTTGACTCTGAAACACAAAGGTTCGCTTCCGCCATATTCCAGCAATGTACTTTCCAAACTTTCCATACTGTTGGCATCCGCCATCAAGGTTGAATTCAAGGCATCTTGTAGAAAATCTATTAAACCGTTACCTAAATCTTCATTATCCATCTTATTGTTTCCTGTTAAATTATACTTTCTTCCTTTTTATCTACCAATTCTCCACCGTTATTGATGAATCTGATTTTTTATTTTTCAGACGCTTCATTCACCACTACCACTTCTGCACAAGCTCCGGCAGCTATGGTATAGGCTCCTGCTTTCTTGAACGTAAACTGAACTGTTGAAGAATCTACAATGTTTTTAACAACAGATTCATCTTCACAGCTAATGTCCGACGGAGCAAACACTCCGTCACAATTACGGTAGGTTGCCGTTATTGTAGCTAAACCACCTGATAGATCTACATTCGCCGGTGCTACTTTCAATTCTCCATAGGGATCTACTATAGAATAAGCTTTGTTCAACTCATTCAAAAGCGTTTGAATACCTCCGGGCAAGTCATCTTGACCTGCTATCACCTTTATATCCATGGTAGCTTCTACATTATATTTAGAATCTCTGGAAGCGGAGGAATCTTTTTTAGTAGATATGGATGCATTGAAATTCAATCCTTTTGGTGTAGTGACTATGGTTGATTTCTGAGGTGCTGCCGCAGCAGCGTTTTTGTTTTTATTTTCCTCCGGTTTTTCACCTGTTTTTGCTGCTTCTTTCTGCTTCTCTTGTATGCCTTCAATAGTTGTAGTTGTACTATCATTCATTGCATAGCCGAAATTCCATGTTCCTGTTATTCCGGACGACATTGAAGCATTGGCAGATGAACCGGTTTCGATTTTTGCTTTAAATTCATATTGCATTTCCTTGATAGCCATAGTTGGGATAGGAACCATAGTCAACAATGGAATAATCATTTTTTTCAATTTTCCATTGCTATCGCAAAATTCAAAAGAGATTGAAATAGCTTTATCCGCTTTTATTCCCGCCTGCGTAATAAACTCAAGAGTGGATTTTGCCGCACTGCTTTGTGCTGCAATAGCCGCTTGTAAAGGTCCTCCGATAATCTTGTCAAAAGGTAATGACGTCAAGGAATTTAATGCTGCATCTCCAACATTAGTATCCGCAGTCACTTTTGACAATTCTGTCATCATAGAACTAATACCATTATTCTTTTCTGTCTCTAAAATATCTTTCATGAGAGACACACCTTGCTTAACTGCCTGCAAAGATTTGGTAAATTCTGTTTCAGACTTATTTTCTTGACCTTTATTGTTAGTTTCGTCTTGATCAGTTTTATCTGTAACTACTGTGTCCGTACCCTCTTGAGGTGCTTCGCCGGCCTGTTCCAGAACCGTTTTGCTGGCATCTTCCTGACCGGTTTTGCTAGCATCTGTTTGTTCTGATTTATTTGTTTTTGTTTTAGTTGTGTTTGGCATAATCTTCTTTTTTTGTTTTATTAACTACTTTTTCATACTTATCCAACGCTAATGGTTTCTACTAAATCATCCACTCTAAGTGTGTAAGTACCTTCTTTTTCAAAAGTATACACCCAACCATTTCCTTGTTGAACAATATTCTTAGCATTTAAAGCCGGGGTGATGGATATCTTCCCTTTCTCTGTGTTATACAAGCCATCGGCTCCTTTATAAGAAACATATATATTATCACCCGCTTTAATTTCATTAGCAGAAACAAATAATTCGCCCTTTTCATTCACTACTTCTAATGAATTATTGAGTATTTCCAACACTTTGAGCATACCAGCCGGCATATCTTCCTGCCCTGCCGTGACGCCTACATCCATAGTGTATTCCACACTATACTTAGAATCACGCGTTGCCGTAGAATCTTTTTTACTTGATATGCTTGCGTTCATTTCAACACTCGCGGATGCTATTCCAAAACCAAATTTGGCTTTTGACTTCATACCGAATTCCGTTGACAGAGACTCGGATGTAGTGGTTGAAACAGATGAGGAAGCTGATATATTGGCTTTAAATGCAATGTTAATATTCTTTATGGCTATATACGGAATGGGTACCAAAGTCAATATAGGCACAGTTAATATTTTTCGCACTCCATTGCTTTGATAGGTAAAATTCACATATATAGCTTTGGGATTATTACCATTTTCATCTCTTTCTATTCCAACGCTGTTGATAAAATTGAATGTACTTAGTGCTGCTTCGGATTGAGCATCTATACATGCTTTTAAAGGTCCTCCGATTACCTGCCCGAAAGGTATGGCCTGCAATGAATTCATTGCAATGCCTGCAGCTGATGCATCTATACTATTCTTTCCCATAAGATTGCTATTTTTATGCTACCACAACTTCTTCATAATTATCTTCTGAAACTCCGACATAATAAGTACCTGCTTCGGTAAAAGTAAATGTCATGGTTTCATCTTTTTTCTTATAAACACCTTCTTTTGCTTTTTCAAAATCAAATTTTTTGTCGCTATCTTTCTTCTTTAAGAATTTAATTTCTTTTGAATTTAACTTTCCTTCCGAATTTTTGTAGGTGGCTATTAATTCTACTGATTTAGAATTTGAATCAAGTGTTAATTGGGTATCACTTACTGTCAATTCGCCCATCGGATTACACAAATCTATAGCATTTCCCAACATTTCAAGCACTTTTGCCATACCTGCCGGCATAGAATCTTGTTCAGCATGTACATTCACATCAATGGTAGCTTCAATGCTATACGAAGAATCTTGCGTTGACTTTGAATCTCTTTTAGTAGATATGGAAGAATTCATAGTAGTTGATTTTACACTAAACCAACCTAATCCTTTTTTCTTTGAATTTGTATCTACTTTGGTTTCTCTAGTATATTCATCGGTATAAGAAGTCTTGTCCATACCGGTTATTACAGCCTTGAAAGCTATATCTACTGTTTGTATAGCAATGTAAGGAATAGGAACTATTGCCAATAACGGGACGGAAATAATGGCCATGCGTCCGCCTTGCACAAAAGAAAATTGAACATACACTGCAGAATATGAACCATCTTCTGCTTGGTTCAAACCCACATTTTGAATAAAATTCACTGTAGATACAGCTGCTTGTGATTGTGCATTTACACATGCATTGAGTGGTCCTCCTATAATATTTTCAAAAGGAATATCAGTTAATGCTTTGATTGCTTTATCTGCTACTGTTTTCATGACTTCGGTATATTTATTTGTTATTAATTTTTTATTTGACTATTCGCTATTGACCTTTTTCCATAGATGCTTGGTTGACATAATCTATTGAATTATTTAAAATATCAAGAATTTTTGCCATACCTGCCGGCATAGCATCTTGGCGAGCATGAACATAAATATCCAACGTTGTTTCAACACTATATTCGGAATTTTGTGTACTCTTGGAATCTTTTTTAGAAGAATAATTTGCTCTAAGTGTAACTCTGCGCGGATTTCTAAAAAAAGAAGTGGAATATTTGTTACCATCTTCCTTATATTCACTTATTGATTCATCGGTTTCTGTTTCTAATGAATCGATTTTACATTTGAAATTAATATCAACAGTATCAATAGCAATATAAGGTATCGGAACTATGGTCAGCAATGGAACTCTCAAAACCATTTCTGTTCCTTCACCATTTCCCACTTTGTAAGAAAATTCTATTGTTACTGCTTTTTTCTCGTCACCTTTTCCCGCTACGGAATCTAATCCGACGTTGTTAATAAATTCCCAAGTTGTTTTGGCTGCTTCGCCTTGTGCATTAACACATGCCGACAATGGAGCACCAATTAAATACTTGAAATCAAAGCTGTTAAGTGTGTTAGCTGATCTATCTGCCATAATACATAAGATTTTATTTGTTAATAATTTTATTTATTGTTAAATTTTTCAAAATAAGATTTGGCAAAGATAAGAAAAAATTTTTTAACAGAAAAAAATTTTTTTCATTTTTTTTTCTTTTTTTTTCAATCACCTTTATTTTCAGCGAAAAAAAATTTTTTCTGTTGCATAAAAAAAAGGA
>DBXT01000074.1 GCA_002309615.1 Bacteroidales bacterium UBA1205
GAGCCTTCGGGCTCCTTTTTTTTGTGTCCAATCACCGATAGTTTAAAACAATGCTTGCAAGAATGTATTTGTTTTAGCGATATTGTAGCAATGATATTACTCTCGGCTCAACCATGCAAAAAAGTTCATTAGTTCTTCACTTAATCACAAAATCAACTACTCCCTCTTCATGGCGGAAAACGAAAGAAAGGAAAAAGATAAAATATATTTACGAACACGGACATGCTCCGTCTCTACCATGTTCCATACGTTTATTATAAAACCCAGTAGATTTACTTATAAGAACGAGATATGCACATTCCTGCATCCACCGGAACAACGGCAGGCACCGTAGAAAACCGGTTAACAAATACACATTATTTTTGCACAAAAAAAAGAAAGATACCTTAAGGTATCTTTCTCCGTTTTATTATTACTCTACTTTTATTTCTTTTCTTCTATTTCTGCTTTTCTATTACGAAAATCATATACGGTGGATGAACCGATGAAGATTGAAGAATAGGGGCCTATTATTATACCCACCAACAATGCGAATACAAAACCTCTGATTACATCTCCACCTAAAAGGAAGATAGACAATAACACCACGATGGTAGTACCCGAAGTATTGATAGTACGTCCTAATGTGGAATTCAAAGCCGCATTGATATTTTCTCTCATATTACGTTTAGGATACAATGTTTTGTATTCACGAATACGGTCAAAAATAACCACGCTATCGTTGATAGCATAACCGATGATGGTTAATATGGCTGCTATGAACGATTGGTCGGCTTCCATGGTGAAGGGCAACAAACCATACAACAAGGAATACAAGCCTATGGTTATAATGGTAACGTGTACCAAAGAGATGATACCGCCCAAACCGAATTGCCAATTACGGAAACGGAAGGCAATATAAATAAAGATAGCTATCAGGGAGAAGAATACTGCTAAGAAAGCTCCTCTGGTGATATCCTTGGAAACGGTAGCTCCCACTTTTTGAGAACTTATCAAACCCACACTTTGGTTTTGAACACTAAAATCTGTTTTTGTTAAATTGGTTTTAAAGAAAGGAGCCAAACCTTTATACAAATGATCTTCTGCCAAAGAATCTACGGTAGAATTATCTTCGTTTACTCTCCATTTAGTGGTTATCTTCATTTGGTTATCCGAACCGAATGTTTTTACCTCCGGAGCAACACCTTCGAATTCGGCAGTAAGAGCATCACGCAATTCGGCAGTTTTTACCGGCTGGTCAAAACGTATGGTATAACTTCTACCACCGGCAAAATCTATACCCAAATCCAAACCTTTGACACATAATGAAACTATTCCTATTAATACCAATGCACCTGATATGCAATAGAATATTTTTCTCACAGACAAGAAATCGAAATGAGTATTGGTAAACATATTTTGTGTCAACTTGTTAGAAAAGTTCACTTCCATATTTTTATCCAATGCCCATGTGAAGATAAGGCGTGATATGAATATGGCGGTGAACAAAGAAGTAAGAATACCTATTATCAAAGTGGTGGCAAAACCTTGTACAGGGCCCGAACCGAAGACATAAAGTATGATACCGGTGATGATGGTGGTGATGTTACCGTCCAAAATAGCGGAATAAGCTGCCTTATAACCATCGGCTACAGCCATCCTTATGGCTTTTCCTCCTCGCAACTCTTCTTTGATACGTTCATATATAATTACATTGGCATCCACGGCCATACCCAAGGTAAGCACTACACCGGCAATACCCGGCAAGGTAAGTACAGCACCCAACGAAGCCAAAGTTCCGAACAAGAACAACATATTGGTAAGCAAAGCTATACTTGCTACAACACCTGCCTTGTTATAGAAGAATATCATGTATATAAGTACCAAACAGAATGCTATGATAAACGATACTATACTATCGTGAATGGATTCTTTACCCAAGGTAGGGCCTACTATTTCTTCCGATACTATCACTGCGGGAGCAGGTAATTTACCGGCCTTAAGTAAGTTGGCCAAGTCTTTGGCTTCTTCCAAAGAAAAAGCTCCGCTTATAGAAGAACGTCCGTTGGGAATAACATCATTTACCCGAGGATAAGAATATACCAAATTATCCAGCACTATGGCAATACAATTGCCTATGTTTTCTTCTGTTATTTTCTTCCATTTTTTAGCACCTTCCTGATTCATGGTCATGCTGATTTCATTACCCGATTGTTGGTTGAAATCCTGACGAGCATCCGAAACCACTTTGCCATCTAATATACAACCTGTTTCGCCAACGGCTTTCAATGCTATTAATTGGTGAATAGCTGTTTTATCTTTGCCTGTTTTGGCATGCCAGCAAAGTCTTAAATCTTGCGGTAACAAGTTTTTCACCACATCCAATTCAAGAATACGATTAATTTCAGCCGTATCTCTTTCTAATGCATAACCCACAAGCGGACCGTATTTTCCTTCCGGATCAGGTCTGTCGTTAAATTGCAAACGGGCAGAGAAAGGATATTTTTTCAATATCTCTTCTCTTGTCATTTGACTGTTGTCTGCGGTAGCATCGGCGGACTCTACTGAAGGCAAACCTTCTAATGTATCGGCTTCCGTAACGGCTGCCGGTGTTTCTTCTGCCAACTCTTCCGTTGCTTCTTCGTCTGCTGATGTTTCAGCCTCTTCGGGACTTTCCATATCCAAAGCAGCCACACGTTCGTCTATTTGGGAGAATATACTTGCTATTTCCGACAAATCATAGGTTTTCCAAAATTCCAAATTGGCAGTACCCTGCAACAAATGGCGTACACGTTCGGGATCTTTCACACCGGGCAACTCTATCATTATTCGTCCCGATTGCGGCAAACGTTGTATATTCGGCTGGGCAACACCAAAACGGTCTATACGGGCTCTTAACACCATAAACGCATTTTCCAAAGCCGCTTCCGTTTCTTCACGCAAGGCTTTGATTACATCACTATTGGAAGGATTGCCTCCGGTGAGTTGTAATTTACGGAAAATGGTGGATAATTTTGCATTAGCCGGAGCCACTTCTTTAAAAGACTGGTCAAAAAGTGTTATAAAATCCGATTGGGAAGTTTTTTGTTTTTGTTTGGCTAATTTCATGGTCTTGACAAACAAAGAATCTTTGGCACCGTTACCGGCCAAAGCTTCTACTATATCAGGAACCGAAACTTCCAACATTACGTTCATACCTCCTTTGAGGTCCAACCCTAAATTAACTTCCAATTCTTTACATTCTCTGTAAGTCCATTTGGCAAATCCTAAATTGTACACTACAGAATCAGCCATTTTGGAAAGGTAATCATTTTCTCTTGCCTTTGCCGAAGAATCCAATAAATAACTTTCAACGAAAGCGTTACCTTGCGCCTGTTCTCTTAAAATTTCTTTACTCGGATCATTCTGTGCATATTCTCTGGCTTTGTTCTCTACTCTGCGAGTACATAAAGTAAAAGACAAAGAATATATACATACCAAAGCAAAAGTTACAGCAAAAAATGAAATAAATCCTTTGTTTCTCATTTCTTTCTATTTAATTTTTAGTATTTTACAAAAAAATTTACTTATATATTTAAGATTGCAAATATAGCAGAAAATATTGATTTGTTGAGCGTTTTTTCTATTTTTTATGTTTTTATCCCTTATTTTTTTTTGAACTTATTTTTAATAATTTGTTTATCAATAATATCATTTTGCTATTGATGAACGAATAAGGCAGAATTTTGCTTTCTACATACACCAAAATCAAATGTAATTCCGCCTGCTGCGGCTGCATTACATCATAAATAAGCTGTTTGTTTTGACGGTAGCTTTCTTTTATCAAGCGTTTTATCCTATTGCGATGCACGGCACGTTTGATGCGTTTTTTGCTGACAGAAACCGCTATTTTGGCTTCAAACTCATTTTTTTGCTCCACCATTCCGTAATAGCAAACAAAAGGATATAAATAAAAAGATTGTTTTTGAGACAACAATCTTTGAAAATCATCACGAGAACACAAACGCTGTGATTTAGGAAAAGTTTTGTCTGCCTTTATTTCCATTAATGCCTGCGATTAGTGCGATGCAAAAATTGATCTAAAGCTGTAAAAATAGAGGTAATATTCGGTTCTTTGGGTGCCCATATTTCTACTTTTAATCCTGCTTCCAAAGCCATTTCCAACACCCGCTTTCCCGAAGTGGCTATATACATGTTTTCCGGCTGCTTGAAATCGGGATAGCTCTGAAACAACGCTTGCACCCCGTGCGGACTAAACAATACTATCATATCGTAATCATAAATATTGATATGCTCTTGCAAAACAGGAAACACCATTTTAAACATTTCCGCCCTTGTGTATTGTATGTTGGTTTTGGCATCCAAAAATTGTAACAATTGATTTAAAGAAGAATCTGCTGAACAAGGAACCAAAAAATTATCCTCCTCGTGATGATGCTCTATATCCGCTACCAAAGATTCCACCGTGGCATCTTCCGGAAAAAATATTTTCCGCTTACGATAGGTGACATATTTTTGCAAATACATAGCTATGCTTTGATTGGAACAAAAATATTTGGTACTGATAGGCATTATCGTCTTACTGTCTTTGACCATGCGGAAAAAATGATCAACAGCATTTTTGCTCGTCATTATCACTGACGAATAATCCAATAAATTAATATGGCTTTTTTTGAATTCTGTATAAGGGATCTCTTCTATCGCAAAAAATTTGAAAAAATCCAACTGCACTCCGTATTTTTTTACTAACTCCGCGTAATTGGATCTTTCAATATTTTCCGGTCTGTTTTGCGAAAATAATATTTTTTTTATCTTCAAGGTTTTTCTTTTTATGTGGTTAAGTTACTATGTAATTGCTCGTTACAAAATTTTATGAAAACAGCCGCCGGCAAAATTTCAATCGTGCAAAAGTACAAAAAAATTTCATACCACCGCATGTTTTTTCTAAAAATACTCCAATATAAAAAACCTTTATACAAAAGAAAACAGAGCAAAAACACCATCAATAGCACCATCCATATTTTATTTATATTCATATAATTGGCAATAAATGCTAACGGGAACAGACACACTACCGACAGGAACCGGAAAATGGTGGTCTTCTTTAAATACATTATACTTTGATTTTTCCAACTGAAAAAATATCCCGAAACATACATTACCAAATAATAACACAATAAATAAACCAACACCGCCAAAAAGGAAAACAGCATAAGTTTTGCCATTCCGTAACCGGAATATTTAACGTTGACGGTATAGGTCAACAACAAAGTATAACCTAATATTATCACCAACGAAGAGGGTATCAAACGCAAGGAAGAAAACAGTGTTTTATTAGGAGAGAGCGAACTTGTTTGTTTGGCAAAAAACGACCAATTGCTTTCTTTGGAAATCACCGAACGTAAAATTGCCAAACATATCAATAGCAATAAAGAAATCAAAAAAAACACATCCGTGTTTATTATTACCTTATCTACAGGCATGTATGGAGAAGTGTGCTGTGTGAAAAAAGAAGGCAACTGTTGCAATGCCGTGTCCATATTGCTTGGTTGCACCAACAATGCATTGTGTAACGAATCTTCCATGGTATTGCATACACTATCTTGTGCACTTGCCAACGGTATGGCATGCGACATGCTCTCTATTGTCAAAACAGTGTCTGTCATTCTTCTTTGCTGATATTATCCTTTTGTTTTTTCCGCATTAGTATAATATCCCTTATTTTTGATGCCGTTTCAAAATCTTCCACCGAAACAGAATCTTGTAGCAATTCTTCCAACTCCTCAGTGCTGAGGACCTCTATATTCGGTTCTGATAAAGAATCATTTTCTTTAAAATCATTGTCATCTTCCATTACACCTCCTTCATTCTCTTCCGACAATTCTTCCATCACCTCTTGCGTTGACCGGCCTATATTGTCCAATATGTCGGAATTGATAAAAATAGGGGCTCCGCATTTTAATGCCAATATTAAAGAATCCGAAGGACGAGCGTCAAACTCATAAGGAATCGCATCTTGAGAGCAATATATGGTGGAATAAAATATTCCTTCTTGAAGCTTGTGTATGTACACTTCCCGTATTTTTACATCAAACTTTTCAAAAAAATCCATCAACAAAGCATGCGTTTGCGGACGCTTGAAATTGATGTTTTTCATCACTTCCACAAAACTATCCGCATCTTTGTTGGATATAAAAATAGGAAAAACCGTTTTTTCGTCAAAAGTCTGCAATAATAACATATAGGCATAATTTACGCCCGAATCTATCACATCTTTGATTTTAATACGAACCTTTGACATTTTCTTTATTTTTCCAGTATAACGGAATTTTTTGTTTTCTATTGTTGGCAATAGAAATTTTTTTAAAAAAGAAAATGCATCAACGTTCGTTAATGAATAAATTGTGTATTTCCGCTTACTCCTTTGATATCTCTTTGATGAAACTCATAAACAGCGGATGTGGATGCAACACCGTACCGGAATATTCGGGATGAAATTGGGTGCCGACAAACCATCTGTGCTCGGGTATTTCCACTATTTCAACCAAATTGCTTTCCGGATTTATTCCCACACACCGCATTCCGTTGTTTTCATATTCCGCTTTATATTCATTGTTAAATTCATAACGATGTCTATGCCTTTCGCTTATTCGGAGTGAGCCGTAAATATCAGCCACCCTACTGCCGGCAAGCAGTTTACAATCGTATTTGCCCAATCGCATGGTACCTCCTTTGTTGGAAATGTTTTTTTGCTCTTCCATTAAATCTATCACATTGTGGGAAGTATTTTCATCCATTTCTGTAGAGTTGGCATCATGAAAATTCAACACATTGCGAGCAAATTCTATGACCATTATTTGCATGCCCAAACAAATACCGAAAACAGGTATGTTATGCTCACGAGCATATTTTGCAGCCACTATTTTTCCTTCAATACCACGTTTACCGAATCCGGGGCATATCAGCAAGCCGTCCGCATCTGAAAGTTTGGCTTCCGCATTTTCTTCGGTAATGTTTTCACTATTGATAAACGTTATTTTCACCCTTACGTGATTATATGTTCCGGCCAAACACAGGCTTTCCCGTATGCTCTTGTAAGCATCTTGGAGGTCGTATTTCCCCACCAACCCTACTGTCACCGTTTTTTGAGCAGAGTGTTGTAGTTGCAGAAAATAATTCCATGTTTTCATATCCGACACTTCTCCTATGGGCATCCCGAACTTTTGCAAAATAGCCGTATCCAAACCTTGATGCTGCATATTAACAGGCACTTCGTATATGCTCGGCATATCTTCACTCTGTATTACACAGTCTATATCTACATTACAAAAAGAAGCCACCTTACTGCGGATGCTATCAGAAAGGTGTTTTTCCGTTCGTAAAATAAGCACATCGGGCTGAATCCCCATACCTTGCATTTCTTTTACAGAATGCTGTGTCGGTTTGGTTTTCAATTCGTTTGCAACTTTCAAATAAGGTACATAAGTAAGATGTACACTAAGGGCACGATTACCCAACTCCCACTTCAACTGACGGATGGCTTCTAAAAAGGGTGCGGACTCTATATCACCTATGGTGCCGCCGATTTCTGAAATTACAAAATCAACGTCATCCTCACGCAACATTCTGCGTTTGATCTCATCGGTTATATGCGGCACCACCTGTATGGTTTTACCCAAATAATCTCCATGACGTTCCTTGTCTATAACCGTTTTATATATTCTGCCCGTGGTAATAGAGTTGTTTTGTGTAGCTCTAATACCCGTAAAACGTTCATAATGGCCTAAATCCAAATCCGTTTCCATTCCATCCTCCGTCACATAGCATTCTCCGTGTTCATAAGGATTCAATGTGCCGGGGTCAATATTGATATAAGGGTCGAATTTCTGAATGGTGATGGAATATCCGCGAGCTTGCAACAATTTTCCTATGCTCGCCGAGATAATACCTTTTCCTAAAGATGAAACTACTCCTCCCGTTACAAAAATATATCGTTTCATATACCTGTTCTTTATTTGTTTTTCTCTATTATCTTATTGATTTATATTTCTACTTTTTTCGTACCAATTTACAAAACTTCGGCAAGCAAGACGGCTGCCGCCATCGGTGGGATAGTGTCCTGAAAAATACCAATCGCCCGGATGGTTCGGTATGGCTTTACGAAGCCCTTCTAACGATTGAAAAACCAATTCTATCGGACAATCCACCCCGACAGGACGTAACAATTCAACCATTTTTTTATTCAATTCCTCAGCCGTAAACGGTTCGTACAACTGTCTTAAAGCATTTTTATTATTCTGCTTGCATCCGTTATACACCTCTTGCACCAAAGACTCCATTTTTTTCTCTTTCAACAATGCAATGCAAGCTTGGAAAGCAATAAACTCTTCAATACGTCCCATATCTATACCATAAAAATCAGGATAACGAATTTGCGGAGCGGAACTTACTACCACTATTTTTTTGGGATGCAAGCGGCCTAAAATGTTTAATATGCTTTCCCGCATGGTTGTTCCTCGCACTATACTATCGTCAATAACCACCAAATTGTCTATCAGCGGACGAATAGAATTAAAGGTGATGTCATAAACATGCGAGGCCAAATCGTTGCGAGTGCTGCCTTCGGTGATAAAGGTACGCAACTTGATATCTTTCCATACCACCTTTTCCGCCCTAACCGTCGGTGCTACCGTACGCATGCCTTCCACCATGCCATGATACGACACTTCCGCCGTGTTGGGAATGTAAGAAAAAACAGTGTTTTCTACATCATTATCTATCGCTTTGAGTATGGCATCACGAAGTTGGAACCCCAAGCGTTTCCGCTCTTGGTGTATTTGGCTGTCATTACCGCGACTGAAATAAATGCGTTCAAAAGAGCAGGCGGAAAACTGTTTTGCGGGCAAAACTTGTTCCAACCTTATTTCTCCTCTTCTGTTAATAATAATAGCTTGTCCGGGTAGCAATTCATGAATATCTTCCTGCTTTAGGTTAAATGTTGTTTGTAATACGGGGCGCTCGCTGGTAACGGCACAAATTTCATTGTCTGTATAATAAAAAGCGGTGCGGATTCCCCACGGGTCCCTCATGGCAAACATCTCCCCGCTTCCTGTCATGCCGCACATGACATAACCCCCGTCAAAACGGGTCATGGTGGATAGTAAAACATTGTTTATATCCACCCTGTTGTCTATATCTTCTGTTAATTTTTTTCCTTCCAACCCTGATTTTAAGGCTTCTTGATAGCATCGCTCCACTTCCCTGTCCAAACGATGGCCCATCAATTCCAATACAATATAAGTATCGCTGTATATACGAGGGTATTGACCTTTGGAAGTAAGATAATTGAATACCTCTTCTATATTCGTCATGTTGAAATTGCCGCATAGACATAAATTTTTGGCCCGCCAATTGTTGCGACGAAGAAAAGGATGAACAAATTTCAATCCGCCTTTACCGGTGGTGGAATAACGCAGGTGACCCATGTACAATTCTCCGGAAAAAGCAGGTCCCGCACAAGGATCATCAGGGTCGGGAGCGGATATTTGACGATAGATGGTGTCAAATACTTTGGTGATAGCATCTTTTCCTTCTGCTTTTTCTCTATACATGTATTCATGTCCGGGCGTTTGGTGAATGTTAACACAAGCCACACCTGCACCTTCCTGCCCTCTGTTGTGCTGCTTTTCCATCATCAGGTAAAGTTTTCCCAAAGCATAATGCTTGTCCCCGTATTTGCCTTCGTAAAATGCCGACGGCTTGAGCAACCTGAGCATTGCCACACCGCATTCGTGCTTAATTTTCTCCATCTGTCAATTAAAAATTTTTAAAACGGCAAAAGTACATTTTTTTAAATATCAATGTATTCGCGAATATTTTTTTAACAAATATTTAACTTTACAACCTAAACTTTTAAGTCCCGAAAATGATAAGAAAATTTATCTTCAAAAATACTATGCCAAATTTCAGCATAGTTAAATGCAAAAGTTTAAAGCAAGTATTTCTACACTTTATTTGAATACAATCGGTGGACCATGTTGTGCCGGGGCAAAAAAACGTTTTTTTTGGTTTGCTTACAATATTTTTTTTTGCGTTTCGTTTTTTTTATCATCCTAAAAAATACGCTATTGGAAAAGGTTATAGACAACACCGAAGAACTCGGTTCAAAAAATATAAATAAACTATTGTGGCAATACGCATTACCGGCAGTAATTACACAAATTACCGCTTCGATATATAACATTGTTGACCGCATGTTTTTAGGGCAGTGTGTAGGAGCTTTGGCCATTGCGGGCTTAGCCATAACCATGCCTATTATGAATATCATTCATGCTTTCGGCTCCTTGGTAGGGGTAGGTTCTTCTGCCCGCATGTCTATAGTATTGGGAAAAAAAGATATCAACTGGGCTGAGAACATATTAGGAAACAGCATGATACTAACCTTTATATTAGGTTTGCTATTTGTTACGGGCGGATATGTGTTTATGTCTCGAATATTGACAATGTTCGGTGCTTCGGCGGAAACCATAGGCTATGCACGTGAATATATGAACATTGTTCTCCCCGGTATGTTCATGACTACGGTAACATTCAATCTTACGGGGTTGATACGAGCCTCCGGTTATCCCAACAAATCGATGTGGATATTGGTAGGCGGAGCCGTTCTCAATATTATTTTGGATGCCCTGCTTATCTATGGCTTGAACTGGGGTATTGCCGGTGCCGCATGGGCTACCACCATTTCCATGACCTGCTCCGCTTTTGTTGCCATGCTGCATTTTCTCCAACCGAGCTCTTTTATTCGTTTCCGCCGCCACGCGTGGCGTCCCAAAGGATATATCTTTCGTAATATATTGCTGATAGGAATGAGTCCTTTTCTAATGAATGTGGCTGCCTCAGGGGTGGTGGCTCTGCTCAATACCCAACTCATCCGCTACGGAGGCGATTTGGCTGTAGGAGCTAACGGTATAGTCAATTCATTCGCTCCGCTAGTCATTATGCTTATTTTAGGCATCTGCCAAGGTATGCAACCTATAGCCGGATACAATTACGGAGCGGAAAAAATGACCCGCCTGAAAGAAGTATATTTTCTTACCATGAAATGGAATGTGATAGTGGGAATAATAGGTGCTTTTTTGGCAGTGGTGTTCCCGAAATATATTATCATGGCATTCACCAAAGATGCGGATTTGATAGCATTAAGCATCCCCGCTATGCGATATTTGATGGTGTGTGCCCCTTTAATAGGTTTTACCATCACCAATTCTCAATTTTTTCAATCCATAGACAAACCTTGGGTGGCTATAGTCACCAGCCTTTCCAGACAAGTGTTGTTCTTAATACCCATTATGTTTATCATCCCGCCCATATACGAACACTTTCATCTTAGCGGACTGACAGGGGTGTTCTGCAGCTGCACCATCTGCGATATTTTAGGAGCACTGCTCTCCGCAATATTACTATATTCCCAATGGAAAATATTCCACCCTGCCCGTTCCGCCAATCAGATATAAATAAACGGGTAAAACAGCTTCCTAAAAGAATTTAAAACCCTTCAGTAAAAGCAAGCAAAGCATCCTCTCTATCCTTCTTGTAAGAAGAAGTTTTTAGTCTTCAAATAGTTAATATATTTGTTTAGCGTTCCACGCTGACAGAAATTTATTCCACTCTTATCCTTATGCCGTTGCTGTGGGAGGTGAATTCCGGGGCATACATACATTGTATGGTGGTGATGCCGTTGGAAAACTGTCCTTTCTGCGAAGCAATAAGCGTATATTCAAA
>DBXT01000021.1 GCA_002309615.1 Bacteroidales bacterium UBA1205
TGCACGGTAATGACAAACTCTTTTTTACAAGAATTTAATAGTAATAATCCTATTATAACTGCTACTAATGATAATGTTTTTATTTGAAATACTTTTCTCATAACTTATATTTTTTGCAAAGATAACACTTTTTTTCTAAAGATTTTACGCTATGCCCACCAAAGATTCACATCATGGGTGTCTTAACTTTTTTTTGCTTTCTTTTTCTTTTCCACGCTCCAACCGAATTTGCCTATTTTTTTACCTAACAAACAATAACTTCCGTGATTATAGGTGATAAGGTCGGCATCTTCGAGGCGAAATTTATTGGTGCGGGGGTCCATATATTGATTGTCGGCCAAAACATGAGTTACCTGTGCAATGAACATGTCGTGGCTGCCCAATTCTATAATTTGCTGCACTTTGCAAGCAATACTCAACGGAGATTCCTCAATATAAGGAGCATTCATGCTCTCAAAATGGACGGGAGTGAGATGCATGGCTTTAAACTTATTGACATCCCGACCGGATTTTACACCGCACCAGTCGGCGGCTTGTGCCAAGTCGCGATTGACAAGATTGATAAAAAAATCTCCGTTTTGTCGGATAATCTCGTGAGAATAGCGATTTTTCCGAACAGAAATATAGCACATGGCGGGATCAGAACAGATGGTGCCCGTCCATGCAATGGTGATTATATTGTAACCATCGGTGACATTGCCGCACGACACCATCACTGCCGGAATGGGATAAATCATGGTTCCCGGTTTGAATATAGTACGCATAGATAGATTATTTTTCTTGCAAAGATAGCATTTTTTATTCTAATTGAATATTGTTTTGCTTATGTTGATTCATTTTCAGGATCTTATTTAAGCATACTTTTTACCCATTTGTGTGAGCACAACACCTATCAAAACAATAATAATAGCCATGATTTTTTGCATATTGAACGATTCGTCCACTAAAAAATAAGCTGTAATAGCTGTAAAAATGGCTATCAAATTGGTAAAAACTATCGATCGTGCCAAACCGATTTTACTAACGGCAATGGAATAAAACATAAATGCCAATGTAGAAGAAAATACCGACAAAATAACAATACAAGTCCAAAAAGCTTGTACCGGTGTCAAACTAAATCCCAACAAAGATATTGCCTCGTGTGTATAAACTATAGGCTGACCACATGTCAACCACAAAGGCAAAAACAAGATTAAACCAACCGTATTTTGAAAGGCTATCAACCAAATAGGATGCACCTGGGCAGAAAGTTTTGTCAAAATCAGTCCATAACCGATAGAAGCTGCAACTGCTATCAGTAAAAACAACAGACCTACCATATCTACTTGCAATTGCATATTTTTGCCCAATATCATCAAAACAATGCCGACAAACGACACCAAAATACCTATCTGATTCAAGCGATTGAGTTTTGTTCTAAAGAAAATAGTCAATACAATGGCAGTAAAAACAGGAATGGTGGAAATGACTAAGGATGCCACTACAGGACTGACACGCTCTATGCCGTAGGTTTCACCCAAGAAATAGACAAATGGTTCACAAAATGCCAATAAAAGCAAGTATTTAATGTCTGATTTTTGAATGCCGCTTTTATGATAGAAAATAGCAATGACAACCCACAACAATACTACCGAAATCACCAAACGGGTAAAAATAATCGTGATAGGGTTGGCATAAGACAAGACAATTTTTGTAAATACATACGAAGTTCCCCAAAAGAACATGGACAACAACAATATGACATAAATACTGATAGAATGATTCTTTTGCATTTATTTTCTACCAAAATCTGCAGGAATTTCGCCCCAAGTCTGGGTTTCCCATTTTAATAATTGATTGGAATAAGTATTTTCCTTCAGCCAATGTTCTGCTCTGGCAATGAGTTCAAACAAGCGTTCATTGCGAGCTGTTTTTTTCATTTTGGTGGCAGCCTTCTTGTCTTTCACCCATTTGATAGCATTACGACTATCGGAATATATGGGCATATTATTTTGATTTTGCTTGCACCATGCCAAAGCATGTACTATAGCAAGAAATTCCATTACATTGTTGGTACCGTCTAAAAAAGGTCCTTGCTTAAAGAGTAAGGTTCCCGTTTCGGTATAGACTCCTTGATATTCTGCTTGTTTTGAAGCACTACTATAGGCTCCGTCTACGGCAATGCTCGGTGTAATAGGACTGCCATACAAAGCATCTAAAATGGGTTTCATGGCAGATTGCCGTTTTTTTATATACAATTCCGGATCTTGTGAAAAGGCGAGTTCTGCTTCTTGTAATGTAGGAAACGATTTATAGACCGATCCTCCTTGCACACCTTCCACATTCCGCTTGCATTCTTCCCAATTGTCAAAAATGCCGGTCTGCACACCCTTCCACACTACATAATATTTTTTAGATTTCGCCATTTTGATAGTATAAAATTTTATTATCTGCTACTATTTCAGTTTTTTGCACTTCGTTTTTAAGGATTGGTGCCTGCAGACCATCGCCAAAAATTTTGTTGCCGACCAACACTCGTGCTTCATCCCACAAGCCTAAACGTATAAAATAATTCAAGGTTTGCTGTCCGCCTTCAATGATAATCGACTGTATTTTCCGCTCATAAAGCACTTTTAGCATATCTTGCACCCAATGCTCTTCACTGACAGAAAAATATTCTACATTTTTATGATGCGGAATATTTTTTGAAGTAAAAATCCATGAAGGCTGGCTTCCGTCAAAGAAATGTTTATCGTCCGATATTGAATCGTTCAAATATGTCATTCTTATCGGATTTTTTCCTTCTACCATGCGAACATTTAATTGAGGATTGTCGTTCAACAGTGTGTTGGCACCGCAAAAGATAGCTTGTTCTTCGGCACGCCATTGATGTACCTTGTAGCGAAGTTCGTCATTGGTAATCCAATACTCCTGGCGATGTGTGGCACCTCGTTGATTGCAATCCATATATCCGTCTTGTGTTTGAGCCCATTTAAGAATAATATACGGACGATGTTGTTGGTGATAGGTAAAAAACCTTTTGTTTAAATGCCTTGCTTCTTGCTCCATAAGACCTACTTCCACTTCAATTCCCGCCTCGCGTAGTTTTTTGATACCGTTTCCTGCCACCTTGGGATTAGAATCCAAGACAGCCACCACTACTTTCGGAATCTGCTTTTTGATAATTAAATCCGCACAAGGCGGTGTTTTCCCAAAATGCGAGCAAGGCTCCAAAGTAACATATAAAGTGCTGGTTTTTAGAAGATTTTCATCTTTTACTTGTGCTATGGCATTCACCTCTGCATGAACTTGTCCATAACAATGATGATAACCTTCTCCGATAATTTTTCCATCATTGACAATTACGCAACCTACCATTGGATTAGGGGCAACATACATATTACCGCATACTGCCAACTCCAACGCCCTTTGCATAAATTGTTGATCGGTCATATATTAAAATTTGAAATTCAAACAGATAGGAATTTCACCAATATGGTTTCCGACCTCTGCCATAGTTTCTTTGCTAACATTGGAATAGTATATAAAACGATAGCCGGTGCTGATGGTCATAGAAAACAACGGTGAAAAGATGTAGCCGACTTCAAACGATGGTTGTACGCCGGCAGCAAAACCCATGCCTCCGCAATATCCTCCCAACAAATCCAAACCTACTGCCAATCTGCATCGCCCGAATATCCATTCGTAATGATAATCGGGAATTAACAAACATTGCAGAGCATTTCTATATGCCAATTCAACGCCTCCGGACAATCGGTGACCACCCCAAAAATGTGAATAGCCAATATACATGCCCATTCCTGTAATAGGTGTTGTCCACCCTTTATAGTTGTGAGCCAACACTTGTACATTCAATTGGAAGGTGACTTCGCTATTGCTTAAACCTTCTTGTGTGGTTGTTATTTCGCGTTCTTGTGCAAGTGTCGGTTTTAAAATAGCAAGCAACAAAATGACTATAAAAAATATTTGTCTGAAATTTTTCATGTTGGTCTTATTAGTATTGTTCTTTTTCATTTGGAAAGTCTCCGGCTTTTACATCATTAATATAATGTCCTACGGCACCGATTATTTCTTCACCTAAATTGTGATAACGTCTTAAAAATCTTGGTGAAAATTGTTGCGTGATACCCATCATATCATGAAAAACCAGCACTTGTCCGTTTACATGCGGTCCTGCCCCGATGCCGATAGTCGGTATTGTCAACGAATCGGTTACTTGCTGTGCCAATTCTGCGGGAATCTTTTCCAACACTAATGCAAAACAACCATGTTCTTGCAATAATTTTGCATCTGCAAGCAATTTTTCCGATTCTTCTTTATCTGTAGCACGCACACAATAAGTACCGAACTTGTTGATTGATTGAGGCATCAAACCCAAATGCCCCATCACGGGAATACCTGCACTAAGAATTCTGTCTATCGATTCTGCTATTTCTACTCCGCCTTCCAATTTAATGGCATCTGCTCCTGATTCTTTCATAATTCTAATGGCAGAATGCAAGGCTTCTTTGGAATTGCCTTGATAGGTTCCAAACGGCATATCCACCACCACCAAAGCCTTTTCTACAGCTCGAACCACCGACGAAGCATGATATATCATTTCATCCAAGGTAATAGGTAAAGTGGTTTTATAACCTGCCATCACATTGGCTGCTGAATCGCCTACCAAAATAACATCTATTTTGGCAGCATCCAACAATTTGGCCATAGAATAATCATACGCCGTTAACATGGCAATCTTTTCATTGCTATCACGCATTCTCTGCAAGACATGCGTAGTTATTTTTCCAACTGTTTGTGAAATAGTCGCTGACATTGTTCCTAAAATTTTAAATCATGCAAAAGTAGCACTTTTTTATTTATCATTTGCACTCCTTCTTTCTTTTAATTTGTAAATTGTTAATAACTTTTTGTAATTTATTGTTGCTTTTTGTAAAATTTATATTACTTTTGCAGCATCATTTATTAATTACTTTGTTTCATTTAAAACTTAAAAACATGGAAACATCAAAAATTTTATTACCCTACAAATTTAAGCTTGTCGGCTGGTGCATACTCATTCCCGCCCTCATTCTCGGCATTGTATCATATGCCGGAGTTGATATTGACTTTAGCATCAACGACATTCGACAACTCTTCCATCTTCCTGCCATACACAATAATCAACCATTTTCATTAAGTTCTTTTAGTTACGATAGTGGAATTTTCATAACCATTATTGGCATACTGCTGATTATAGGAGGCATTTTTGTTGGCTTTTCCAAAAACAAATGCGAAGACGAATTCATTACAAAAATTCGTCTTGAATCGCTCACGTTGGCAGTATATATCAATTATTTAGTGCTTATTGTCTGCTTTATTTGTTTTTGGGGACTTGGTTTCTTAGCCATCCTGCAATTCAATTTATTTACCACTCTTCTTGTATTTATCATTTGTTTTTATATTCGATTGGCTATCAACAAAAGATCTTTGAAAAATGAAAAATAGATTAAAAGTAGAACGAGCGGAACTCAATATCACACAAGGCGAATTGGCGGAAAAAATCGGCATAACACGTCAAGCCATCAACTCTATAGAATTGGGGAAATATATTCCCTCTACACTGCTTGCTATAAAAATTGCCCGTTTTTTCAACAAACATGTAGAAGATATTTTTATCTTAGAAGAAGGTGAATAAAAGTAAAACGATAACAATTTGCAGTCAAACTATTGATTGTACTTGTTAGAATTTGAATTGCACCTGTGCCTTCACATCGGTTTTGTGATTGCCGTCAATCAAGGTTAAACCACTACCGACTTCAGCTTTGTTGCGATAATATGTCTGTGCTATCTTGAATTCTATAGTGGCGAAACGGGTCACATTGTATTTCAACAACAAATACATTCTGCTACCCTTATAATACATGCCCGGAATAGAAAATGTATATAAAATGTCATCTTCGTAAGCATAAATTCTTGTATCGTAGGAATCGGTGTCAAACAAAGCGAAACGGGCAGCAATAGTCAAAGGGAACTTTGCAAATTTATATTTCACATCTTGATAAACGACATATCCTTGTGTAAACGGCATTTGCGGAGCAGAGCGATAATTAATAATTTCCAAATGTGTTTTCAATTGCAGACCAAGCAAAGGCTGCCATGTCAGATGCAAACGATAATTTTGTTTATTATAAGCCGTAATTTGATTATAGTATTCGCTAAACAAATGATTATTTTTGTCTGCCGATTTGTAACGAAAACGTACATAAGCACCAAAACGACTATTCCATTTGAAATCCAATTGTGTTTGCACTTCAAAGCCGTCTGAAGGAGCATCCACTTGATATTTTAACCATGCAAAATGAAAATAATCCACATGGGCATTCCAAGTAAAATGTCGAGAAAGTATGGCATTAAAACCCCAATAAAGTCCATGTTCATTTGCATTGGAAGACATTTCTCCAAATGCCCCGCTATTCAAACATTGATATTTGGGTGAATAATAACGATATACCAATGACATTGTAAACCGTGGATCGATATTAAATTGCATACCGTCAATGGTTGCCAATGCCAAATTTTTGCTCATGGCCACTTCACCAAAAAAACTGACTTTTCTGACTAATAAACGATAATCTATAGAAGCATTCACATTATCTATTCCATTAAAAGTAAACTGATTATACATTTGTAAAGTTCTATTCAAAGAACTTTGAAATCTTGTATAATAAACCGTTGCTCCTATTTCGGCTATTCGGAAAGTTTTAGCAATATTCATTCCCGCCAAATGCTGACCAATGGAATTTTTCTTGCTCATTTCCGATTGTGTACGATGATAGCCGGTTTCATACAATGTTTCTATAAAAGAAATAGTTGCATCTTCGTTAGTATCGGCAGATACCGCTGCATCTATTTTTTTATAAGAATAAAACAATGTCAAATCCAACACTTTGCAATTGATAGTAGTGGCAATACCCCGCATATAATTGTTTTCATTGGCGGATGAATAAGGTCGCAAGCCGCTTGCATGCTTGTAAATACTGACAGAATTTTGTGGTTTCATCATAGCAAATCCCGTATTCATAGCCAAACCCTGACCAAATGACAATTGATAATCTCCGACTGCAATCGCCTTAAACACACTTACATTCTGCAGAAAAATATGTGCCGAATAAAAATCAAATCCATATTTATTGCCTTTGCGGAAAAAGGGCTCTCCGGCATCTTTTTCCATAGTTATACCAAACTGCAACTTGTCGGATGAACGAAATTTGTATTTTATCATATAGGCTTGTGGACTACCCAAATAACGAGCATTTGGATTTTTTTCCAAATCTGCTTCGCTGATGTCCGAATAACCTTTTTGCTTTTCTATCACTTGCCCATATCGGAGTAAAATGGTATTTTTACCATATTTAAATATATCTTTTACAGTTCGTTTTTTCTTTGTTTCAACAGGAATTATAGCTATATAGGGGGCTAATTTTTCGGCTAACTGTCTATCAAAACCTTCTATCAATGCCAACTCATAAATGGTATAGATTTGTCCATACTTCTGCAAATATCTTTGCAAATGATATACTTGATAGTCAGACAATTGAAATACATTTAAAAGTACATCATAATCAGGATTATTGATATTGATTTTATGTTGTGCATAATACATCAAATCTTCCACCAATTCAGAATAATCACAATCTTCACCATTCGATTCCACCAAACGCTCCACTTCGTCTTCCAAATCTAATTCCACACCCAAAGATACCGTATCAACTTGTGCATATATTGATATGGATATCAGCATAATGAGTACGAAAAAACAAATTTTTCGCATAGCGGTTATTTTATTTGGTAAACAATAGACAATTGCGGACTATAGCCCAACACGGTATGGTAAGAAGAGGAAATATCTATCTGAATTCCTTTCACTTGTGTACCAAGACCCAAACTGAAGGAAAAATCGGGAAATTTTACACCTCCTCGCAACACCAAATAATCGGCAAATCGATATTCTAAACCTGTTGCCACTTGGAAGCGGGTATCTAAATCTTTTATCAAATCAATGCCAAGCAAACATTTTTCTCCGAAACGATAAGAACCTCCTAAACGAAAAACTGTCGGAATATATTCTTTTACATCGTTGTAGGTAATCATTCTCAATCTTGCCGGATTGTAAACATGAAAACCCAATGAAAAATTCTTGGTCACCCGACCATACAAACCTATTTCAAAAGTAAAGCCATTTCTTTTGCCATAATAAGCATCGCCAAAATAATTCAACAAATAATCAAATTGCAGTGAGGCACTTATCACTTTGCCAAAAGAACGACTATAACATAGTCCTACCAGAAAATTTCCATAACCGGTTCCTCCATAAAATTGCATATTACAACTAATTACACCGATTTTTCTGACAGGCACTACCACCCCTACCGAGGCTATGGAAGTATTTTTCAACAAAAATTTATTATCATAACTGGCACCTACCGCTATCCGTTCGTAAAATCCTAATGTCGCCTGATTGTTAGCACATGACCAAAAATCAACAATAGAAACCGATACATCGGACATACCATTGGCTCTTGCTCCGATTATTCTCTTCCCATTGTCTGCATAAACATTTGAAAATAAGAAAATTACAGCAAAAGCAATGACAGAAAGTTTAATAAGAAATTTTTCTTTATTCATTATCGCAAAGATACAAAAAAGTTTTGATTTTTTCCATTGCTGACAAAAAAAATCATTTTTTTAATATCCTTCATTAAAAAATATGCATTATTTTAATGCTCTTTTCATTTTTATATTATATCTTTGCTATTTGATAAATTTATTATTATGAAGATAGATTTTTTAGGTGCAATAGGAGAAGTTACAGGAAGTAAATGTTTGATTACCACCGACAAAGGTTTAAAAATTTTGTTGGATTGTGGCATGTATCAAGGTAAAGGTTTGGAAACCGATGCCATGAATAGAGATTTAGGATTTGATCCAAAAGATATAGATATTCTGCTGCTTTCACATGCTCATATAGACCACTCCGGTCTAATTCCTTACATTTGCAAAAATGGTTTTAACGGGAAAATTTACTGCACACATGCAACCAGAGATCTCTGTAGTATCATGTTGCCGGATTCCGGTAACATTCAAGAAAGTGATACCATCGATTTCAACAAAAAACGCGATCGTGCAGGTTTAGAACCCGTTGAGCCCATCTATACCGCAAGAGATGCTTTTGCATCGTTGCGATATTTTGTCAGCATGCCTACTGATTTGGAGATTACTATTGCCGATGGAGTAAGAATTATTTTCACCAACACCGGTCACATTCTCGGTGGATCGGCTATCACTTTGATTATCCATGAAAACGATACTGACAAACATATCTGCTATACAGGAGACATTGGCAGATACAACAAACGCTTACTTTTAGACCCCACTCCATTTCCACAAGCCGATTATATCATCACCGAATCCACTTATGGAAATCGTTTACACGAATCTGTCAATTTAGCAGAAGAAGAATTGGGAATGGTTGTACAAGAAACTTGTATTAAAAAATTGGGAAAATTGCTCATTCCTTCCTTTGCCATCGGTCGTTGTCAAGAAATTATATATGCCCTCAATAGTTTGAAAAAAAGCAAACGTCTACCGGATGTTCCTATCTTTATTGATAGTCCATTGGCAGTGTCGGCAACTGATATATTCCGTTTGCATACAGAATGTTTCAAAGATGACATATTAGATTTGATACGCACCCAAAAAGACCCGTTTGGATTCGACAATTTATTCTATATTAGAACCAAAGAAGATTCTAAAACATTAAATACTTACAATCGACCTTGTATTATTATTGCTGCATCGGGCATGATGGAAGCTGGTCGTATCAAACACCATTTAGCCAACAATATTGAAAACAAGAAAAATACTATTTTAGTAGTCGGATATTGTTCTCCACAAACCTTAGGTAGAAAAATTGCCGACCGCGAACCTGTGGTTTCTATCTATGGCAACAAATACAAAGTCAATGCTGACGTTCGAGAAATTGACGCATTGTCCGGTCACGGCGACTATCAAGAAATGTATCGCTATCTTTCTTGCCAAGATAAAGAAAAAGTGAAAAATATTTTCTTAGTACATGGAGATCCTGAACCTCAAGAATTCTATCGCAACTATCTAATAGACAATGGATTCAAATCTGTTAGCATTCCTAAAAAGAAAGAATCGGTAATTTTATAAAAAAAATTTTTTCAACCACAGGCAACAAAATTGACATTTTTGGTATCATCTTAATGCAATACAAAAGCAAATGTTAGATGAAGCGGATATCATTAACGGATGTATCAAAGGCGACAGCAAGTGCCAATCTCTTCTATATCAGAAATATAGCAGATTGTTATATGGAACTGCCCTTCGTTACACCCGTTGTGAAGAAGATGCACAAGATGTCTTGCAAGATGCTTTTCTTAGAATCTTTGATACCATTAAACAATACAAAGGTAGTGGCAAACTTGTATCATGGATGACTAAGATAGTTATCAACCAAGCTCTTAAATTGTATCAACAACAAAAGAAATTCGCTATTGAAGACTACGAAGAATATCAAGACAGCATCAAAGATGATTCAATAGTAGATTCAGACGTTCTTTCACACGAAGTGTTGCTGGGTTTTATCCGAGATTTGCCAGAAGGCTATCGTATGGTATTCAACCTCTGCGAAATAGAAGGATACTCTTACGAAGAAGTCGCACAAATGTTAGGATGCTCCAATTCAACATGCCGCTCTCAACTTTTCAAAGCTAAAAAAGTATTGCAGAAAAAAATTATTCAGTTTACGAACAAAGACATGTCAAGATGAAAGAATACAAAGATGTAGGACAACTTTATAAGGACAAATTCTCAGCGTTTACACCGGAACCGCCTGCAGAAATTTGGGACAACATCCATACCCGCTCTACAAAGATACTTAGAAGAAAACGTATCCTTGGAGCAAGTTTGGCTACTGTAGCCGCTGTTGCCGCTATATTCGGCATAGTAGCACTTGTCAATGCCAACCAAGAAAAAACAAAAATAGAAGAAAATCAATGGGTTGCCACTTCTTCTACTCCTTCAACAACTATTGACAAAAATACCGATGCAACAACTGCTCAACAAACATCTCATCCAACAAACAACCACGCTAACATTCATTCAACAATAGATATTCCGGTACACACTGCTACTCAAAACAGTAAAAATATTACTCCAAACAACAATAACAATGATATAACACTGTCCAATAACAATGATTCTAATATAGAAACCAACAAAAAAATAGTACCGACAAAAAATAATATCGTCCCCACTACAGAAGCCTCTGCTACAACTACTAATAGCGAAACTTTTGCCAATAAAACAAGCAGAACCACCTTCAGCAACGATACGACCATTTGTGCAGGCTCTAATATATCATTGTTTGTTGACTATGCCAGCAATGTAGTTTGGAGCACCGGAGACAGAGGCAATATTATCAATATTAGTCCTGACTACGACGAAGACATTAGCGTTTCCTTTACCAACGACCTTAACAAAGATACTTCTATCTCTATTCATATTAAATGTATTGAATGCACCCGACTCTACATTCCGAATGCATTCACGCCCAACGGAGATGGCTTAAACGATGTTTTTGAAATACAAGCATCAGAAGAATTGACCTACTTTGCTATCAATATCTACGATGTCAATAAGCAACTCATCTTCAAGAGTGACAATATCAACAAATGTTGGGATGGCACTTATCGAGGACAAACTCTTCCGCAAGGAAACTACTTATACACTATTCAATACAAAGACAATCTAGGTAAAACTATTACGAAAAGAGGTAACATACTTTTGATAAAATAAAATGACAATAGATAGAAGCAAACGTCCACAAATACCTGATTTTTATCAAATTCCTTCTTTAAGCGTAATAAAAGACACCTTAGTCAACGGAATAAAAACTTATAGAATTGTCAATCATGACATAAATATTGTTCGTCTTTATTTTTTGATTGACGGTGGTCAAACCCTTCAAAACAAGACCTCTGTAGCAAGAGCTTGCATTCAATTACTACATGAAGGAACCGCCACCATGACAGCAGAAGAAATAGCAGAAAAGCTTGATTTTTTAGGAGCTCATTATGAATATGTAAGTGCAAAAGAATATTCCTCCATTTGTGTACATTTTCCAAGAAACGCCGGTAAGACGATTTTGGAAATTTTTGCTGACATGCTGTCTCATGCGACATTTCCACAACAAAGAGTAGAACTCTACCAACAAAAAATCAAAAATCAATTAGCTATTGATTTACAAAACAATGCCTATTTCGGTTATTGCAAATTGATGGAATCGCTATTCGGCTACAATCACCCTTATGGACATTATTCTTCTTTGGACAATGTTGACCAATTCACTCGTGAAGATATTGTAGAATATTACCATCAATACATTCATGCCGGTAATATTTCTGTACTTGCTGCAGGCAATGTGGACGAAACTTTTATTGACGAATTGAATCAAACAATTGGCCAATTGCCATATAAAGCAACTAATAAACCTATCATTACCATTCCACAACTGCCTCCTCAAAAAATCTATATTGAAAAAGAAAAATCGGTTCAATCCAGCATTTTAATCGGCAAGCGAACTTGTACGGTTGCCGACCCTCAATTTGCAGCATTTAGTTTATTAAACACTTTTTTAGGCGGATATTTCGGTTCCCGTCTCATGACAAATATTCGAGAGAAAAAAGGATTAACCTATGGCATCTATTCCGCCTTGCGTCCTTATCGTTCATGTAGCACATTCTATATCAAAGCAGATGTAAACAAACTTCAAAGACAATTGGTGATAGACGAAATTTATAAAGAAATGCAACTATTGCAACAACAATTAGTAGAGGAAGAAGAATTATCTGTCATGAAAAAATACATCTACGGAGATTTACTCAAAATTTTTGACGGTGTATTTGAGCAATTAGACGGCTATCTGAGTTTACTACTGTTCAATTTGCCGGAAGACCATTTTCAGAAAAAATTAGAAATTGCGTTATCTGCCGATAAACAAATGATTATGGATGCTGCCAAGCAGCTATTTACCAAAGATGACTTTTCTGAAATTGTTATCGGTTAAGTCCTTTTATCCAATTGACTATCATATCCACAATTTCTTCTGATATTGTTTCGGAAATATAGCCATATTCACGCGGACTGCCAATTTCACACGTTTGAAAAAGATGATTTTTGCCGGCACAGATTGCTGTTGTCAACTTATTTTTTGGGGCAACTTCTTTCATCATTTCTATGTTGAAAGGAGGCACCTGTACATCTTTATCTCCATTCAATGCCAATACATCACACTGCAAACGGGCAAAATAGGAATGTGGATTCAAAGATATAAATGTCAGCAACCACGGACTAAGTGATGAAGATAATTGCAGTGGTGTATAATTTTGCCACAAATACAATTCTATATCCATGGTATCCAATGATTTCACATGTTTGTCAATTTCTTGCTGAGCATATTTCAAAGTATTTTCTTTGTATTTCAACAACAAGTTCTCAATAAACTGTTGCTGATTGACAAATGCTTGTATGGTATCTTCTCCAATTTGTTCTGCTCGCAATAGGGCTTCCACCTGACTTACCAACAAATCGCTGCCTTGTTGGACCGGTGCCGCCATCAGAATGGCATACGATAAATTCATCCTTTTGTTGGCAGCCATCATAGTGGCAATTTCTCCTCCTTCGCTATGACCAACAACTCCTATCTTATTACTTGCAAATCGTTTATCTTTTTGTAAATATTTCACCAAACGACAAGCATCATCATAAAAATCAAAAGTTGTAGCCGACATATAATCTCCTTCGGAATCTCCTATTCCCCGCTTGTCGTAATACAAGACGGCAATTCCTTTTCGCGACAACAAATCCGCCAATACAGCATAATAATCATGTCCACTGATTTTTGTTGTTCTGCCATTAGGTCCGGAACCGGGTATTAAAACCACTACATAAGGATTGTCTTCTTGTGGAATAGTCAATGTAGCCGCTATTTGAGGATCTTTTTTCTTCCCGCCAATTTTCAGTTCTTCCCGCTTATAAGGATATGGAGCTTGTGGCGTTTGCGGACGTTTCAAAACAGGCACCTCGCTCACTCTTGTCATTGACAAAGGAAAAGTTGTTCCTTGTTTGAATTCTCCTTGCAGTCTGTCTTCCTTCGCTTGATAAACCAATTTACATTTAGCATTTATCGACTTGAAACCGACAAGAATAGTATCTTGTTGTAGTTTCACACTACTTGCCGGAATGGCCTGTTGAGTTTGGTCGATACTATACATATTGACATGGAGAATGCTATCCTTCGTTTCTATTTGCAATACCAAACGTAAATCAAAAGACTGCAAATGAACGGTATCCAACCAATATCCGTCTACAACATTTTGACAATAAATTTGTTGTGACAAAAACACCAATAAAAGCAATATTATTTTCTTCATTTTTTTTTCGTTAAAAAAAACAGTCAGACATTTGTTGCTGACTGTTCATTTGTGTTGTGTTCCAGCTGGGATTCGAACCCAGGACCCCATCCTTAAAAGGGATGTGCTCTACCTGCTGAGCTACTGAAACGCCCTTTTGAATTTTGAAATGCAAAGGTACAATTTTTTTTTATATTAAATCTATTTTAATACAAAATTTTTTTATATTATTTAATAATTTGATTTTCAATATTTTATTTTGTATCTTGGGTGATATGTCATGATTGTTTCCTTCAAATATTGAACATCAATATGCGTATAAATTTCAGTTGTTGTAATAGATTCGTGTCCTAACATGACCTGAATAGACCGTAAATCAGCACCGCCTTGCAGAAGATGTGTGGCAAAACTATGTCGCAAAGTATGCGGACTAATCGTTTTTTTCACACCGGCAGCTGCAGCTGCTTTTTTTATCATTTGGTACACAAAAATTCTTGTAAGATGCTTTCCGCTTCGGTTTAAAAAGATATAAGGTTCTTCGCCTGCCTGTACTTGTATATGAGATCTTACATCACGAAGGTATTCATTTACATTGTCTTGTGCTTTTGTGCCTATCGGGACAATTCTTTCTTTGTTGCCTTTACCTTTCACCACAATGTACGATTGCTTGAAAAATAAATTTTCTTTTTTTAAATTCACCAATTCACTGACACGCAAGCCACAAGAATACATTAATTCTATCATACAACGATTTCGCTTCTGGTCTGGTTTATTGTCAATGTCAAAAGTTGCTTCCATGTTGTCAATTTCCTCCAAAGTTAGCACTTCCGGAATTTTTCTTGACAATTTAGGGGCTTCCACCAATTCTAAAGAATTTTCATTTATTTGACCGTTGTAAATCAAAAATTTACAAAATGTTTTCAAACCGGACAACACTCTTGCCTGTGTGGCTTCTGATATATAATCCAAGGTTGCCAAATAGGCTAAAAACCGTCTGACTTCTTTTTCGTTTAAATCTTCAATACCAACAGTTTTCGTTTCATCTTGGCAAAGAAAATCACTAAACATCTTTATATCATGCTCGTAGGCATATATAGTATTGTTTGACAATGATTTATCAATTTTCAAAAATACGCGAAAATCACTTATCGCATCTTGCCATACTTGAGAAATTTGTCCCACTTTAGAATCCTATGATAGTAAATTCTGTTCTTCTATTCAAGGCACGTCCTTCTTCGGTGGCATTGTCGGCAACCGGCTTATCGTATGCATAACCTTTATAGGTCATCCTAGACGCATCTATGCCTGCCTTCACCAAATAATCATATATCGCTTTTGCCCTGCCGTTTGACAGTTTTTGGTTGTATTCGTATGTGCCTACATTGTCGGTATGGCCGGCAATTTCTATCCGCATTCTCGGATTTTCCTTCATCAATTTAACCAATCTTTGCAATTCCGGTTCCGATTCTTTTTTTAGCCACCATTCATCCGTGTCAAAAAATACATTTCTAAGCACCACACTTTCACCAATTTCCATTCTCTTCAAGGCAATATCTTTTTCGTATGGTTTCCACTGAGAGAAAGATGTATCTATATGAAAATTTTCAGAATAGAACAAATAATTTTCTTTTGTCGCATTCAAAGCATATTGATTGTTGGTAGGAATACAAACCAAAAATTCTCCGCTGACAGGGTCGGAAGTGGAACTGACAACTACCGAACCCGTTTTTACATCTACCACTTCGAACAAAACCTGCAAAGGTCTATTATCTTGAGCATCATAGATTTTACCTTTAAAATAAGTAACCGGACTTGGACGAAATGCTTCCGGTAATTCAAACCAGTATAAATCCAAATTGCCAAATCCGCCTTCTTTGTCAGAAGAAAAATAGGCTTTATCACCATGGGCATTCACTACCAAGCTGAATTCTTCTGCATGGGTATTGATGGGATAACCCATATTGACCGGCTCAGCAAAAACGCCATCTTCTCCTAAAGTGGTATAAAATATATCTGCATCTCCCATACCCTTGTGACCATAGGAAACAAAATACATGGTTTTTCCATCCGGATGAATATATGCCGACACTTCATCGTCAATCGTGTTGATAGGTTTGCCGACATTTTTCGGCTCTGTAAATACACCTTCTTCCACCATGGTGGTTTGCCAAATATCTTTTTTCCCAACTCCTCCGGGTCGATTGCTGATATAATAGATAGTTTTGCCGTCTGCGGCAAATGTCGGTTGCGATTCCCAATATTTTGTATTGACAGGTTGACCGCAATTTTGTGGTTTTGACCATTTATTGCCAACACGTTTCGACCAATACAAATCGCAACTGCCGAAACCTTCATCTCTATCACAGGCAGTAAAAATCATATACTTTCCATCAGGAGAAATACATTGTCCGCCTTCGTTATAATGTGAATTGATATTGGTTAAAAATTCTCTTTCTTTCCAGACTCCGTCCACTTGCTCTGAATAATAAAAATCTTCTTCCGAAAGACATTTAGGACACTTCGTTTCTTTGTCTCGCGGTCGTTGCACCGTAAAAATCAACATAGATTCATCTGCGGTGATAGCCGGCAAATATTCTTCCCACTCGGAATTAATGGCAGGCCCCATATTCATCAAAGCAATATCCAAAGGATGCTCCATCTGCTCTATTCTCCACTTACACAATTCGTTGTCATTTCTAATTTTGGGAGATATACTATTTGGATTGGGGTGACGAAGAAAATATTGCTCAAAATATTTCACTGCTGTATCGGGTTTGCCACACTGCATATAATTATAGGCAGCATATAAATAGTTTTTATAGTATTTGGCTGTGTCAATGTTGATGGCTGTTGTATAATAATTGCACGACTTATCATAATTGCCGATAACTGATGCCATTTCTGCCGCCAAAACATAGGCCTCCACAAAATTAGGATCTTTTTTGATAGCTTTTTCTGCATATTCCAAAGAGGTGTAAAACTCTTTGTTTTTCATCGATTTATACGATTTTTTAAAATATTTTATGGCCACGGCATCTTTAGATGTTTTTATCTCCTGTGAATGAACAACATTCACCAACATCAAACATGCTAACAAGCATACTACATAAGTGCTTAATCTTGACATTCGATTATTTTTGAATAATTAATTTTTGATTTCTTACCAACTTATTATTGGTCATTAACTTAATAAAATAGAACCCGTTGGGCAAATCGGCGACATCGATAACATTGTTTTCGGCAATATTTCTGCCTTGCTGCAAAATTTGTCCATTGATATTGTAGATAATATAATCATAAGTTTCTCCATTGGTATTCAACAATCTAACTTGTGTATTAGCTGGATTTGGAAATACTTCCACCTTGCTTTCCAATGTATAATTTTCTACAGAAACATCATCAATAGTATCTCTAAATGGGTCATAACCCGGCAATGTCTTCATTCCTGTTTGAATAGGATCTAACCAATAATCCAGTCTTTGACTGCTATCGCTCGCGTTGTTATTGGTCCATGAATAAAACAATCTTCCATAAAGATCCATCCCGTTGGGAGTATTACACGAAGCATAACCTCCTTCCAATTGTCCTATTATCAAATTGTTTTCATTAAATAAAGCCGAACCGGACGAGCCACCTTCAGTGGTACCCGTTTTCCACACCAAACCTATGTGAGTACTATCCGGAAATTCATCATCTTCGTCTTCATATTTATAAATATAGAAAGGACCTTTTGATGTTGACAATTTTTTTCTGTCTCCGTTAGGATGGTGTATGCCCGATACAGATTGTGGCAGTGCAGGGCCGGCATACCATCCCGCATAATAAGGTTGCATGGCTTGGGTTGGCGTACTATTCAACAATAACAAACAAAAATCAGAATGGGCATATCTTGCCTTTAAAGTAGCACCATTAATAGAATACATCGTTCTTTCTACATTCGAACCGCAATATTCTGTTTCATAATTGAAGACGAATACAAAATTACGCACTTGTGATAAATAGCCATCCACGCAATGATTGGCGGTTAGAAAATAAGGTTTTGCATCATAACTGGTATTATTAATCAATGTGCCTGTACAATGAGCACTTCCATATCTTAAAATAATGGCTACTGCTCGTTTTATATCGCGATAGACTGCCGTATCGCCACAATTGATATCTATATTGCAAGAACCTGAACTCCCATAAGTTCCACGTTTTTGTAGCATATTTTTGTAAGCATGCACCACGGTTGACAATTCTATTTCGGTACTATCTCTATCCGTAGCGGCCTCATAATATTCTATCACAATTTCGTCTCCCGGATACAAGGCTGTTGCAAAAGTTCGCTCTTTGTTGTTGTTTTCATTAGTGAAAGAACCTGTAACATATTCTTTATCAGCCGTGTAGATAAACATTGACGATGAAGACGGAATATAAAATTTATCAAACACCAAATTCAAAGAATAGGCTCCGATTGATTTTACTGCCACTCTCCACAAGCGATCTCCGTTAGGCAGTTCTTCCCATATACCATTATTGTCGGGAGTAATTTTCACCGATATGCTGGTACCGAAAATATAGCCCTCTGTCTTGTCATTCGGCTCTTCTTTAGCCAACAACTGAGCATTGTCTTGATAGGGCATCAATTCTGTCGGAACGGCAGTGAGTTGCAAATTGTATTTTTTAAAACTATATGGTCTGCCGCCATGACCAATTTGTGCATAACTGCAAACACTTATGCATAACAATGTGAACACAAATAATATTCTTTTCATCTTCTTACTATTATAACCATTTTCTTTTATCCTCTCCCCACATCAATTTTTCATTGATGATGGTAAAAAAATCTCTTCCTTTCAATTTTACCACTTTGACAGAAAAATCCGCTTTTTTAATCGTCAACGTGATGGAAGTATCCATTTCTTGTGTATCGGAATCTTTTGACAGCCAAAATTTTCCCGTACGAGCATTTACAGACAATTCCAATTGTGAGGGTTGAATCACCACAGGACTGACTGTCAAAGCATGTGACGCTATGGGCGTAATAATCATCGCCTCCATATTAGGGACAACGATAGGTCCGCCACAACTCAACGAATATGCCGTAGAGCCTGTCGGTGTGGAAATTATCAAACCGTCACTCCAATATGTATTCAAAAACTTTCCATCAACTTTTACCTCTACATTTATCATGCCGGAAGGATAAGTTCTGTGAATGCAAACATCGTTTAAAGCATACGAAGTAGTACCATCAGGATAACTTATTTCCAACAGCATCCTGTCTTCCAACTCATAATTTTCATGCTTCAAATCTTGCAATACTTCGGCTAAGTTGTCTATATTCAAATTAGACAAAAAACCCAATTTTCCCATATTGATACCCAAGATAGGCACATTCATCTGACTGGTAGCCGCTGCATTTAAAAAAGTACCGTCTCCTCCAATACTCATTAAAAAATCAACCTTTTTTGCTTTCAAATCCGCTTGGCTGACCAAAGTTATCTGATGAGGAAATGTTTTCTGACTGCCAACCATTTCTTGATAAAAATTGTCATATACCAACACTTCCTCACAATATTGACAACACAAATCTACAATGTGCTCAAATATTTCGTATGTCAGTTGACGAGTTTTATTCCCGTATAGTACCACTCTCATCTTCTTGATATTCTAACATTAAGTCAACTATTATTTCTTCATCTTCTCCTTTTGTTGTAACAACGTTGGAAACGGCTTCATATTTTAAGGTATCCACATATAAATATGCTTTGATTATCCAATCGCCTTTTGTCACATAGTCCAATTGATAATTTCCTGCAGAATCACACATGACAATCGACATTTTTGTCGTATCATCATGCAACAATTGGTATTTTTCCACATACGCATTGACAGCCGGAGAGATATTTTCTTGTGCATCTTTTATGGTTACCTGCCCTTTTATGATGCTGTCATATTTTTGACAGGCGGCAGCCAACAAAAGAATCCCAATACAACATAGCAATAGCTTTCTCATTTTTTTGCAATTTTCCTATCTTGTTTATAAATGGCAAAAATACAAAAAAACGACATACCTTTGAAGAAAAAAACAAACTTTTTCTCACACAAGACGCTTTCATACAATAAAACCCGCAAATATTAGTTTATATTACAGCGTATTTGCACCGGAAATATATGGACAATTATCAAATTTTAACATCGGCAACCTCTACTAATAGTGTATTAAAGACTATGAATATTGACGAATTGCCGCCGTTTTTTATGCTGATAGCACAACAGCAGACCGCCGGACGCGGACGAGGAAACAATACTTGGGAAAGCGAACCCGATAAAAATCTTTTGGCAAGCATTTTGCTAAAACCGCAAATAGCTCCTTGCCAACAATTTAATATTTGCCGTATGGTCAGCCTCGCCGTTTGTAAAACCCTCACCGACTACTGCCGTATTGAACATGTGAAAATTAAATGGCCCAACGATATTTATGTCAATGACAAAAAAATTGCCGGCATCCTGATTGAACACCAAATTTGCGGCAACACTATCAAATACAGCATTATCGGTATTGGCTTGAATGTTAATCAAACAAGTTTTTCTCCGGCAATTCCCAACCCTACTTCTATTGTCTTGGAAACCTGTCACGAATTCGACACCTTGTCAATTGGCCGACAAATTGTTGACAATATCAAATTCTACAACAATCTGGCACAAGACCGCTTGGAAGAAGATTATCTCCGCCTTATCTATCGTTTGAACAAAACTTCTCATTTTATCATCAAGCAATCCGAAACTTGTATTGCCGCCACCATTCAGGGAGTGAGTTCCAATGGCTGCCTCACCTTGCTGATGCCCGACAACAGCTTACAAAATTTTGAATTGAACGAATTGAAATACGTGCTGTAATCCGACTATTATTTATTGTCGCATTCTCCCGTTTTAGCAAAAAATCTTGTTTTTTTATAAAAAAACATCCCCTAAAAGAATCTTCCTTTAGGGGGATGTAAACATTTTTACCTTTTAGCGTTGGTTTTGCTGCAAAGCATTTTGATAGTCTTCTTCGGTAAGCGTATAATAATAATAGTATACGTGATTA
>DBXT01000063.1 GCA_002309615.1 Bacteroidales bacterium UBA1205
AGTCCGAAATCGGTAAAAGAAATTTTGGAAGCTTTAGACTTGAAACATCGTCCGACGTTGTATGAATTGTACATAAAGCCGGCAATGGCAATGGGATTGGTTGAGATGACCGAACCGAATTCGCCCAATAGTCCTCACCAAAAATACAAGCGAACCGAACAAGTAATTGAACAAGTAACCGAACAAGTAACCGAACAAGTTATTGAACTATTAAAAGCATTGGATAGTCCGAAATCGGTAAAAGAAATTTTAGAAGCTTTAGACATGAAACATCGTCCGACATTATATGAATTGTACATAAAGCCCGCGATGGCTATGGGGCTGGTTGAGATGACCGAACCGGATTCGCCCAAAAGTCCGCACCAAAAATACAAAATAACCGATTTAGGAATAAATATATCGGAAAAGAATAAATAACGCGATATGAAAAACAAAACGCTCATACTTCTTTGTGACAATTATCCGCTTTCGGCCGGCGAATTTTTTATAGATGACGAGATGCGTGTGATAGCACCAAAGTTTGATAAGGTGCTGGTATATACGGCATCGGCGGATACCGGTAAAAATTTGAATCGTTTTGTGCCGGAGAATGCAGAAGTGGTTTCGTTCTCTCGGCAAAAAATTGAAGCAGGCAAATTGAAATCCGTTTTCCGAATCTTTACACCGATGTTTCTTTCCGAATTTTTCTTTGCCTTGAAAAAACTGCCGTTGAAATATTGGTTGATTGCATTCAAGATAATGTATGTCGATATACATAGAGCAACTAACTTAAAGCAAGACCTTATCGGCTTGTGTAAAGAGAAAAATATAAATAGGACAGACTATGTATTCTATTCCTACTGGCACGATTATAAGGCATTGGCATTGGCATTGTTAAAACATAAAAATGCAACATATCAATGTGTATCAAGAGCGCATAATTGTGATCTTTTTTTTGAGCGATTCATTCCGGCTTATCTTCCTTTTAAAAAGTTTATTGTTAATCATTTGAATTGCACTTTTGTTATATCCCAGGCAGGTGTGAATTATATGTTGCCTTATCTTGCAGACCATTCTTCTTCAAAAATAGTATTGTCTCGTTTGGGAAAAATAAATAACAGGCAGGCATTATTTCAAAAAATGGAGGAGGGTATATTAATTGTTACATGTAGCAATTTGATAAAAGACAAGAGGGTAGATTTAATTATTGAGATGCTATCGCAATTGAAAATACAAAATCTTCGTTGGGTGCATTTTGGTGATGGACACTTGCGTAAAGACTTGGAATTATTGGCAGCCGATAAGTTGCAAGGATGTCAATATGAGTTCAAAGGTATAGTCCCTAATGCTCAAATATTGGATTTTTATGCCGAACATTATGTAGATTTGTTTGTGAATTTAAGTTCATGGGAAGGTATTCCGGTAAGTATTATGGAAGCTTTGTCTGCCGGTATTCCTATTTTGGCTACCGATGTAGGGGGAACGTCTGAAATAGTCAACGAACAAACAGGATTTTTGGTGGATAAAAATATATCTATCAATACCCTTGTTCAAATTATAACCCGTTATTTACAGTCATCCTATGAAATGCAATTGCAATTGAGAAAAAGTGCATTCGCATTTTGGAAAGAAAACTATAATGCTCAAACGAATTATACAGAATTTGCAAATATGTTAATGAAATTATAATAATATGGAAAAAAGAATAATAGATAATCCTGCTCAAATGTACAATGCCATGCGCAAAGTGCATAAAAATGTGTATGAACCCGCAGAATTGTATGAACAAAATAGGAGAGAGGTAAAAGATTATATTGAAAATTTAAGATATCCTGGGTATCCTGATGAAGAGTTAAAAATAAATGGAGAGTCAGTTGAAAATGAACACGGAACAGCTGAAATTCAAAACGATGTGGTTGATTTTATCAATAAGCGGGATAGTCATAATGCAGAAAAGTGGAGTGAACTTAACAAACAATTTTTGAATTATCACAAATCCCTAACCATTTATGAAATTATCAATGGTTTGGCATCCAATAATTATTTGTCCATCGTAAGCGGGATGGGAGATTTACAGCATAAAGTAGTGGTGGATGTTGGTGCCGGCACAGGGCATGTTTATGCTTCATTTTTCAGACATCCCGAAACCATAGAATATTATTTATTGGATCCGAATTTGAGATTGGTGCACGATTTCTTTCTTAAAATGTATCCAAAACTTGCTTTACATAAAATAGCACATATATTGTCTTATGCGGAACAACTGCCTTTAAAAAGTGAATTCGCTGATGTGGTAATGAGTATCAGTGCAATAGATCATTATCAGGACTATGAAAAATTCATAGCGGAAGCCTATCGTGTTTTAAAACAAGATGGAGTGTTATTCATTGCCAGTCATCTTGATATAGCACATGCTCGACCATCTTCACATTCCGGAAATAAAGGAAAATTTGTTAGTTTTCTGGAACGTATAACCAGATATATTTATCTAAGGCAAAATAGGGTAGGACATGATGACCATACTTTTCATTTTGAAAATACCGATCCTATAGTTCATTGCATACAAAAATGCGGATTTACCATAGTAGATAATGTAATGTATGATGCCAATTTTTATATAAAGGCAGTAAAAAAATAAGAATGAAATTGCGTTTTTTTAAGTTAAGTATCAATAAATGAACTTTGGTATAGATTACATAAGGCAGTTTTCTACACATACCGAGACGGATTCTGTAGAGTTTAAGCGTTCTACAGGTCAGTTAGAGCGAGGTATGGAAACCTTGTGCGCTTTTCTAAACGGAGAAGGCGGCTATGTACTATTTGGTATGGAAGATGAAGGAACGATTTTTGGTCAGCAGGTTGCCGATACTACCAAAAGGCAGATAGCAGAATGTATCAGGCAGTTTGAGCCATTCCCTTTGGTTGATGTTGACTATGTTCCGCTTGGAAACGGACTTTATGTAGTAGTGTTATCCGTAGTGAATAACAGGGAGAAACCATATATTTACAAAGGTCGTGCATATACACGTGTAGAATCTACGACGGTTGCTATGTCCCAGCATCAGTACGAGACAATGTTGTTCTATCGCAACCAGCCTTTGGGAAGATGGGAAACGCAATTAAATGCAAATCTTAAAGTTTCTGATTTGGACGAGGAAGAAATTTTGCGTACCGTTCGAGTCGGTGTTGAAAAGGGACGTTTGCCGGAGATAGCATATACCAACAATATAGAGGATGCTTTGTGCCGAATGAATCTGATGCGTGACGGGCAGTTGACAAATGCTGCTTTTGTGTTGTATGCTAATGGCGCAAATATTGATTATCCGCAATGTCTGTTGCGTATGGCAAGGTTTGTCGGTACGACTACGGATATTTTTATTGATGAGCGTCGTGTTGAAGGCAATGCTTTTAGAATGTTGGACGAGGCTATGCAATTTTGTTTCAAACATTTATCCTTGTCAGGAGAAGTGAAGGGACTAATACGTGAAGAACGGCTTTCAATACCTTACAAAGCACTTCGTGAAGCAGTTGTTAATGCTTTGTGCCACCGTGAATATCAAACGATTGGAGGTTCTGTCGGGTTGGCAATATTTGATGATAGGGTTGAAGTAAGCAATATAGGACATATTCCCGATAGGTTGGATGTGTCAAATCCGCAAGAAATGACATTGTCTATTCCATATAATCCGCTGATAGCAAAAGGCTTTTATTATAGGCAAATGTTTGAGAACTGGGGCAGAGGTATTCGCTTGATGGTTGATGAATGCAAAGATGCCGGTCTCCAAACACCGGTATTTATATCATCGGAATATCAGGTTACTGCAATTTTTCATCGGAATGATTATAGTGAAGATAAATCTAAATTGTCAAAGAATCAGTCTGTAAAAGACACTGTAAAAGACACTATAAAAGACACTGTAAAAGACATAATATTAAACGTCAATGATAGACAGATGTCGATTATTGAGATTATGAAGGAGCAACCCAGTGTTTCTGCGGAAGATTTAGCGTTGAAAGTTGGGATAAACATAAGGAATGTAAAACGCAATTTGGCAAAATTGAAGCAGGATGGCATCATTGAACGTGTTGGTTCTGATAAAAACGGCTATTGGAAAGTGAATATATGATGAAGAAACTCTTGATATTTGCATACGATTTTCCGCCATACGTTTCGGTTGGTGGCTTGAGACCCTACGCATGGTATAGGTATTTGAAAGAATATGGCGTAGAACCTGTTGTTGTTACGCGGCAATGGGGAAACAAGTATGGCAACGAATTGGATTATGTTGCCCCCGGCGAAAGCGACGAAACCATGGTCGAGACAACCGAGTATGGCACAATCATTCGCACCCCATACAAGCCAAATCTCGCCAACCGCATAATGCTGAAATACGGACGCAGTAAATTTGTCTTGATACGCAAAATGGTTTCGGCTTGGTTCGAGTTTATGCAGTTTATTTTCTTTATCGGTCCAAAGTCGGGATTGTATCGTGGTGCAAAGGAATATTTGAAACATAATAAGGTTGATGCGATCATTGCAACAGGAGAACCATTTGTATTGTTCAAATATGCATCGGCATTAAGCACTAAATTTGATATTCCGTGGATTGCTGACTATAGGGATCCTTGGAGTCAGAATAAGAATAGGAGTAGATTTGCAGGCAAGTTGTCAAAATATTTTGAAAAGAAATTTACAGTTAATGCAGATTGTGTAATTACGGTGAGTGAATTCTGCAAAGTACAGATTGAAACAAA
>DBXT01000010.1 GCA_002309615.1 Bacteroidales bacterium UBA1205
CAAAATTACAACAAATTTTTATTATGGAAAGGAAAAACTAAAAAAATAATATTAATGAAATTTGAATTTTGTTCATTTTCTGCAAAATGAAAAAAGTCTTGATAACACTGATTGTATTATTTTCCCCAATTATCTCTATCCAAACTTCTAAAATTGATAGCTTCGCTTAAATGTTGAATGGTAATATCGGCACTATTGTCCAAATCGGCGATGGTGCGGCTGACTTTTAATATTCTGTCATAAGCTCTGGCAGAAAGTCCTAATGTTTTCATGGCTATTTTTAATCTTTCTGTGCATTGTTCATCCAGCTGGCAATATTGATTGACCATTTTGGTGTTCATTTGAGCGTTGCAATAAATACCTTCTATATTTTTAAATCTTTCGCTTTGAATTTTGCGGGCTTTAATAACCCTTTCTCTTATTACGGCGCTTTTCTCACCTTTTCGTTTTTCGGATAATTGCTTGAAATCCACAGGGATCACTTCTACGTGCAGGTCTATTCTATCCATGAGCGGTCCGGATATTTTGTTAAGATATCTTTGTACAGCTCCGCTTTGACAGGTGCAATCTATAGTTGGATGATTATAATATCCGCAAGGGCATGGATTCATGGCCGCTATAAACATAAACGAAGTAGGGTATTCTACGCTCATTTTGGAGCGGGAAATGGTTACCACTCTGTCTTCCAATGGTTGACGCATTACCTCTAAAACCGAGCGTTTGAATTCCGGCAATTCATCCAAAAACAATACTCCATTATGGGCTAAAGATATTTCTCCCGGTTGGGGATTGGAGCCTCCTCCGACGAGAGCGACGTCGGATATGGTGTGATGCGGAGCTCTAAAAGGGCGTATAGTGATAAGAGAGGTGTTTTTTAATATTTTTCCTGCAACGGAATGTATTTTGGTGGTTTCTAACGATTCATGCAAGGTGAGAGGAGGCAAAATAGATGGTATTCGTTTGGCTAACATAGTTTTACCGCTTCCGGGGGGGCCTATTAAAATTGCATTATGTCCGCCAGCAGCAGCTATTTCTAAAGCTCTTTTGGTATTTTCTTGTCCTTTAACGTCTTCAAAATCGAATTCGTATTCATTCACCGAATTGTAAAATTCTTCCCGTGTGTTCACTATGGTTTCTTCAATAGGCTTGCCTTCATTGAAAAAATCTATTACCTGCTTGATATTTTCCGCTCCGTATACTTTTAAATCGTTAACAATGGCAGCTTCTTTGGCATTTTCTTTAGGCAGAATGATGCCTTTAAAGCCTTTGGCTCTTGATTCTATGGCGATAGGCAATACCCCCTTGATAGGTTTTAAACAGCCGTCCAACGACAATTCTCCCATAATAATGTATTCATCCAAATGGGGGGCTTTTATTTGTTCGGATGCTACTAAAATGCCTATGGCAATGGTTAAATCGTATGCCGAACCTTCTTTTCTAAGGTCTGCAGGTGCCATATTGACGATGATTTTTTTGCCGGGAATACGGTATCCATAAAATTTTAGGGCAGAATCAATACGTTGCTCACTTTCTTTAACGGCATTGTCGGGTAATCCTACTAAATAAAAATTAACTCCTGCATCAACATTTACTTCTACCGTGATGGTGGTAGCATTAATACCATATATGCAACTTCCATAAGATTTAGCTATCATATGTTTGTATGTTTTTTTGCAAAGATAACATATTTTTCATTATAAAGTAGACATTCAAAAAAATTAAAGAAAAAATAGTACCTTTGCTTCATAATAAAACAATTTATAACTCATGAAGCAATTTACAGAAATACACCATTTTTTCACTTACCTTAATCATGTGGTTCCTACTTGTTGGGATCAACCCGCGATAACAGATTATCAAGGAAAATATGATTATACTTATGGAAAAGCGGCCGAACAAGTGGCAAAAATACGTTTATTACTCAATAAGGCCGGTATTCAAGCAGGTGATCATGTAGCAATATGTAGTAACAATTGTGCCAATTGGGCTGTTGCAGCCATGTCTATTACTATTAATCACAGTGTAATAGTGTCGCTTATGGATGCTTTTGTTCCTGAAGATATTGAAAAATTGGTGCGTCATTCCAATGCCAAAGCCATGTTTGTAAGTTCAGCCGTATGGGAACACATCCATATAGAATCTTTGCCTAATGTGGATTTGGTGCTCAACACGGAATCGTTCCAGTTGCTTTATGCCCGTACCCCTCAAATAGAAGAGGTTTATCAAAATATAGAACAATTATTCATAGAACAATATCCTAACGGGTTTGGAAAAGAAAATATCAATTTACCCGAAGATAGATTAGACGATTTAATGATTATCAATTATACTTCCGGTACCACCAGTTCTCCCAAAGGGGTAATGTTATCGTACAGGAATATTTCGGCTAACATACAATATAGTCAGGAAACCATTCCTAACAAAGCAGGGTGGACGGAAATATGTATGCTTCCGCTTGCTCACATGTTCGGTTTTTCTATAGAATTTTTATACCAAGTATGTGGAGGATGTCATGTATATTTTCTTAATAAAAAACCTTCTCCTACCATTTTGATGCAGGCTTATTCCGAAGTGAAGCCGTATATGATATTAACGGTGCCTTTGGTATTGGAAAAAATATTCCGCAAGAAAATATTCCCTGCTTTACAAAAACCTATAGTAAAGGTGATATGGAACACTCCTTTGTTGTGTAAGGTGATAGAAAAGCGTATATATAAAGAATTGATGAACGCTTTTGGCGGACAGTTGATATGGCTTATCACAGGCGGTGCTGCTGTTCATCCTGAAGTGGAACGCATATTCAGACGTATTCGTTTCCCGTTTGTGGTGGGATATGGACTTACCGAAACAGGTCCTTTAGCTTGTTATGCACACTGGTACAATGAAGTACAAGGCTGTTGCGGTACGGTAGTGGACCGTTGCGAATTAAAAATAGATTCTGAAGATCCTTATAAAATTGTGGGGGAAATATTTTTCCGCGGGCCACATGTGATGATGGGATATTACAACAACGAAGAAGCCACCAAAGAAATATTAGACGCCGACGGATGGTTGCATACCGGAGATTTGGGCGTGGTGGACAAACAAGGCCGATTGTTTATCAAAGGGCGTAAAAAAGCAATGATACTCTCTTCTAACGGACAAAACATCTATCCCGAAGAGGTGGAGGAAAAAGTGAATAGTTTACCCATGGTGGAAGAATCGTTGGTGGTGGATAGAAACGGCAAATTGGTAGCATTGGTGGTACCCGAACACCACATAGAACGGGATGTGATAGAAGAACAAATGAAAAAGAATTTAGTGCTTCTTAACGAACAATTGCCCAAGCATTCTCAAATACAATCCATAGAAATAATGGAAACGGAATTTGAAAAAACACCTAAACAATCCATCAAAAGGTTTTTATACTCGTAGATTTTTTTCAGAATTTAACCGACAGATGCAGGCTATAAATAAATACCTTGTGATAATAATAGGATTGTTGTGTTTGAGTTTAGGAAAAGCACAATGTCCTTTCGGCAATGGTAATCGGGTGGATTGTCAATACGGATGCGGTAATTATGTGGATGAAAATAATGACAGTTATTGTGATCATTCTTCATTAAGTTCGGCATCAAAAGCGGATGAAACAAATGCCGGCGACAACGAAGTTCCGGATACAGACGAAGAGTTTGAGTCACCCGTTGTTATATACGAAACCATACCTGCTCCGAAATCCGTGAAAGCAAATGATATAGAAGAAAACCAAGAAATATTACTTACTGCGGAAGACGAAATAGAAGAAGACGGTGAAATTACTCCGGAAACAAAGCCGGAAAGTAAAGCATCCCAATCAAAAAAATATCATTTTTGGTTGATAACATTTCTCACCTTAGGCTTGTATGTGTTTACATTTGTATTGATGCAGGCTGGGATATTGCCGAAAGTATACCACCGTCGTATATGGAATGCTATGCTGTTGATAGCGGGTTTGATATCTTGTATTTTAGGCTTTTTAATGGTAATACACATTAATTATCCTTTTTTAGGTGCCAAATATTTGTCTTTTCTCAAGTGGCATGTAGAAGCAGGTATTGCCATGACTATCATTATGTTATTTCATATTGCATGGCATTGGCAATACTATAAGAATATTTTTAAAAAAATAAAAACCAAAGAATGATTAGCGAGAGGCTTGTTTGACAAGTTTTTTCTCCCATTTTCCGGTGGCTATTTGTTTTTGTAATTTTTTAATTTGCTTATTTTTACCGAAAAAACCGGCATTTTTATCGTAAAAACTCATCATAAACTCAGCACCGGCGAGTATGCTTTTTACCTCAGTGGCCGTATTTTTGTTTTCTACATTATATTTAGCCCTTCCCAATAAAAACATACTCAACAAATTGTTATTATTGCATTTGATAATATCTGCATGAGTGCTTACGTTTAAATCGGGAGAGTGGCTCAACCATTGCATAAGAAACGATATTACTTCCTGGCGGGTGTTTTTGAGGGTGGTCATGGGGGTATTGTAACACCAATCTATATCTTTGAGAGCTATAGAAGTGAGTTCTGCTCGGGAATAAGAGGAGGTATCTTTCCAATCCACTTGTGGTATTTGGTAATTTTGCGCATGAGTGAGTAAACTTATTAAACACAACAACAAAGCAATTTTTATTTTTCGCATGGTTTACTTATTTTTTAGTTCTATGGTAAATACATCTTTTTTGCCGTTTTCTTTCAGCATTTGCATAGCAGTTTGATTTTGCATAATATGGCTTCCCCAGCGGGTGATATCGTAAACATACGGGTTGGAAAACCATTTTTCAATATTCATAATGATGTTTATTGTAATCGGTTCATTTCTTTGAATATAAATATCTTCAGGCAGGCATACTTCAAAGTAATTGGGAACAAAACCCACTATAGAGTCAGTATCAAAGGTGGAACCTTGGTATATTTGACCTCTGCCTAAATGTAAATTCATAGGGATTAAAGTGTTGTTGTCAAAATATTTGCCGTTGAGCATCATATAATGATATCCTCCTCCCAAGCTTATCGGCCAAGCCATGGAACTTTGGGGGGGATTCACAAAATGAAAATTATAATTTTCTTTTTCATCCAATCCGAAAATAAAGCTCAGGGAATCGTATTTGCCTTCGGCAAGGGATGGGGAAACATCCCAAAGTAATGTTTCAGGATAATCGGTATCAATGTAGTGCGTTCCCAAATTATATTTTTGCCCGTTTTGATAAAGGCAAACATTAGAAATAAAATACTTTATTTCATTTACATAGAATTGGTTTCCGGCTTCATTGGTGCAAAGAGAACTGTCCAACAGCAGGCTATCGCCTTTGATATGGTGCAAAAAAGCAATATTCACATCCAAAGACGGTTCTTTTATAGGTTTTTCTTTGCACGCTACCAAAGTAAAACCGATAAAAGAAAAAATTAATATCCTAAATTTTATGTTCATCATTATGTAAAAAAAGCCGTCTGCTGTACAGCAGACGGCTGATATTTTTTATAAACTTGCGTATGGAGCGGTTTTGTTCTGAATATTGTTAACGGTGGTTTCGTAATTTGCCATTTCCGGCACGGAAGCTTTCAAATTCTGCAGCTGACCGTATATTTCTTGTAAGAAAGACATATTACGACGGAAATTGTTGGCCACATAGCCGGCTTTTTCTCCTTTAAATTTACTGTAATAGGCATTTTCTGCCAACAATTGGTCTACATAATCGTTAAACAAATTCAATCCTTTTTCCATTCCGCTCTTGCTTTGACACAATACATAGCAACGAGCCATCCATATTTCAAAATAATCGTATGGAACCTTTTTTTGCGGGAACCATGAATATAGTTTGTCTAAGGCTTGTTCTGCTTTATCGTATTTTTGCTCTTGTATTAAAGCTTCGGTCAAACGGTAAAAGAATATTTTTACGTTGGACGTCATACGAGTATAGTCTTCACTGAGGAAGATATCGTCATGGGCATATTCAGAATAATCAAATTTGTTCACCAAATTATCGTACAATACATCGGTGTTCACTTTTCCTGAAAATCTAAATATAGAAGGTGTTTCATTACGTATGGGTGTTAAACGATACACCATTCCGTCTGCTTCAAAATAATCTTCTAAACCGAAGAAAGCATCGCTGCCGGTGGTGGCTACATAGCAAATGGGGCGTTCCCAATTATTGTGAGCCAGTATATCCATCATGGCAATATAAGCTTTTGAAACCACCATTAATGTATCTTTACCGTTTTCTTGATAGATGGCGGTATTAGGCATGTTCCAAACCACTTTGTCGGCTATTTGGTCTGCCATATCGGCAGATACCGTACCATTAGCCAATACTTTTTCTTTGTCCACATCCATATAAAATGCAATAGTAGGAATAACGGCTTCTCTACGATTGTTGGTAGGTTTGTATATTTCCTGCATTACATTTACTATATTTTGCGGAACTTTTATTTGGTTTTGGGCCACAAGCAAATCTCTGGTTCCTTGTTGATACATTTCTTTGGTCATTTTCACCGGCACCGGTTCCCCGTTGTAAGCTTTACGTTTCATTTGGTCAATATACCAGTCGGTACCCATCAATGATAGATTACATATTCTTACATCTGTGCGGTAGCCTTCCACTTCTTGTAAATACCAAAGAGGGAAGGTATCGTTGTCTCCGTTGGCAAACAGTATGGCGTTAGGCGGACAACAATCCAAATAAGATTTGGCAATAGCCAAAGTGAGAAAACGGTTGGAGCGGTCATGGTCGTCCCAATTTTGAGCACACAAAATAGCGGGAACACCCATACATACAACCGTTGCCAATCCGGCTGCCAAGTATTTATTCATATATTTTTGTATCATATCAAAAATAGCATACACTCCCAAACCTATCCACATGGCATAAGCATAGAAAGAGGCGGCAAAAGCATAGTCTCGTTCACGTGGTTGGTAAGCGTACATATTTAAATAAATACCGATGGCTATACCGGTCATAAAGAATAAGGTCAAAACCACACCCCAATTCTTTCTGTCGTGACGGAATTGGTAGATACAGCCTATCAAACCCAATATAAAAGGCAAGAAATAATATTTATTGTTACCTTTGTTTTTCATGTGGTCGGGCATATCTTGAGGTCCCAAACGGGCTTCGTCAATAAATTTAATACCGCTTACCCATTCTCCTGATGTTTTTCCGCCAAAACCTTGGTTGAGTGTTTGTCTTCCGACAAAATTCCACATAAAATATCTTCCGTACATGTACCACATTTGGTAACCGAAGAAGAATTTTAAATTTTCACCGAAAGAAGGAATGTTAGGCACTTGTTGACCGTTTACCACTATATAGTCCGGACCGGTAATTCCTGCCCATTCTTTATAATGTTGAATGTAACTGTTTTCCCTGTTCGACCACATTCTCGGGAATAGCGTACAATCTTCTCCGTAATAAACAGCCACTGCCCTTGTTTTGGGGTCTCCCACCACATATTTTCCTTTAATGCTTAAATCGGTATATTTATTTTTGTTGGTTTCAACAAAATTTTCCGCATCTTTTTTATTGAAAAATCGGATGATTTCATCACCATTGTTGCTTACCACGTAATTTTTAACATAGGAAGGAGTTCCGTCTTTTTGGTCTTTAACACGGCTATTGAAATATTGACCATAAACCAAAGGATTGCTACCATATTGGTCTCGATTGAGGTAAGATAATAACGAAACGGCATCTTCCGGATTGTTTTCATCTATAGGCGGGTTGGCATTGGAACGAATGGTAAGAATAAAGAAAGTAGAATAGCCTATTAACATGAATGTTAATGAAAGCATAGCTAAATTGAATATTCTTTTTTGTTTACGTTCGGAATAAACAATTCCCCATATCAGCAATGCTATTATGATAGCAAAATACACTATGGTGCCTACATAAAATCCGGTACCGAAACTATTGGTAAACAAACGTTCAAACCATCCGGAGAATTTCACTATATAAGGAACTATTCCCCATAATATTACGGCTATGGCCAAAAACGAAATGACAAGAGCCTTAATAGTACCTTTGGTGGTGGGTTTGAATTTACGGAAATAGATAATTAAACCCATAGCCGGCACGGTCAATAAATTCAAAAGGTGAACGCCTATGGATAAACCTATTACAAAGGCTATAAATATTATCCACCTGTTGGAATAATTTTCGTCGGCACACAAATCCCATTTTAAAATAGCCCAAAACACCAATGCCGTGCAAAAAGAACTCATGGCATAAACCTCACCTTCTACTGCCGAAAACCAAAAGGTATCGGTAAAAGTATAGGCTAATGAGCCTACCAGAGCACTGCCAAATATGGCTATTACTTTGGCATTCGTGAGTTCGGAATTGTTTGCGGTAGCTATTTTGCGTCCAAGCATGGTTAATGCCCAAAACAAGAACAAAATAGTAAATCCGCTACACAAAGCCGACATGGAATTAATACACAAAGCCACTTTAGTTACATCTCCGCCTGCAAAGAGGGAGAATATGCGACCGATTAATTGGAATGTGGGAGCTCCGGGAGGGTGTCCTACTTGTAATTTATAAGCAGTGGCTATATATTCACCACAATCCCAAAAACTAACGGTTGGCTCTGCGGTAAGCAAAAATACGGTACAAGCAACAGCACATACCATCCAACCGAGTAAATTGTTGATTAGTTTATATCTTTTTACCATTTTATATGTTGTTAAGTTTATAAAGCTTCAAATTGTTTTAAGAACCGCAAGTCGTTTTCAAAAAACAAACGGATATCTTTGGTTTTGTACAATTGTTGGGTAATACGTTCCACCCCCATTCCGAAAGCAAAACCGCTATATTCTTCAGGGTTGATACCCATATTGATAAGAACATTGGGATCTACCATACCGCAGCCCAATATTTCCACCCAACCGGAATATTTGCATAAATTACAGCCTTTGCCTCCGCAAATATCACAGGAGATATCCATTTCGGCAGAAGGTTCGGTAAACGGGAAATATGAGGGGCGCAAGCGTATGTTGATATGCGAACCGAACATTTCTTTGGCAAAATATTGCAAAGTTTGTTTCATGTCGGCAAAAGACACATTTTTATCTACATACAAGCCTTCTATTTGGTGAAACATGCAGTGAGAACGAGCGGTAATAACTTCATTACGAAACACTCTTCCCGGACAAATCACCCTGATGGGAGGACGATGTTTTTCCATCACTCTTACTTGTATGGAAGAGGTGTGTGTACGTAATGCGATATCAGGATTGGTGGCAACAAAAAACGTGTCTTGCATGTCTCTTGCCGGATGTTCCGGCGGAAAGTTTAAGGCACTGAACAAATGCCAATCGTCTTCTATTTCAGGACCTTCGGCAATAGTAAAGCCTATTTTTTCAAAAGCATGATATATTTTTTGTGTTACCACCGATATAGGATGTCGTGCGCCTAATTCTATACTGTTGGCAGGACAAGAAATATCCGTTTCGTTTTTTACATTTACTATAGTGTGGGCGTCTATTTGGGATTTAAGCATCTCAAATTTTTCCAACACCTTGTTTTTAAGGTTGTTCACATTTTGACCGAAAGCCTTTCTATCTTCTGCCGGTATGGAACGTATATTGTCAAAAAGGAGTGTAAGCTCGCCTTTTTTTCCTAAATATTTTAAACGGAACTTGTCCAATTTTTCAAACGAATCCGTTTGAAAAGCTTCAATTTCGTGTTGAAGTGCCTCTAATTTCGTGTTCATTCGTTTGTTATTTTTTTACTATTTTCATGGAAATAATACGTACATCTTCTATAGGACGATTAAATCTGTCAGTAGCTACTTTTGCTATTTTATCCACTACGTCCAGCCCTTCTATGGTTTCACCAAAAACAGTGTAAGCACCGTCTAAATGAGGGGTTCCTTTGTCGTTTTGCACGATATAAAATTGTGAACCGGAGGAAGCCCGTTGCGGATTTACATTGTCACCCATACGAGCGGCTGCCAAAGCTCCCTTTTTGTGTTTTAGGTCAGGGGAAATTTCTGCCGGTATGGTATAATCCGGACCGCCTTTGCCTAACATTACACCGGCAGCGGCATTTTTAGAATCCGGATCACCTCCTTGTATCATAAAATTATCTATCACCCTGTGAAACAATAGTCCGTCATAATATCCTTCTTTAACCAGTTTGATGAAATTATCCTTGTGTAAAGGCGTTTCATCGTATAAGCGGACTTTAATGTCTCCCATGGATGTGCTGATAAGCACTATGGTGTTAGTTGTTTGCATATTTTTTTGTTTTTCTTGAGCGTTTGAGGGTAAAACCATACTTATAGATAATAGAATAAACAACCCGATATGGCTTAAAACGGAATATTTTTGCGTATTCTTATTCATCTTTAGATTTTTTTTGTTAGAAAACACATTTTGTATCAAAATAAAATATATTTTTGCATCGCAATAATGCAAATTGCAATAATACTAAAAAAATCAATAAAAAAGCGTGTTTCACTAAAAAAAATTTGCGAATAATGAAATACAACAGCAAAACATTGGTCATTTTATTAACCTTGGCAACAGTGGCTCTTTGCACTTTTTCTTCTTGCAAAGGCAAAGAATGCACAGGGAGAGTTTTAATTACTATGGTAGATGCCTCAGGAGCAAGAGTTCCCGTTCCCGAATGTAATGTAGTGTTCGGAGATCCTTCTTTTGCCCCAAATGTATACCGGGAAGTGGTTACAGATGAAAACGGCAGATATGAAGGTGTGTGGCAAAATGAAGCTTATTTGAAAGTAGAAGCTTCCAAAATGATTAATAGTAAAATGTATAAGGGCTCTTCTTCCATTCGCTTGAGTTTGGGAGAAATTACAGAGCAGGAAATTTTGATTAAAGTATCGCAATAGCCTATAGTAATGAATTCCTTGTTTGCTTTTATAGAGCATAATGCGCTATCGCAATCCGTTCGGCAAGTGATAGAGCAAGGTGTAGGCAAACAAACGTTCAAGAATGCCGGCATTGACATATCGTATGCCGACACCATAGCAGGCTCCCGAATCGGAATAGGAACGGGAGCCGATGCCGATAGTAAGTTCCAAAAAGCGGAAAACGATCGGTATTTAATTTGTTTTAGCGGTAAAATATTGTTTAACAGCAATATTCAATCACAGTTGGGCAATGATTACTCTTCAAACAACGATGCTCAAAACGTACTCTTGCTGTACCAACAAAATCAAACGCAAATATTTTCATTGTTACAAGGATATTGGTCGCTTGTTATATGGGATAAATCCACCTGTACTTTAATGGCGGCGAAAGACCATTTCGGCAACCAGCCTTTGTATTATTTTCAAAATGATCATACTCTCGGCATTGCTTCCCAGGCAAAAGCTTTGTATGCTGTGTTTCCGCAGAGCCGCACATTGAATGCAGAAACCATAGGCAGTTATCTCGGTGCGGGAAATATATTTACCCGTATGCAGCAATTTTTTTCTGATATACATTCCCTGCCCCCGTCTCATTTTTTGCAGTATAATCTCCATACGCGGCAATTGCAAGTACAGGCATATTACACTTTGCCTTTCAAAGCATGCACCGCTCCTTACAATGAATACGAAGAGCCTTATTTTGCTGATAATTTGCGTCAACAAGTAATAGACACCGTGAAAACCGTTTTTGCCGGCCGGTCTTCTATGGCCATAGATCTCAGCGGTGGATTGGGCAGCACTACCATAGCATGTGTGGCACATCAATTTTGTCCCGAAACATCCCTTACGGCTTTTACATTAGTAAACCATGAAGGTGGAGGAGAATCTCTATGGGCTGAAAAAACGGCTCAAGCCGTTAACGCAAAATGGGTTGAGGTGCCGTGCTCGGCCCAAAACATAATAGACGAAATGCAAGATGTGATAAATGCCCAAGGCATACCTTTGTTCAACATGAGCACCATTGCCCGATATAAAATGGTACAAAGCGCTCATGAACATGGTTTTAACAGCATAGTGAATGGTCAGGGTTCCGATGAAATGTTGGCGGGTTATGCGTTTTTCTTTCTGCCGTTCTTGCATTTTTTGCGTTCACAATGGTTGATAAAAGATTATTTTCGTGAAATCATACACTCAGGCAATTCCTCTTTGCGTATCAAAGATTTGGCGTTATGGAAACTAAAGGAAAAAGCTAAACAATATTATTTCTCTTCTGAAAGGCTTTTGAAAAAAAACAATCCCGTAGCCTATCAAAGTATAGTCAATCAATCATATCACACCCTTAAAGATAAGGATAATTCCAAAATAGTGCTCAATGAATATTTGTATGAGTATTATACCCGATACCTGCCCTGTGTTTTGAGATGGGACGTCTGTGCTGCATCTTCATTCAATCTGGAATGTATTATGCCGTTTGCTTGTAGTACCGATTTGGCAGAATATGTGTTTCAAATTCCGTCTACCCAAAAAATACACAGCGGCTGGAACAAATATATGCTTCGCAGAGCCATGATAGGGCTGGTTCCCGATGAAATATTGTGGAAAAAAGAAAAATCAGGATTTTATATTTCTGAAAAACAGTGGTATGAAAAATTAGAACCTTTATTTAAAACTTACATCTCCGAGCAGTCTTCCGATGAGCATATCCTTTTAGATCCTGTTCTTAATCAATGGGAAAATCAATATAGACAAAATATTCATTTTCGCAGATTTGCTTTCAGAGTATATGCTTATTTACAATGGAGAAATTGGTTGCAAAAATTAACGGAAAATAATTAAAATATTTGTTACCAATTATTTATTCTCTTTAATTGTTAATAATTTTTATCAGCAATTTTCAAAAAACAAAATAGAAGCAACAGCATTTTTTATTCAATTTTATTTTCAACAAATAAAAATTGAACATTTGTGTTTGCTGCTAATATGTGAGAAAAAAATGTTATCTTTGTAGATTCTTATTTTTAAATTTTGTTTATAAATTATTTAAAACAAACCATAACAAATGAAAGTAGATGTTTTGCTCGGACTGCAATGGGGTGATGAAGGTAAAGGAAAAATAGTGGACGTTCTTACTCCTGAATATGACATTATAGCTCGTTTTCAAGGGGGGCCCAATGCCGGTCACACTTTAAACTTTGAAGGAAAAAAAGTGGTATTGCATACCATTCCTTCCGGTATATTTCGCAAAAATAGCATAAACATTATAGGCAACGGGGTAATTATAGACCCCTATATAATGCTCAACGAGGAAATAAAAACCATTCAAAGCCTTACGGATGTAAAATCCAAATTATATATTTCCGAAAAAGCACATTTAATATTGCCCACACACCGTTGGTTGGACTATGCCAACGAAAGTCTGTTGGGTAAAAACAAGATAGGTTCCACCCTTAAAGGCATAGGGCCTACCTATACCGACAAGGTTCGTCGTTGCGGTATCAGGGTGGGAGATTTGTTTTTACCGGATTTCAAAAGCAAATATCAGGCTCTTCGTGACAGGCATTTGCAACAAATAGCCGATATGGGTTTTGATATTAATGCAATTCAATTAGGCAACAAATCTTTTTCCGAATATGAACAGTTATGGTTGGAAGCAGCAGAGGAGTTGAAACAATATCATGTATGTTCCACGGAATATATTATCAACAAGGCTTTAGCCGAAGGTAAAAAAGTGTTGGCGGAAGGGGCACAAGGCAGTTTGTTGGATGTAGAATTCGGGTCGTATCCTTTTGTTACCTCTTCATGTACCATTACGGCAGGTGTTTGTGCCGGTTTGGGTGTGGCGCCCAATAAAATAGGAAAAGTTTACGGTTTGTTTAAAGCATATTGTACGCGTGTAGGCGAAGGGCCTTTCCCTACAGAGTTGTTTGATGCCACAGGCGAAGAACTTAGACAAAAAGGCGGGGAATTCGGAAGCACCACCGGTCGCCCCCGTCGTTGCGGATGGTTGGATTTGCCTTATTTACGTTATGCCTGTATGCTTGACGGCGTTACAGAGTTGATAATGATGAAAGCCGATGTGCTTAATGGTTTTGACGAATTGAAAGTATGCACTTCGTATTCCTATAATGGACGTATAATAGATGAAATTCCTTTTGACCCGCAAGCAAAACTGATACCTCAATATCAAACGCTTAAAGGATGGAACAATATAGAGAATAACATTTTGCCCGATACGCTCAAACAATATATAGCTTATATAGAGCAATATTTGAATTTAAAAATCAAATTAGTATCGGTAGGTCCCGATAGAAAAGAAAATATAGAACTCTAATTATAGTTATAATTGATGATAACCGCTACCAATATTACCAAGTCGTACGGAAATTTGAAGGTGCTTAAAAATATTAATTTAGAAGTATCTAAAGAAGAAATTGTATGTTTGGTAGGGGCTTCGGGGGCAGGCAAATCCACTTTGTTGCATATACTCGGAGCATTGGACAAGCCGGATACGGGAAAGGTGATCATTAATGGCAACGATATCTTTTCCATGACGGATAAAAATTTGTCTCTTTTTCGCAATCAGCAAATAGGCTTTGTGTTTCAATTCCATCATTTATTGCCTGAATTCACGGCCTTGGAAAACATTTGTTTGCCCGCTCTTATAGGAGGAATGACAAAAAAACAGGCCGAACAAAAGGCTTATCAAATATTGGAGATATTTAATCTTACCTCCCGTGCCGAACACAAACCATCCGAACTTTCGGGAGGGGAGCAGCAAAGAATAGCTATAGCTCGGGCGCTTATCAACCAGCCGGCGGTGGTGTTCGCAGACGAGCCTTCGGGCAATTTGGATTCGGTGAATGCAGGAGAATTGCATCAACTTTTTGTTCAATTAAGGAACACACTGCACCAAACATTTGTAATAGTCACCCACAACGATTCCTTGGTGTCTATGGCCGACAGAGTATTGCAAATAAAAGACGGCATTATTATTTAAACAATAATTTTATTCCACCATGGATTTAAAACCGAAATTGTTGGACCTTTATATCATCAAAAAGTTTTTGGGTTCTTTTATTACCGTAATAGTTCTTATCATCTTGGTGGTGGTGGTGATAGATTTGGCGGAGAACATACAAGATTTTTTGGATGGCAAGGCACCGGTAAAAGATATTATTTTCGGTTATTATTTTAATTTTATACCTTATTTTGTGAATATGTTCAGCCCGTTATTCACTTTTGTGGCTGTTATTTATTTTACCTCCCGGCTTTCGGTTAATTCCGAAATAGTAGCCATGCTCAATGCGGGTCTTAGTTTTTATCGCTTGATGGTTCCCTATATCATCTCGGCTGTTTTTATAGGAATACTCTCTTTTTATCTCACCAATTTTTTGATTCCGCAAACGGCCAAAGGGATGATGGAATTTAAAGAAAAGTATGTATCCAAGCAGGTGAGAAGCAAAGAAATAGACAATCATATTAAACTCAACGACAGCACCTATGCTTACGTGCATTATTGGGACAACAGCAATCTTGTAGGCTATAGTTTTTGGTATGAAACCTTTAACGACGAAGGAGTAAGTTACAAACTCAGCGCCCAGGCCATCATGTGGGATACCGTTAACAACAAGTGGAATTTGGGAGATTATACCATACGTCGTTTTAAAGGAAACCAAGAGGAAATCACAGTCGGAGGATGGAAAGACACCACCTTACCTGTGCAAATAAGCGATTTTGTATATGTTCGGGAAGGGGTTGCTCTAATGAATTACAAAGAAATACGTCAGTTTATAACAGAAGAAAAAGCCAAGGGCTCGTCTATGATAAAAAGTTATGAATTTGAAAAGCAAAGGAGACTTGCTTTTCCTTTTTCCACCATCATTCTTACCATAGTCGGGCTTTGTGTGTCCAGTCGCAAATCAAGGCAGGGCATGGGTTTGCACCTCCTCATGGGATTGGTAATAACCTTTTCTTTCATCATGCTGATGCAAATCACTCAAATGTTTTCCATTTATGGAGGTTTTTCTGCCTTCTGGGCAGCGTGGACGCCTAATTTCTTTTATACCGCTTTATGCATATTATTGGTAATTTATACCCCCAAATAAATATTTAACACGCTTATATTCATGCTTTTATGAAAATAAAAAAAATATTGTACCTATTGTTGTTAATATGTTGGAACAACACTTTTGCCCAATTACCCGTTCCGAATATTACATGTAAACAAATACAAATAGCTTATCCGGAAGGATGGATGGTGAGCAACGTGGATTTTACGGCTAACGCTTTTTGGTATCAATATAATTTCACCTTCCGCTGTAAACAAGAAAGAGTTCAAGTATATTGCGTGAACAACAGAAATTTTTTCAGCGTGGATTTTCTGTCACAGCTGTTCAGAAAGGATATAGAAAAACATTACGGTATTCCCGATAGTGCTTTTCTTTTGCTTGATTCTTCCCTTTATAGACAATTGTATAAAATTGACAGACAAAATACTAGGGTGAGTATATTTCAGCAAAGCCATTATGTATTCATATTCATCAAGGATAATTTAAGCAAAAAAAGTGCTGCTTTTTGGAAAAACGAAGAACAATTGGTGAACATTTTTCAAGAGGAAAGCGATGATGAATATGAAAACAAGCTGAATATATTGGAAGATATTTACAATAAAAAACAGCGGCTTATTAAAGACAATGCTTTTGATACCGTCGGTGTACAAGAGGATTTTTTATCTGAAACGGCAAGTGACTTTTTAGAAAACAAAATGGGGGTGGGCAAAACAGGATTATTCCACAATGTTACTTATTCCTATCCCATAGATTGGGTGAAAATGTCAAACATTTCCGGTGGCAATGACGATGAATTTGTTTTGGCTTCGCCCCGCCAACAATACATTATTGTACACCAATATTCTATGGAAGACACTTCCGATATGCTGTATAATACTTCGGCAGAAGAAAAAATAATTAACAATTTACCCAATGTAATATTTGATAATCAGACACATAGTGTACGGGTTGCTAATGGACATTTGTTTGAATACAAGCGTTTTTTTATCGCGGAACAATCTTTATACGGGTTGTTGGCTTTTGTAAAAATAAACAACAGGCTGTATTCCGTTACCATACAATCATTCTCGGAGATATCGCTTGAAAACACGGATTACAATATGTTTTTCAACAATTTTACGGAGAACAATATTAAAAATACAAGCGGGAGTGTGGAGGTAAACAATATTCGTGTGAAATTGCCCGACAAATATCGGGTGAGCAAATACGAAAAAGGTTGTGATAAGTTTGATTACCAGTATTTTGAAGCATCTTCTAAAACAGCGGGGTCTGCTGATATTAAATTTTGGGTTTATGATAACGATTTTAATCTTATAGAATTAAGCACCGAACATCAGCAAAAGCAGGCGGATATGTTTACCGATAGTGATAAAATAGCTTTAAATCGCTTGTCGGACATGACCTTGGTATATTATACCTCCAGCAATGAAAAAGCTTTGTATTGTGTGAGTTGTTGCTTTCATTATAAGGGTAAAACATTTTTAATAGATATTTTTACCAATGCTTTGAAAGACACTTTTTTTGAAGGCAACGATTTTATTCAGCTTATAGAGAGTATAGATATAATAGAATAGTCAAAAAAATTATACCTTTGCAAATATGCAGAATTTAATAAAGTTTTTAATCAGCACCATTCACATTTTCTTGTTTGTGCTTTTATCGGGAATATGTATATTTTTTATATACAATAGCAGTGCTTACAAGCAATGGGCGTTGAATGCCTTCAGCAAAGAGATAGGGGCACCTTTGTTTGCCGTGCAATCAAGCATAAACAAATATTTGCACCTATCGTATGACAACAAACTTTTAATAGAGCAAAATAAGTATTTGCTCAACAAATTAGCCAATCAAAACATTGGTTCTTCCCAAGCCGATTCTTCCGAATTGGCCGATTCGCTAATGTTTTCTTACTATTCCGCCAAAGTGCTGGAAAACACCATCAACAAGCAAAATAATGTAATGATACTCAACAAAGGCAGCCGTTCAGGCATAAACGCCGATATGGGAGTAATATCCCCGTTGGGCATAGTGGGGGTGATTAAAGACGTATCGCCTAATTTTTCCATAGCCATATCTTTATTGAACTCCAAATTCAGCATATCCGCAAAAACAAGTCGCACAGGCAATACAGGTGTACTCGAATGGAATGGTAAAAATTACAAATATGCCCAATTGGGCAATATCACCAATATAGAGGACATTCAAATAGGTGATACTATTGTTACGCAATATTCTCTTTTGTTCCCTTCCGATTATCCCATAGGAGTAATATCCGGAGGCTTAAGCAACAATGCCATAGGAGGATATTACACTTTACAAGTAAGGTTGCTAACCAATTTTGAAAAATTGGACCATGTATATGTGGTAAAAAACAATTTTAATGATGAAATTCACGATATGATAGAAAGGAGCAACAATGAATAAACCTTGGTTTAAACATTTGCTGATATTTATAATACTGTATTTGGTACAAATATTATTGCTGAACAAAATATCTTTATTCGGTTTTGTCACCCCTATGATATATATATTGTTTATCATGGGCTTGCCGTTTGATACGCCTAAATGGCTGTTGGTGATTTTGGGATTTTTGTCGGGATTGATCATGGATTGTTTTACAGGAGCTCTCGGATTTCATGCGTTAGCGGCACTTGTTATAGCATTTTTACGCCCAAGCATTATTCAATTCATTCCTTACAACGGCAAAATGGAAGAGCATTTGCAACCCATTTATTATGACATGGAATTTGTTTGGTATTTGCAATATGCTTTTCTACTCACTTTGATACATCATGCCGTCTATTATTTTGTAGATGCCATGTCGCTGAAACATTTCGGACACACCTTGTGGGTGATATTGGTCAACACCTTGTTTACCGTTATCGCCATTTTTATAGTTCAAGCAATTTTTTACAAACCGTCTAAACGTTATTAATATGGATATTGTTGGTTTTTTAGTACATCTGCTTTTGGCAACAGCCGTAGGCGTGATTATAGGAATAGAACGCGAATGGCGTTTGCGGAGTGCAGGCTTGTTGACCAATACTTTGGTCGCCATAGGTGCCGCCGTGTATGTGATGGCAGGAACAACCCTTACTACCAATACCACCGG
>DBXT01000070.1 GCA_002309615.1 Bacteroidales bacterium UBA1205
ATATCTTGTGCAATATGGAGGTTTTTAAATGACCTAAATTCAACAAATAAATGAAAACAATAAAAAATTTAATGATATGAAAAAGTATTTAATTTTTGTTTTATTAGTTCTTGGCAGTGCTCTTGCCATAGGTCAGCAACCCGCTTCTTTTAAGGTATGGGATTATACCGTAGATTCCTTACCTGATGAGCGAACTATGATGTTGAAGTATTTTTCAGAAATACAACACAATAGTCCTTTTTATAATTTTGTAGATGTAGATCCCAAAGCAAGACAAATAGGTGATACGCTCTATTATATCATTCAACGTTATCGCAATACCATTTACGTTTATAACACTATATCGTATCAGGTGAAAGAAATACCCATAAAGAATGGACTGCTTATAGCCGGAATAACATCGGTATATTATCATAATCATGATTCCATTTTTCTACTTATAGACCAACCTTTCGTGCAAAAGGCTCCTCAAAGGTTTAAGGAGAAAAGTAAAGATATTTACGATATCATTCTTATCAACGGACAAGGTGATTGTATCGGAAATTATACGTTGGACCATCCGTTGAAATATACAGGCAACGGAAGTCGAGATCACACATTGTTTCCTACGTATAATTATACTATAGGTACTCGCTTGATAGGAGATGAATTATTGATTCGATTCGTTCCATGGGCACATTGTTTTGATAAGGACTATGCAGACTTTGATCCTCCTATAGTAGCCTTGTACAATTTAAAAACAGATAGCTGCCGTATGTTGAATATACATTATCCATCGGAATATTTCGGAAAAAAGTTCGGGGAAGACGATCGTTATATATGGGATGTTTATTGGATAATGGAAGGGAAGCACAATGATTTGTTTATCTTTTTTGAATTTACACCCACTATTTATCACTATGATTTCCAAAAGGACACTATGACAAAATGGGATTGTAAATATGACAAAGTATTTACCACGACTGATACCGCAAACATGGAATACGGGAAAATGGCATTAAAATACGATATTCCCCGCTGGTGCAGTGAGGAAAAATGCTATTTTAGAGAAATTTGGATAGTAGAATATAAGGATTATAAGCAGGGAACATTAATTACTGAAATTTTGGATTCCAACTTTAATCATTTGGCTTATGCTATTGGAAAAAATGAAAATCATATTCCTCATTCTTATATAGGGATACCGGTTGTTTATTGTTTTAAAGATAAGCAAAATCATCAAATTCATTTCAACAGAAAGCTCAAAAAGATTAAAATGTCAGATTTTGAAAAAAATATGGTAAAAAAGCCTGTTCCGCTAAAAGATACCATAGGAGTGGCAGAATATTTCCACCGTTTGAATATTCCCGACAAAAGGTCGGTGGTGTTGATAGCAAACATGAAATATCCGTGCGGTACTTGTTATGATTTTATTTTCAGCACTATGCAATACAACAGGGACACATTCGAAGCCAATAATATTTATTGTATCAGTTATGACCCTAACGGTACTACTCTCATGGATTCTTATTTGGAAAAATACGGTTTGACAGATTGCAAAAATATCATAAAAGACACCACCATGTTGGGCAGTGTCTATGGCGGATTCAATTATTGTTTTGGCAATTATCCGTATATATTGTTGCAATATATGGATGATGGCAAATGCATATTGGAATTTCCGGAATTCCAAACACTGCACACAATGTGGGGACAACTGATAAAAAACCAAATAGAATGGAAACGTAAGGAAGAGTAGTCTTTCTTAAAAACATACTTTTTCATAAACAAATAAAAGGGCAACAGTCTGTTGTCCTTTTGTTTTGTTACCATCAACCAACATTTCCGCCATGGGCGAAAGACGACAATAATTTTTATATCAGAAACTCGTTGATATTGTCAAGAAATTGCAGTATTTTTTCTATATTTTTTTCATCCATGGACTGGTTCAGAATTTTCTGTGCTGTCTATACTGAACAGATCGGAACTTTCAGGTATTGCCAGTTTGATAAAAGGTTTTTCATATTTTCTACAATTATTCGGCTGCAAAAATACTTATTTTTTTTCTTATCATTGAAAAAAATATAAAAATAGTAGAAAAACGAAATTAATTTGGTAGAAAAACGAAATTTTATTTGAAAAAAATGTTATATTTTTGTGGCGTAAAATTTAATGTATTTTTTCACATTAAATGCAACGTCAAAAAGAATGAACAAAAATACAAGAAAAACCGGCAGGAATATTTGGCAGTGGATATGTTGGAAAATCCGTGCTGTTTTCTGTATTGTTTTTGTATGGCGACCAGCCGATACAGGGATATTGCTCCCTTATAATGACGCAGAAATACAAAACAATACAAGTTTTGCCGATATATTTCGTTATAGAAATGATGTTTGGTATTTGTGCAAGACGAACTTAAGCAAATGCCCGCTGCTATTGTTTTGGCATGGTGGCAGTAGTGGCATGACCCGCAAAACCTGAATGCTTTTATGCAGCAAAGGGATTTTCTTTTCCGTTCCTTGTGCCGAAAGCGGTTTATTAGCCGCATGGGAAAGAAAATGGACTGTCAACCTTCAAGGCAGTAAAGAAAATAAAATAAAATAAAAAACATATGAACATGAAAAAGATATTTATATTAGCTGCAGTAGCAGCATTATCAGCAGGCTTGGTTTTTGTTGCCTGCAAAAAAGAAGAGACAAATATAGATAAAGTAGCAACTGAACAAGTGGTAAAACATCAAAAAACGGAAGGAGTGCCAATTGTTGAGATCCCTGATGTGCTATATTCGTCTGATTGTATTAACTTTTTTGATGAAAACGGAACTGCAGTAACCGGATTACATATTGTAGTGGGCGACGCAAACCAAAGAGCAGAGGTGGGGGAGTACACAGATACAGGAAGGCCATCTGTACATTGCTATGGCACTGGAAATAATTGTGGTGAAGTAATTATATATGATGATGTAACCACTATAGAATATCATGGTCGTTACGCAATTTTAGCAGAAGATTCTTATATTTTTGATTTAAGATAAAGCAATCTAAATGAATTATGAAAAAGTATGTTTTTTCCATTCTGTTGGTTCTTTTTTGCTGTTTAGCAAGTTGTCAGAACAGCAAATCCTTTGGCGTATGGGATTATACTATAGATTCCCTACCTGATGAGCGGACCGTGATGTTTAAATATTTTTCCGAGATACAACATGATATGCCTTATATGTTTTTTATAGATGATGGTCCAAAAGCAAGACAAATAGACGATACATTATTTTATATCATTCAAGATTTAGATACTATATACGTTTATAATACGCTATCCTATCAAATAAGAGAAATACCTATAAAATTGAATATCTTGCCTACCGGAGGAATTGAATCAATATATTATCACAACCATGATTCTATTTTTTTGTTTTATAAACAATCTTACGTACAAAAGCCACCTCAATGGATTAAGGACAGAAACATAGAATTGTTTGATATAGTCCTTATCAACGGACAAGGAAACATAATTGGAAAATACCTGTTAGACCATCCTTATAAACAAGATGGCAATGGTAATAGTAATAGAAATAATATTTTGATACCTAATAATAGGGCTATCAATGGTTCCCGTTTGTTTGATAATGAATTGCTAATTAATTTTTGGACATGGCCCAATTGTTACAGTGAAGAATATGCCGCATTTAATCCTCCTTTAGCAGCCTTATACAATTTAAAAACAGGCAATTGCCGCATGCTCAATATTCATTATCCATCGGAGTATTTCGGGAAAAAGTTCGGGAGAGACGATCGTTATATAGGTGATGTTTATTGGCTAATGGAAGGAAAACACAATGATTTGTTTATTGCTTTTGAATTTACGCCAACCATTTACCACTATGATTTTCAAAAAGACACTATGACCAAGTGGGATTGCAAATATGGCAAAGTATTTACCACGACCGATACCTCATCCATGGAGTATGGGAAAATGGTGTTGAAATACGATGTCCCGCGTTGGTGCAGTGAGGAACAATGCTATTTTAGGAGAATCTGTATCATTGAATATAAAGATTATCAATGGGGAACACTTTTTACCGAAATATTGGATTCCAACTTTAATCATTTGGCATA
>DBXT01000076.1 GCA_002309615.1 Bacteroidales bacterium UBA1205
GCGGGTCATCCTCGAAGTCGAAGGTTCGCAAATCGCCGTTTTCCAATTTGGCAAGGGTAAAATGAGACCAATATACAGGCTTTTTCAACTCTTTGGTCGGCTTATAGGTCAAAGTCAACTTGGCTGTGGGTTGCACCGCTGTTTTTTCTTCAAAGCTGATTGCTTCCCATTTGCCTTTCTTCCATAGCTTTTCAGCGTCACCATTGCAAACGTAGATGGTGTTGGTGGCGTTGTCAAGGTAGGCGGGGATGCCGGCGGAACGGCAGGCAGCCACAAAGAAGATGTCGCGACTATGGCGGTCGGCGCGGCGAAGTTTATACACTCCTACCGGAGAAACAGGACAGTTGTAGTAATTACTGTTGTCGTCAATGGTGATGCTGTCCGTCACCCACTGACGGATTTGTTCCTGCGTCATGCCAAAAAAGACCTTGCCCAATTCTTCCCTGTAAGGACGTACCATTTCATTGCTGATGCGGGCGGGCATTATGCCTTTGACGTAGAATTCGTCGTAAGTCTCCATAATTGGCGGCACCGTTGGTTTGCACCAATGCGTCTCAAGCGTTTCAGCCGTTATATCGCGCATATCTTTGTCGCTAAAGGTATGTAGATAGTCGTATAAGAAATACGTTTTGCTTTCGCCGCCACCGACGGAATGATACTCTCCATTCTCGTCCTCTTCCAGGCAGGGGCAGGTAATGGTTACCGTTTCCGTCAAATCTTCATCGGCGTGGTTATTGATGAATTTCGCAATCTCCTCATAGTTGCCTTCGGCTTTATGTATTATCTCCCATGCCTGCTCGTCGGTCAGGTTTTTGGTAGGTTTTAGCACTTGTTTGTAGTTCTCCTTGGTCGGGAAGGTGGCGGTGTAAGCGTTGCGGAGGCTGTCCTCATAGGCTAAGCGTTTGGCGTTGGCGGTAGTTTCTTCTTCGGTAGCCGTTACCTTGGGTTCGCCTGCTACAGGAGGTACCATCTCAAATATCCAATCCTCCGGTGCAAAACAACCAACCCAATCTTCTCGGTACTGAATCCTGATTACGTTCTTTTCAAGCTTCAATGCTTTTACGCTATCTTTCCGCACATCCATCTTCCTGAAACCATAAGATTCACCATCAGTCGCCCATATCATCAGGTCGCCCAAACCTGTTGTAAGACCGGCGTGACCTTCTTTGTCGGTGGTCATAGTGGCGAGGGTATAATATTCGGAATAATTGTAGAGTTTGAACTTCACTTGTGCGCCTTGTAGCGGTTTGCCGTCCTTGTCTGTCACGGTAACGGTGACATGTCGTGTGGGGGCGTAGTGGCTCAGCAGATTCAACTCGGAAAACAAGTCCGTGCGGCGTACCACCTCCTCATCGCCTTTGTATTTGCCGAAGGCTTTGGTATGTACCATCATGCAGCGTGTGGAAGGTACCGAAAACCAGCCCATATTCAGTCGCGGTTCGGGCTCGCAGGCACCGAGGAATTTCCATTCGCCGTCAACATAGACCTCTACCCATGCGTGATTGTCGTCGCAGTGTGCCCAACGGGGCGTATAGCATTGTCGGGCGGGTATTCCTACCGATCGCAAGGCAGTAACGGTAAAAGTGCTCTCCTCTCCACAGCGACCCAATGAAGTACGCATGGTAGCTAAAGGTGCCGAGGTGCGACTGTCACTTGCCCGGTAGGCCACATGCTCATGGCACCAGTGGTTTACTTCCAAGGCGGCTTCTTCCATGCTCATGTCTTTTACGCGTTCTTTCAATTCGCGGTAGAAGACCATGCGGGCGGTATCAAGGTTTTCGTTGTTCACACGATACACCAGCACAAAATGACGAAAAATATCCTCGGGAACATCCTTTCCCCACGGCATCTCCTCTCGTGCAAGGAAAGCATAGCGTACCTGCCGCAGAAAGAAATCAGGGTTATAGTCCGCCAAATCGCACAAGGGCATGTAGGCATAGAGAAACTCCATGGCTTCACGTTCTGCAGTGCACAAAGTGTCGAGTTGCACTTCCAACATGGGAAATTCTGCCATACGGGCAGCAAAATCAGCATGAACTTCAGCACGATAGTCTTTGTCGGTAAGGAAATGCAAGTCATGTCGGCAAGCCGTCAGTAGCAGAATGGCAACAGCCGTCCACATTAATCTTTTCATGTTTGTGAATTTATGGATGAATATTTTTGCAAAAATACAAAAAAATGATCAATCTCTCTAAAATGCTCTAAAAAATTTTAAGTGTTATACTATATTTATTTTTAGAGGGGTGAATAGTAACGTTTATTGGCATATTTATTCGTTTTTCAGCAACTCATCAATTTCTTCGCCGAGATCTTTGAAGCGTTTATTCACCCGCTTGGCAGTTAAATACCCGAAAGGAAAAGCTATAAGACTAGATATAAGCAGGGTGACGAACATTTGTCGGTCATTAAACCAAATGTATATGTATGTTAACGTCAAAACTATAGCTCCGAATCCGCGATAGAACCACACACGCCAACGTTTCATGCTGCTGCTGGCTTGAATGCACGCACGCAATGAACGAATATCATCTTTGCTTTCCCAATCGGGATGTGCCATTCCTCTCGTTACCACAAGATTGTCAATTATCAGCACACTAAATAATAATACATATGGCATGATAAGCCACCACGGCCAGTATGATTCTAAATATAAAAACAAAAGGCTGGCGCTCATCATCACGAACAAAAACACCACACATAGTATGTTTTGCCGGTAGAGGCTACGCGTGTATCGTTTCACTGCACGTCTCCACACATCTTTGTTGAAGCTGCTGTGTTGCTCCACATTCTGTTGCAGGTCTCGCAGTTCCTGCTGTAATTCGTTTTTTATGTCTTCGTATTGTTCCATATCTGTTTTGAGGTTTAGTCGGTGAATGATTTGAGTTTCTCGCGTATGCGTACCAGACGAACGCTGACATTATTGACAGAAATGCCGAGTATGGCGGCAATCTCGTCGTAAGGCAGGTCTTCAAGCCAAAGCAGAATCAAAGCACGATCGAAGGGGTGTAATTTTGCGATACGATTGTGCAAACGATTGGCTGCGGGACAGGCATCTTCGTCTGCAAAGAGGTCAATATCCACTTCCAAAGGCATGCAATCCGGACGGCGTCGCTGACGTTTGTCAAGGGTGACACAAGTGTTCAGTGCCACACGATAGACCCACGTTTTGGACGAACTTCGCCCTTCGAAATTCTCAAAACCCTGCCAGAGATGTATCAGCACCTCTTGTGCCAGATCATCTGCTTCCTGACGGTCGTTGGCGAAGAGATAACACACCGAATAGATGGTCTGTCGATGTTCTTGCACCAACTTTTCAAAGTCGCGTTCTTTCTGTTCTTTTTCTTTTTTCTGTTTCATCTTGTCAGATGTTGTTTTCCCTTTGACTACAAAGGATAGAAAAAACTACAACTAAACTCAAAAAAAATATTAGATTTTATTATTTTTTTAAGAAATTACTGCTTTTCTGATTTTTATCAGCTGCTGCAACAAGTCTTCCATTTGTTGTAAAGGAAGCATATTGGTGGCATCGGATTTGGCATGTTCCACATCGGGATGTGTCTCCATAAAAATGCCGTCAAAACCTACGGCAATGCCCGCTTTGGCAATAGTGGCAATCATATCTCTGCGACCTCCGCTAACTCCCAAAGATTGATTAGGTTGTTGAACGGAATGTGTTGCATCTATCACCAATGGACAATTGTTGCTTCTCATGGTTTGCACGCCTCTAAAATCCACTACCAAATCCTGATAACCGAACATGGTGCCACGTTCGGTAATCATGACACGGTCGTTGCCGACAGAACGAATCTTTTCTACCGGAAAACGCATAGCTTCTGCCGAAAGGAATTGTCCTTTTTTAATATTCACCACCTTGCCGGTTTTGGCGGCGGCGAGCAAGATATCGGTTTGTCTGCACAAAAAAGCAGGTATCTGCAATATATCCACATATTCGGCTGCCATTGCGGCTTCTGCAGCAGTATGAATGTCTGTAATGACCGGAACCTGAAGTTGCCGCTTTACTTCTGCCAGCACTTGCAGTGCTTTTTCGTCTCCAATGCCGGTAAAAGAAGAGATACTGGAACGATTGGCTTTACGATAAGATGCTTTAAAAATAAAAGGAATGCCCAATCTATCGGTGATATCTTTCAACACCCTGCCTATCTCCAAAGGCATGGTTTCATTTTCCACCACACATGGTCCGGCTATGAGAAAAAAACTTTTTTCGTCATAATTGGAATCATCGCCAAACAACTGCTTTATCTGCATGACTGTTTTACAATTTTATAATTGCATGACTTACCATCCACTGACAATCTAATCAGATAAACTCCATTGCTGTAAGAGGAAATGTCTAAGTCGGGATTTGAGGCAGAAATGGTACTGCGATGTAATATTCTACCGAATATATCAACAATTTCCACGTTTGCTTCGTCTTGGAAGCCGATATTGAAACTTACCTTGCCGGTAGTCGGATTAGGATAAGGAATCATGGCTTGTAAAACTTCCCCGCTATTGATTTGCAATTCGCTATCACGTTTTTTTACAATCACTTCCAAACTATTTTCATAATCACCGCCATTTACTTCTCTCCAAATAGTATCGGAGGATTTTTTGTAATATAATTTGGCTTCATAGGTACCTTCTTGCAATGTTCTTGAAAGAGTACCAAACAATAAAGTAGCGGAATCACCTTTGGCCAATGTTTGTTCGGAATATTCTCTTACTGTAGTAACATATTCTCCTGCAGTATCTAACAGCATCATGGCATAAGAACCATTGAAAGCCACATTGCCTGTATTGGCAATTTTTGCAGTGATAGTAAAACCTTGATGTTCAATTACAGTGTCTATATTCATTGATAAGGCGTCCATGAGTTGTAAATTCACCCCTGTAACTTTAAAGTTTACTCTGTTGCTATAATCACCATCATCTATACGAAACCAAGTGGTGCTATCGGCATGTCTGCCATACAAAGAAGCATAATAAGAACCCGGATACAACTCACTGAGACCTGATGTATAAAAATTCAATGTCAACAAATTGGAAGGATTGAGTGTATAGTCGGTTTTTGCTTCCATATCGCAAATATATTGACCGGTGGAATCAAATATTTTTATTGTAAAATCGCCTTTATATTGCAAATTGCCGGAATTGTAAGGTTTTGCAATAATTCTAAACGAATTACCATATTGCATATTTGTCGGGGTAATAGTCAAATTGGCATTCATTTGCAATCTCATTATCGGAGAAGTAGGATAAAGGTGGATGATAGCCTTTTGAGAGTTATTGAAACCTCCGGCACCACCACCGGCACCTAATGAACCCGGATTTAAAGCAGAAATTTGGAAATAGCCGTCCGAAGAACCACTCCAACCCCAATTGACATGAAAATAGTTGCTATTGTTATAACCATCAAAGACAAAAGCATGTCCGCCATTGGTTCCTTGACCGGCATAAAGAATAGGACGACTTAAATCCAATTCGGCTTTCAAAGTATCTATCCATGCTGCATCTGAAAAACTAGAGCGGTCGTAACCTATAGCACTATAATATTTAAAATAGTTTTTCATTGCTGTACGTGCATCCATATAACCTCTTTGAATATAATAATCACTCAAATAAGTATAGGCTCCACTGCCATCTGTTCCATAGTCCATTTCCACTGCAACACCGCAATGATACATCAATCTTGCCACGTTGGTATCGCTGGATGACGGAGTATTCGCCATAGACCCCCACTTATAGGTTGTACTGCCGTAATTAGCCGACAATGTTCCATAAGGGCTAGTATAACTGCTGGAACCGCTTCCTGTTGTAGGATAATTCCAATATTTCATTATTTGAGCCATGGCTGTTGCCACACAACCTGTATAGGTTCTCTTACCTACTGAAGCATCGTAAGGACAAAATGTATTATAAGGAGATCCTTGGTCCCATTTAGTCGTCAGCAAAGCAGAAACAGCTGTAGTCGCTTTTTGATAACTGAACTGATTGTTGATACATTCTCTCCATTGTATGGCTGTTTGGGTGGGTGCCTCTGCCAGCGTTGTTACAGCTGCATCTATTTGATCTTCGTAAGTACTAAACCACCAACGAATATTGTCAGGCATACCTACTGTGTCAAAACTACTCTCTGTAGAATACGCCAATACCGGAACGGCTCTCTTGTCACCGGAAACAATTACAAAACCTCCGTCTGAAGTATTATATATATAATAGTATGTTGCAGTACTATTAGCTCTTTCTTTTGAAACAGGTTTTGTAGAATACAAATTGACACTTACAGCATTTTTATGTTGTCCGCTGAATTGTGCATAAAAATTTTCTGCAACCAATTGAGCTGTTTCACTACTTACTTGCTGTGAAAATGCAGAGAACAAGCATCCCATGCATATAACTGAAAATAATATCTTTTTCATCTTAAATTTTATATTCAAACTATTTTCTATTCTTTTACAACTTTATAATAGAATGTTTTTGTATCGCTTGTTAAACGAATTATGTACATTCCCTTTGTTTTATCACTTAAATCAAATTCCAAATTGTTGTTAGAGGCCGATTTTCTATCCAAGATTCGACCGGACAAGTCCACTAATTCCACCTGTGCAGTTCCTTCAAAATTAGCATCTATTACTATCTTTCCTGTAGTTGGATTGGGATATATTTTGCTATTGTCTATCTCATTTTCTTCTACTGCAACATCCGCTTTGATAGTAAACTCATAGAAATTGCTATAATTGCCGTCATCAATAGGCTGCCAATTCCCGTTTGCATCTTGATAATAGAAAGACATATAATAAGTACCCGGTTCTAAATCGGTTTTTTGGGAAACAAAACTTACTTGCATGGCTCTGTTCCATGGCAAAGTGATAGTTTTTGAATTTACGGTTTGTTCTAAATTCATATCAATATCATAGATATCCGCTCTGACCAAACCCTCAAAAGTTTTTGTTCCGAAATTGGCAACTGTCACCTTGGTAGTAAAATTGGCAGTTCGTGTTACCACCGATGGAGAAATATTAATATTGCTATATAATTCCAAATCAGAAGTACCTTCTTCTACGGTGAAAGACACTAAATTAACATATCCACCCTGACCGGCACCCACTTCTAACCATGTTGAAGTACCTGTCGGTTTGTAATAAACTTTTACATAATTGATACCTGCTTTCATGCCTTCCACTCCATTAGATTGGAATGTCAAAGAATCATAATAGTTGGGATTTAGACTTTTGTTATTTTTTGTTTCTACTGTACCTACATAGTTTTGATTGTTATCCAACACATCCATTTTATAACTTCCCGCAAATGCAGCATTGCCGAAATTTGCAATTTTTACTATTACTGTCATCGCACCATCTTCTGCAGGATGAGTAGGAAAAACATACAAATTGCTGTACAATTTCATTTCGTGAGTTTTAGGGGCAATAGTAGTATCATTGGGGACTATGTGCATTAATGCACTTTGATTGGTGTTAAAACCTCCTTCACTGCCTCCTGCTCCCAATGCTGGCGGATTTAAAGCTGAAATTTGATAATAACCATCAGAAGAACCACTCCAGCCCCAATTGATATGGAAATAGTTGTTGGCATCGTAACCATCGCATACAAAAGCATGTCCGGCAGTACTTGAATAACCTGTATATAATATCGGTCGGGATAAATCCAATTCTGTCTTCAACATTGCTATCCATACTGAATCCGCATATCTTGATCTAAAATAACCTTGAACAGTTTGATATTTAAAATAACGACTGAAAGCCACTCTTGCAGAAGTATCTGAAGAAATGGTTTGAGCACCACTCCCTGATGGACCATAATTCATATTAACAGCCACTCCACAATGATATAACAACTTTGCAATGGTGGTATCTGAAGAAGAAGGGCTCCACAAAGGCATAGATGACCATTGATAAGTTTCGTTGGCAAAATTTGCTGACAAAGCGCCATAGGAAGCATGTGTATAAGTATGAGAACCTGTTCCGGAAGTAGGATAATTCCAATATTTCATGATTTGTCCCATGGCAGTTGCGGTGCAACCAGTATAGGTTCTTTTGTTTGCATTATTATCATACGGACAATATCTATTGTAGGGAGATCCTTGATCCCAATAAGTATTGCACAATTTTGACACTGCCTTGGTACCTTTTTGCATTTTGGCAGTGATATTATTCTCATAAGTATTCCATTCATCGGCAACCATGGCAGCTACGGAAACAGGCATGGACATTAAAGTATCCAACTGCTCATCGTAAAAGCTAAACCATGTTTTTATATTGTCGGGCATATCAACTGTATCAAACTTACTTTCAGTAGAATAGGCTATTACCGGAATAGCTCTTCTATCACCTGATACAATCACAAATCCTCCATCACTATCATTGAATATATAATAATAAACTTTATCACTGACAGATTTTCGTGCATCAGAAATAGCATGTGTAGCATACAAAGTCAACGTAGCATTGGACTTGCGGGATTGATTGACATGAGCATAAAAATGCTCTGCTACTGTTTGTGCTTCTACACCGGATACACTTTGCGATTTTACTATTCCTACTAATAATAATAAACAAATGAATAAAACTATCTTCTTCATTTTATATATGTTAGCGTTTCACTACTTTTTTATTAATAATATGATCACAATCAACTATACTTACAATATACGTGCCATTTGCATAAGATTGAAGGTCTATTTCGAAATTTTTTGTGGAAATAGTTTGCTGACTTAAAACCCTTCCCATGATATCTATAACTTTTACCACTGCTTCACCATCGGAATCTCTTCTTAAAGAAATTTTTCCTTGAGTCGGATTCGGAGACAATGACACTTCATCAAAAGTATTTTCGGCAACACTAACGTCGTCATGTACTTCAAAAGCAACAGGATTGGTATAACTGCCATTTTCCACCATCGTCCATTCTCCATTTTCAGATTGACTTTGAATTGTCATATAATAGGTTCCCACCGGCAAAGAAGTGCCATTGGAAGTAAATGTACAAGAAGTATAAGTATTTTTACCCAAACCGGAAATGGACTTTTCTTGCACCAATTCAATTTCTTGTCCTTCTTCATCAACTATTTCTGCCCTTAGCTTGCCGACAAACGGAGATGTTCCGAAGTTGGCAATATTTGCCTTGACAGTAAAAGGCGTTGACACTATCACCATAGATGGAGAAATGGTAATATTGCTATACAAACGCATGATAGGAAATACTTGTTTGACAGTAAAGGGAAGATAGTAGGGAGAAGTAGCACCAAATTTTTTCAATTCTTGCCATGCTGTATCGGTCGAATCCTTATACATGGCCACTGCATAATAATTACCGCTATCCAAACTCATTCCCTTAGTAGTAAATGTTTGGTTAGTATAATAGCCGTTTTGTAAAGAAACATTGTTTTTCACTGCCACAAAACCTACGTTTTGATAATTGCTATCGTAAACCGCCACTGCATAACTTCCTGAAAAAGGCAAGGTTCCTCTATTTATATATTGTGCAGTGATACTAAATGCAGAATCCTTGTAGACAACTGTTGGCGAAATGGTCATATCGCTACGCAAATACATAGCAGGAGCAGGATCTTTGGGTATAATAGCAAATTTAACAGAATTAGTATAAAGACCACCATCTATTGGCTTCCAAACAAAAGAACCTGATTTATAATACAAAATAGCAGTATAAGAACGTACATATAAATCGTCGTTTCCTTCTGTTGAAAACAACAAAGTGTCTTGACCCATTGATGGGATATATTGATTGATTTTTTCTTCTAAATAACAAACAAAGCGATCAAGGGAATCATATATAGCCACTGCAAAAGATCCATTGAAATCGCCTTCTCCGATATTAGCCACTTGCACAGAAAGAGAAAAAGGTGATTTATACTTGATAACAGTATCACTGATAGATAAATTACTATTTAATTGCAAATTATACAATTTAATTGTTGTATCACTCGGAACAATATGCAACACTGCTCTTTGATTGGTATTGTAGCCACCTGACCCGCCACCTACTCCCAAAGAACCGGGATTCAATGCTGAAAGAGCAAAATACCCATCAGATGTTCCATGCCAACCCCAATTCATGTGGAAGTTGTTACTATTGTCATAACCATCACAAACAAAAGCATGCCCGCTTCCTGAATTGCTTGTACCAGCATAGACTATCGGTCGGGATAAATCCAATTCGGCCTTCAACATGGCTATCCATGCAGCTTCTGTACACGAATCTCTGTGATAACCTTGTACACTATCGTATTTAAAAAAGTTATTCAAAGCGGTAGGAACATCTATATAACCTCTTTGAATCCAATAATCATTTAAATAAGTATAGGCAGAACTTCCAGTTGTACCATAATCCATATTCAGTGCTACTCCACAATGATACATCAACAAAGCTATATTGGTGTCAGTTGTTGCAGGATTGGTTACCGCCATTTTATCCCATGCATAAGAAGTATGACCAAAATCGGCTGTCAAGATTCCGTATGTGGTATCAGTACTGGTATGTGTACCCATTCCCGTTGCAGGAAAATTCCAATATTTCATCACTTGTGCCATGGCAGTTGCCACACAACCGGTATAAGTTCTTTGGGATGCTGCCGTATCATAAGGACAAAATTTATTGTAAGGGCTTCCTTGTCCCCATTTAGTAAAACACAAAGCAGACACTGCCGCTGTGCCTTTCCTGTTTTTTAAGGGTTGATTCAAAATACATTCATCCCATTGTTGTTGCAAGTCTATAGAAGCAACGGCACTTTGACTTTTGGCTATATCTATTTGGTCTTCATAAGTACTAAACCACCATTTAATATTGTCCGGCATGTCTGTGGTATCAAAATTGCCTTCTGTTGAATAAGCCAATACAGGAATGGCTCTTTTATCTCCGGAAACAATCACAAAACCACTGTCACTGGTATTGAAAATATAATAATAAACTTCTTGATTGATGGATTTGTGTGTGTCGGAAATTGTTTTGTCGGAATACAAAGTAAGTGTTACTGCATTTTTTTGCATTCCTGTAACTTGTGTATAAACATTGTTGGCAACCATTTTTGCAGTTTCTAAAGAAACAGCTTGTGAAAAAACCTTCCCTACAAAAAAACTACATAAAATAAAGACAACTATTTTTTTCATTTTTCTTCCTATCTGCTTACTTAAAGATTAAATGTGCAAAGGTAATAAAAAAAAGCATATCACAGCACCTTTTCAAGGATTATTTTTACGATATAATTTTATTTTCTCAGCAATAAAATAGCATTGGCAACTCGCCTTTCTCCTTGGTGATCGAATTTCCCATTATCGGTAGGATAGTTGACAATTGCCGTATCTGACTGATTGCTATGCAAATAAAATGTTGTTGAGCCTCCACCATCCATATTGATAACATCTTGACAACCAAGCCATTTCATGGTTGCACACAATTCGTCCAAGGTCAGGCCGGCACTTTCTTCCATTCTGCCATCCACTGTCAACAGTAAAACGGTGCTATCTGCTTTTATGCCGACGGCTGTTCTGTTATGTCGATTGGTAACAAATGTTCTATCGTGCCTATAGGTTTCTTCTTTCCCATCTTTTAGCAACAAAGGTCCTGCCGTCATGATGTCGGTATAAGAAAGCGTATTTTCCCATGTCCTTAAGCTATCGGCTTTTAATATGACCGGTTTTCCCTCTTGCAACACTAAAGTTCCATATTGATAATATTTTCGGTGCACCGGATCCGATTTTTGAGGAACATTGGTACTGATATTTTTCCCATTAATTCTCATAAAACAAATAGTCCGACCGTTTTTCATGTCAAAATAAGTACCATTGATAGCGGCTATGGCATTGTTTTCAATTGCCATGGCGGAGGTGTGTTTTCTCCCGTGTGCCGATGCAAACGCCAATTTGGCATTCGCTTCCGGCAAAATCTCTAAAATAGTGATATTTTGATTGGAAGCAAAATACTCTTGATTGACAAAATGTATTTGCTTAAATATCAAACCGTTTTCTATGGTATCTATCTGCCAATTACCCTGCAGCAATGTCAAGGAATCAGACTGGGCAACAACAAAGGCTGTCACCAATGATAACAACCATGTTAGATATATTCTTTTCATCCCTTTTTCTACAAAAAAAAGAGTGTCCCGAAGGACACCCCAAAAATTATTACGTTGTTTATTACCAAGCAAATAAAGGACGATTAGCCATCATTTCATTAACTTGCTTACGTGTTTTTTCTATCAAGGCCTCGTTGTTGACATCGCACAAAACTGCGTCTATCATATCAACTATACCTGCCATCTCGTTTTCTTTTAAGCCACGAGTGGT
>DBXT01000050.1 GCA_002309615.1 Bacteroidales bacterium UBA1205
GTTGAAGACCGTAAACTGACTTTTCAAATAGAAGTGTATGAAGGGGAAGTGAAAGCGGGTTGTGCCGAACATGTCCGTTATATTGTTGACAACGAGCGGTTCATGTCTAAATTTAAAAAATAAAATTTGATGAATACTATCAGTTCTATATGCGAAATGTTGATGTTGCTATGTTTTGCATGCAGTTGGCCTTTTTCCATAGTAAAAGCGTTAAAAACAAAAGTGGTTGCAGGAAAAAGTCCAGTGTTTATGATTATTATCATTATGGGATATGTTTTGGGAATAGTGCATAAACTTACCGGCAATGCCGACTGGGTGACGTTTCTGTATGTTTTTAACATTTGTATAGTCGGCTTTGATTTATTCCTGTATTTTTATTATAGCAGATTTTACAAACGATAATAAGAAAGGATAACTTTCTACATTTTTTTATAACCCTGCAATTATCTCCAGTACGTCAAGAGGTTGGGCGGCTATGCAGTCGGCACCGGCATTGAGCAGTTCTTCTTTAGTGCGATAGCCCCAAAGGGCTCCTACCGATGTGATGTTGGCATTGCGGGCGGTGAGCATGTCCACATTGCTGTCTCCAATATATATGGTATGGTTGTTTGCAACCCGGCATGTCTCCAGTATTTCATTAATCATTTGCGGATGCGGTTTGGCTTGTCGTCGGGCGTTTAAGCCGATGACGGCATTGAAGATGATATTCGGGAAATAATATTGTATGATAGGCAGGGTGGCTTCGTGCATTTTGTTGGAAGCAACGGCTATCATTTTGCTTTGTTCCTGAAGTGCATGCAATAGTTCGGGGATGTCGTTGTAAGGACGGGTGGTGTCGAATTTGTGAGCGGAGTAGTATTGTAAAAAATCACTGGCGATGCTTTCAAAAACGGGTGTTTTGTGTATGTTTTGCGGTGTGGAGCGTATCAGTAGTTGATGGATTCCGTTTCCGACAAAATATTTGTATTGTTCCAATTCGTGGGTGGGTAAATGGTGCTTTTTTAAAGCATGGTTTACAGCATTGGCTAAATCTTCCAAGGTATATAAAAGGGTGCCGTCTAAATCAAAAATGACTAATTGTATCATCTATTCTAAATTTCGGCAAAAGTATAATTTTTTTTTATATTTGATTATCATTAATTTGAATGGAGTAGAAGATGGGTGGTAGAAAAAAAATAGCGATTTTGAGTTTTATATGATAAAAAAATGCTAATTTCGTAAACTCATAGAAAAGACGATAATAATAAATATAATAAACTAAAAATCAGATAATAATGGCAAGAGGAACATTAGTAATTGACACAGAAAGATGTAAAGGCTGTGGCGTTTGTATTACTGCTTGTAAGCTTAACGTTATCGGCTTATCCAAGAAAGTAAATGGCAAAGGTTACAATTACCTTGAAATGCAAAGTGATGCATGCGTAGGCTGTACTAATTGTGCAGTAGTATGTCCGGATGGAGTAATATCTGTCTATAGAGAAAAGTAATAAACAGTAAAAAGTTACATAAAATGGCAAAAGAATTAAAGTTAATGAAGGGTAATGAAGCAATTGCCCGTGCAATGATTGCCAGCGGTACAGATGGTTATTTTGGTTATCCTATTACCCCGCAATCAGAAGTGATGGAAACGTTAATGGCCGAGAAACCTTGGGAAACTACCGGAATGACGGTTCTTCAAGCCGAGAGTGAAATGGCATCCATTAATATGGTATATGGAGGAGCAGCTACAGGTAAGAAAGTGGCTACATCATCGTCATCTCCCGGTATAAGTTTGATGCAAGAAGGTTTGACCTATTTGGCCGGAGCAGAAATTCCTTGTTTAGTGGTAAATGTGATGCGTGGAGGTCCCGGATTGGGTACCATTCAACCGTCCCAATCCGATTATTTCCAATCGGTAAAAGGCGGTGGCCACGGGGACTATCAATTATATACCTTAGCACCTGCTTCGGTTCAAGAAATGTATGATTTTGTATTTGATGCATGGGATATTGCATTTAAATATCGTAATCCTGTATTAATTCTTTCCGACGGTGCAATAGGTCAATGTATGGAAAAATTATACACCAGAGATTATATTCCTCGCTGGACAGAAGAAGAACGCAGAAAGAATGCTCCTTGGGGCACATGGGGTAAACCTGCCGACCGCGGACATAATATCATCACCTCTTTGGAATTGGATTCTGCAAAACAAGAAGTATTCAATCATAAATTACAAGCCAAATACAGAGAAATGGAAGCAAAAGAAGTACGCTATGAGGCTCTTAATTGTGAAGATGCTGACTATATCATAGTAGCTTACGGTTCATCTGCTCGTATTTCTATGAAGGCAATGCAAATGGCTCGTGAAAAAGGTTTGAAAGTGGGTTTGTTCCGTTTAATAACCTTGTTCCCGTTCCCCACCATGCAGTTGAGAGCCGTTGCCCAAAGGGTAAAAGGTATTTTGACGGTGGAAATGAGTGCAGGACAAATGATACAAGATGTGAAATTGGCTACGGAATGCAAGTTGCCGGTAGAACATTTTGGTCGTTTTGGTGGTATTATTCCTACTCCTACCGAAGTATTGGAAGCTTTAGAAACTAAAATAATAAAATAAGAAGACATCATGGCAAATTTAGATATAGTAAAACCCGAAAATTTGGTTTATACCAAAACAAAAGTGTTGACAGATGCTATTATGCATTATTGTCCCGGTTGCGGTCATGGAACAGCACATCGTATAGTTGCCGAAGTAATAGATGAGCTTGGCATTCAAGATAAAACCATAGGTATAGCACCCGTAGGATGCTCCGTATTGGCATATAATTATTTTGATGTTGACTTTCAAGAAGCAGCACACGGTCGTGCTCCTGCATTGGCAACAGCAGCAAAACGTTTAAATCCGGATTGTTTCGTATTCACTTATCAAGGTGATGGTGACTTGGCCGCTATAGGTACAGCAGAAACCATACATGCTTGTAATCGTGGTGAAAATATCACTATGATTTTTGTGAATAACGGTATTTATGGTATGACCGGAGGTCAAATGGCTCCTACTACATTGGTAGGTATGAAATCGGCCACCACTCCTTATGGTCGTAATGTGGCACTCAACGGTTACCCGTTGCGTATAACAGAATTGCTTGCCACCTTGCCGGGCACATATTATGTTACTCGTCAAAGTGTACATACCCCTACGGCTGTTCGCAAGGCTAAAGCAGCTATTAAGCAGGCTTTTGAAAACCAAAAATTGCAAAAAGGTCTTTCTTTCGTAGAAATAGTTTCTTCTTGCAATTCCGGTTGGAAAATGACTCCTGTACAAGCAAATCAATGGATGGAAGAAAATATGTTCCCCAACTATCCTATCGGTGATATCAAAGTAAACGGTCAAATAGTTGAAAATGTAGATATCAATCGTATAGTAGTTGACCATCCTTTAACTGTAGTTAATAAATAATTTAAATTGTAGAATCATGACAGAAGAAATAATCATAGCAGGCTTTGGAGGTCAAGGTGTACTTTCTATGGGTAAAATTCTTGCTTATTCAGGCGTAATGCAAGATAAAGAAGTAAGTTGGATGCCGTCTTATGGTCCCGAAATGCGTGGTGGTACCGCCAATGTATCGGTGATTATCAGTGATGAACGTATCAGTTCTCCTATTATCAACCAATTTGACACCGCTATTATTTTAAACCAACAATCTTTGGATAAATTTGAAAACAGTGTAAAACCCGGCGGGTTGCTCATATACGACCCCAATGGTATTACCCATCATCCCACACGTAAGGATATCAATATTTACCAAATAGAAGCTACGGCAAAAGCTCAAGAATTGGGTATAGCAAAAGTGTTTAATATGGTGGTATTGGGCGGTTTCTTAAAATTGAAACCCATTGTGGCTCCCGAATTTATTCATAAAGGTTTGGAAAAATCTTTGCCGGAACGTCACCACAAATTGATTCCCGACAATGAAGCTGCAATAGAAACAGGTAAAGGTTTAATTAAACCTTATCACACCCTCTAATAGTTTCTAAGAAGTGATGTAAGAACTCTGCTACGCAAAGGTAACAGAGTTCTTTTCTTGTATAAACGGTCGGGTGTTTTTGCAGTGGTATGAAATATATAACAAAGTGGTGTCAGAATGATTAATTAACAATAAAAATCGCCATAGTGCGTTTTACCATTTTACTATCATTGAGATAAATTATGGAATCTACAAGACAACAAAAAGTAGCGAGGCTGTTACAAAAAGAACTATCCGATGTGTTGCAAACGGAAGGCAGAAATATATACGGCAATGCCATGGTTACCGTTACTCGAGTGGAAGTGAGCAGGGATATGTCATATGCCAAAGTGTATGTAAGCATCTATGCTACTAAAGATAAAAAAGCGGTTTTTGCCACCTTGGTGAACAGCGGCAAGGAATTGCGGTTTAAATTAGGACAACGAGTTAAAAATCAAGTGCGTGTAATTCCGGAACTCAATTGGATATATGACGACACTTTGGATTATTTGGAAAATATAGATAATTTACTTAAAAAGTGAACGTATATCGTCGGATTGCAGCAAGATATTTATTTGCCAAAAAGTCGCATAATATCATCAATTTCATTTCTATAATGTCATTGGCCGGTATAGCTGTTGCTACCGGCGCATTATTGATAGTATTATCCATTTTTAACGGATTGCAGAATTTTGTGGCTACGGCAGTCAATTCTTTTAATCCCGATATACAAATGATAGCCCAAAAAGGCAAAACCTTTTCCTCCGATGCCATCAATATAGCGGAAATAGAGCAGATGGAGAATGTGCTTTATTGTTCTGAAGTGCTATCGGATGTGGCAGTGTGGGTGCACGACGATAAGCAGGTGATAGCCAATGTAAAAGGTGTTAGAGATGACTATTATAAAATGAATAGCATGGACACCATAGTAAAACAAGGAGGTTTTGTATTGAATGAATTCGGACAAGCATGGGCGGTGGTCGGCGGTGAAATTGCCTACAGGCTCGGCATAGACGGTTCGGGTAAGGCTGATAATATGTTAAAAGTGTATTATCCCAATCGTACCAAAACACTGAAAGCAACAGCAGGAATGTCTGCTTTGAATGCCCGGTCGATAATTCCTTCCGGCGTGTTTTATTCCTATACCGAGTATGACGCACAATATGTTATAGTACCTTTGGAATTTGCACAAGATTTATTGGGTTATGCCGATGAATTTACATCTTTAGAAATCAAATGCAGGCCCGGCATGGTTCACAAGGTGCAAAAGCAATTAAATAAATTATATGGCGATAAGTTTTTTATTCGGAATGCCTATCAGCAGGAAGAAGATCTTTATAAAGTAATGCAATCGGAAAAATGGAGTATATATGCCATTTTATCGTTTATCTTACTCATAGCCACATTCAATATGATGGGAATGATGGCTATATTGATTTTGGAAAAGAAATCGGAAGTAAAGGTGTTTTATGCCTTAGGTGCCGATAATGCAATGTTGAGAAAAATATTCATGCATGAAGGGATGTTGATATCTGTTATAGGTTTGTTGATAGGATTGGTTTTGGGATTGTTGTTTTGTTTTTTGCAGCATCAATTCGGGATAATCACTTTCGGAGACGGACATTATTTAATAGATGCCTATCCTGTGGAAATACATCTGTTTGACGTGGTGATGATAGTGTTGGTAGTGTTGTTGCTTACTTTTCCTGCTGTGTATTGGCCTTCCAAAAAACTATCAATATTGGATAATGTGGATTTGTAAAAAAATGAAAAAGACATATTTCATTCTATTGTTAACATTGATATTATTGAACGCATGCAGCGATAAATATGAAATGCGTACCATAGAAGGATTTACGCAGGGCACCTATTATCGAGTGAAGTATTTTGATAGTCTGGGGCGTGATTTTACAGCGGAAATAGATAGCCTGCTCACCGATTTTGATTACACGGCATCGGTGTATAATGCGAGTTCTATTATCTCGAAAATAAATCAAGGTGATACACAAGTGGTGTTGAATCACGATTTTGTGACAATGTTTACCATCGCCCGACAAATAAGTGAAAGTACGCAAGGAGAGTTTGATATAACGGTGTCTCCCTTAGTAAAAGCATGGGGATTTGGCCCTCAAGGCGGGCAGCCGGTATTGAATGACGGTGTGGTAATAGATAGTTTGTTGGAGTGCGTGGGCTGGCAAAAAGTAAAGTTGGAACAAGGAAAAATAATCAAAGCAAAAGATTGTATTCAATTGGATATGAATGCCATTGCTCAAGGTTATTCGGTGGATAAACTATCGGAATACCTTCTTTGTAAAGGCATACATAATTATTTAGTGGATATAGGCGGCGAGGTAAGATGCGGAGGATATAAAGTAAGAAAACCATGGAGAGTGGGTATAGAAGAACCTACTGATGAAAATCCGGAAGTAATAGCCTCTATTCCGTTGTATAATAAAGCAATAGTAACATCAGGAAATTATAGAAAATATAAGCCGCTTAACGGAGAACGCTATAGTCATATAATCAATCCGCACACGGGATATCCGTTGAAACAGTCTTTATTGAGTGTAGCTGTATTGCACCGGAAGGCTGTTTATGCAGATGCATATGCCACAGCATTTATGGTAATGGGTGTGGAAGCAAGCAAAAAATTTGTACAACAGCATACGGAGTTGGAAGTATATATGATATATAATGACAACGGAAACATAAAAGTATATGCCAGCCCCGGTATGCAACAATTGATAAACGAGCAATAATGCATATAGAAAACATACACCTTATCAATTTTAAAAATTACACCGACGCTCAATACGGTTTTTCGCCGAGTGTGAATTGTATAGTAGGCCTTAACGGAGTGGGTAAAACCAATATGTTGGATGCCGTGTATTATCTTTCCATGACAAAAAGTTATTTTACCAATTCCGATATGCAAAACATTCGTTATGGAGAGCAGTTTTTTACCATTATAGGCGATTGTGTGTTTGACGGGGTGGAGGGGTGTCAAAAAATAAGTTGCATACAGCAGGACGGAAAACGTAAAATTCTGAAATATAACCAAAAAGAATACGATAAATTATCAGAGCATATCGGTTTGTTGCCTTCTGTAATGGTTTCGCCGAGTGATACGGATTATATCAACGGATTGGCCGAAACGCGAAGGAAATATTTTGACAGCATTATCTCGCAATACGATAAAGTGTATTTGGAAAAAATAATATCGTATAATCGTTTACTCAATCAGCGGAATACTTTGCTAAAGCAACAATACGACAACAAGCATTTTGATGCTTCACAATTGCAAATTTGGGACGAACGCTTGTGCATGCAGGCCGAATATATTTTTAATAAACGGAAAGAATTTGTAAAGACATTCATGCCTATATTGGAAAAATATTTTTCGGTGATATCATTAGGTAAAGAAAAGGTAAGTATAGAATACGTATCAGCTTTGCATAACGGTAATATGGCTGACATGTTGCAACAAAATTTCGAAAAGGACTATTATAGCCAGCACACTTCCATAGGAATACACAAAGATGATTATAAATACGAAATGGATAGGCATTCCATAAAACGTTTTTGCTCGCAAGGACAACAAAAATCGTTTTTGATAGCCCTGAAATTGGCACAATTTGAACTAATGAAACAGCTCATGCACAAGTCACCGTTGCTACTCTTGGACGATGTATTTGATAAATTGGACGAAAAACGTATTGCGGAATTGATAAAAATGGTGGCAGGAAATAGTTTCGGACAAGTATTTATAACCGATACCAACCAAGAGAGAATCAGTCAGTTGTTTAATGAAAACAGCATAGACTTTAAGCTGATAGAAATACAGTAAAGTGCATTTGGCATGAAAAATGTATTATTATAGTTGAGAGTTAATGGATTAGTATGAACAGAAAAGCTTATTTAGTAAAGTATTGTATTTTTTTACGTTTTTTTACGTTATAAGTATTGAAAATAATTGTATCTTTGTAAACTTAAAAAATAAAATAATAATATGAGAAAATTAGCATTTGTAGTAACATTCATAGCGTTGTTTTTCTTCGTTTTTAACGCTCAAGCTCAAACAAAAGTAAAATTGGCACATATTAATTCTGCTGAGTTAATGAAAATAATGCCGGGAATAGACACAGCTCAAAAAGTATTGGAAGATTATCAAGCTCAATTGCAAGATGAATTAAAAGCCATGTATTCGGAATATGAGAAAAAAGCAATGGATTTCCAAGACAAGCAGGCAACCATGAGTCAAAGTTTGCAACAAGTGAAGATTAAAGAATTACAAGATTTGGAATCCAGAATCAAAACTTTTGAATCCTCAGCACAAGAAGATTTCCAAAACAAACAAGAAGTTACGCTCACTCCTATAATTGACAGAGCTAAAGCAGCCATAGCCGAAGTTGCAAAAGAATTGGGTTATACCTATGTTTTTGATACTTCATTGGGTGTATTGCTTTATCAAGAAGAAAGTGACAATATTTTTGAAGCCGTAAAAAAGAAAATAGGAATTAAATAAATAATGTAACAATAGCAAAAGTGGAGGTTGGAGTGTAATTCAACCTCTATTTTTTTTAAAATACAAGTATATGATATCATTAAAAATAAATCAGGATTTACAACTCAAGGCAATGTCGAGTTGTAATAAAGAAGATGCTTTGCATTTGATACGAAGAGATGCTTCGGGTAATGATTTTTTAGGTTGGATGGATTTGCCGCAAGCAATAACGGAGAAAGAAATATGTAAAATACAGCAGGTAGCAAACAGGCTCCGTCGTTTGGCAGACATGGTGATAGTAGTCGGAATCGGCGGTTCGTATTTAGGGGCAAGAGCGGTGATAAGTGCTATAAGAGGAGAGTTGAATGAAGACAAACCTGAGGTCATATATGCAGGACATCAACTTTCTCAAGACTACATGCATGCTTTATTGCAGCAAATGGAGCAGAAAGATTATGCTATTATAGTGATATCAAAAAGCGGTACCACTACCGAGCCGGCAGTCGCTTTTCGCTTGTTAAAACAACATTGCGAAACCAAATATGGTAAAGCGGGCGCAAAAGAAAGGGTGGTGTGTATCACAGATGCCAAAAAAGGAGCGTTAAAATCCTTGGCAAACAATGAAGGATATGACACCTTTGTCATTCCCGATGATATAGGAGGCCGTTATTCTGTTCTTACTCCGGTGGGCTTGTTGCCTATAGCAGCGGCAGGATGTGATATTCAACAATTGGTACAGGGTGCTGTGGATATGAAAATAGCCTTGAGTCATTTGGACGATAGCAACATAGCATTGCAATATGCCGCCATGCGTAATTATTTTTTGCAACAAGGAAAAAATATTGAAGTAATGGCATCTTTTGATTCACGTTTCTATTATTTTATAGAATGGTGGAAACAACTTTATGGAGAAAGTGAAGGAAAGGAAGGTAAGGGATTGTTCCCTGCAGGCTTGCTTTATACTACCGATTTGCATTCCATGGGACAGTATATGCAAGAGGGGCAACGTTTGTTTTTTGAAACATTTTTAAGTCTTAAACATTCCAACCATACTTGTGAGGTTCCTTATGATGAAGCCAATTTGGACGGTTTGAATTTTTTGTCCGGCAAAACCTTGGATGATATCAATCATGAAGCGGAAAAAGCTACCATATTAGCACATGAGCAAGGTGGTGTGCCTACTGTTAAATTGGAGATAGAGGCTATGAACGAGTATCATTTGGGACAATTGATATACTTTTTTGAATATGCTTGCGGTTTGAGTGCATATATGTTGAAAGTAAATCCTTTTAACCAACCCGGAGTGGAAGCATATAAAAATAATATGTTCGCATTATTACAAAAGCCGGGGTATGAAGATAAATATGAGCAGATTCAAGCAGCGATAAAGAATTTGTTGTAGCGATATATTATTATAGAAACTGATAATATCCAAGAAAGTATGGAATATTTTTTAGACATGGACAGGCAATATACCGAATATGAGCAAGCCGCAGTGGTATTGCTGCCGGTGCCTTATGACGGTACCAGTACGTATGTAAAGGGTGCAGATAAAGGTCCGCAAGCCATGATAGATGCATCTGACAGCATAGAATTATACGATGTAGAAGAGGATATTTCCATATATAAACAAGGCATTCACACCGCAATGCCCATAGTGGAATTAAGCACACCGCAAGAGATGGTAAAGGCGGTAAGAGAGCGGGTGAATTTGTATTTACAAGACAACAAATTGGTAGGAGTGCTCGGCGGCGAGCATTCGGTGAGTTGCGGAGCCATACAAGCCACGGCCGAACATTATGACAATTTATCGGTATTGCAAATTGATGCTCATGCCGATTTAAGAGAAGATTATCACGGCTCAAAATACAATCATGCATGTGTAATGCGCAGGGCGCAGTCGTGTGCAAGGGTGGTGCAGGTAGGAATACGCTCAGTGGCAGAAGAAGAACAACAATATATATTAAAAGATAATATTTTTTATGCTCATTTGTTAGACGATAACGATGAATGGATGCAGGCAGCTGTGTCTCGGTTGACCGATAATGTGTATCTCACCATAGATTTAGACGGCTTAGATCCCTCCATCCTACCCGCTACCGGCACCCCGTTGCCCGGTGGGTTGTCGTGGCGTCAATTGAATAAATTGTTGACGATGTTGGTAGCACAGAAAAATGTGGTAGGATTTGACGTAGTGGAACTTTGCCCTAACGAAGCGGATAAAACATCGGACGTTACTGCCGCCGTGTTGGTATATCGTATAATAGGAAAAATTTTGAAGAAAAAGTTGCATCTAAAGTAGTTTTATATATCATTGTTTATCAATATGTTTATATGCATAGTAAAACAATCTATCCCCATAAGAGGGGATAAAAAAAATAAAAAATCCCTATAAAAGGGGATGGGAGTTCCGTACAAATGCTTTTATTTTTGCACAAAAAAATATAAGTCATATGAACAGAGTAATAATATTTTTAAGTGCAATGTTAGTTTGTATGTGCTCAATGGCACAAACAGAAGTAAAAGAAAAGGAATTTCCTTTTGAATTTCAAGCGTCGTATGTCGGTGATTTTGCCGGTAATGTAGTAGGAGGCAAACAGTTGGGGTTCGGTTATTTGGGATATGGTACTTTAGGTATTACTTTTGATACCGAAAAAGCCGGATGGTGGAAAGGCGGACAATTGGTTTTAAGCGGAGCCACCACCCACGGAACTTGCCCTTCCGAAAATTGGTTGGGCGATTTTCAAGTAGCCGATAACATAGAGGCAGGGAATCATGCTTTTTTGCAGGAGTTGTATTTTCAACAAATTTTAGGTCCTGTAGAGATTATGGCAGGATTGCAAGATTTTAACGCCGCCTATGCTTTTACCGATAAGGCCGGTTTGTTCTTGAATAGTTCTTTCGGTATTAATTCAATATTGTCAAGCACTTTCGGAGTGCCTATATTTCCTATTACTTCATGGGGATTAAATGTGAAATGGAATATTAAAGATTGGGTGAACTGGCAGGTGGGTGCTTTTGATTCCCCGTTTGGTTTCGACGACAATCCATATAATGTTCATTGGCGTTTTATTACCGAGAAAGGAGCTATAGTTGCAAGTGAATTTGAATTTAAAACCAATATCAATGATCAATTGGAGGGTTCTTATAAAATAGGTGTTGCTTGGCAAACTGCTCAAAATAATATAGAAGTACATTTTTGCGGGGAACAAGAATTTTGGAAAAAAGATGAAAGAAGCATGGCCGCTTTTTTGATGGCAGCTTATTCTCCTCAATCGCTAAGTGAGAATTATGTTCATTTAGGAGGTGGATTCCATTTCGGCGGTGTGTTCTCCAAACAGGGAAAAGATAATTTGGGGATAGCTGTAAGTTCATCTTTGTTGGCCAATGATTATAAGCATGAAACAGTAGTTGAGCTTACTTATCAATATGTATTTAATGAACATTTTTTCCTCCAACCCGATTTTCAATATATTATCAATCCTGCAGCGGGAGAAGATACATATAAAAGCCCGTTGTTTATGGCATTACGTGTAGGTATAGATTTTTAGATGAATAATAAATAATGATATGAAACTTAAAGATTTACAAATAGGAAAGACAGCAAAAATAACCGCGGTAGGCGGTCAAGGGGCTGTTCGTCAGCATTTATTAAATATGGGAGTGATTCCTAATGCGGAAATTACATTATTAAAATATGCTCCGCTCGGAGATCCTATAGAAGTAAGAATTCATGGATATTTTCTTTCTTTACGTTTGGCAGAAGCTGCTCAAATTGAAATAGAACCCATTGATAAAAGCAAACTTGAAGAAAAGAACGAATCGGGGTCTTTGATTGATAATGTTCCTTATAATAATTCCTTACATGAACACAATGCTCACCCCGGATTAGGTGAAGAAGGAAAATATCATTCCAAAAAAGATGAAACGCCGCTTCCGAAAGGGAGTAAGCTTACTTTTGCATTGGCCGGTCAGCAAAATAGCGGAAAAACAACGCTATTCAATCAATTAACAGGGGCTAAACAACATGTAGGTAATTTCCCCGGAATCACTGTTGATAGAAAAGATGGTGTTATTAAAGGATATCCCGAAACCTTGGTTACTGATTTACCCGGAATATATTCCTTATCTCCTTATACAGCAGAAGAGGTGGTAGCAAGAAAGATGATAGTGGAAGAAAAACCAAATGCTATTATTAATATAGTTGATGCTACCAATATAGAACGCAACTTATATCTTACCATACAATTGATGGAGTTAGGGGTGCCGATGGTTTTGGCATTGAATATGATGGATGAGGTAAAAAACAACGGAGGAACCATTCGTGTTAACGAGATGGAAAAATTGCTCGGAATTCCCGTTGTTCCTATTTCAGCAGCTAAAAACGAAGGTGTCGCCGAGTTGATAGAGCATGCCATGCATGTGGCAAAATACCAGGAAAAACCTGTCAGACAAGATTTTTGTGTCAATAACGAAGAAGGGGGAGCGGTTCACCGTTGTTTGCATAGTGTAATGCACTTAATTGAAAATCATGCAAACAGTGTCAATCTGCCATTGCGTTTTGTTGCAGAAAAGTTGGTAGAAGGAGATGATGCACTTTTGGATACATTACAATTATCGCAAAATGAAAAAGATACAATAGAGCATATTGTGAAACAAATGGAGGAAGAACGCGGTTTGGATCGCAATGCAGCTATTGCCGATATGCGTTTTTCTTTTATTAAGCAACTTTGTTCCAGAACCGTGGTTAAACCTCAAGAGAATAAAGAAAGTGCAAGAAGCAGGAAGATAGATAAATTGCTTACAGGTAAATTTACGGCCATACCGATTTTCTTATGCATAATTGCTTTAGTATTTTGGCTCACGTTTGATGTGATAGGAGCTTGGTTACAAGATTTGTTGGACATGGGTATTACCTCTTTGGGTGATGCGGTGAATAATGCCTTTATAAATTGGCAGGTAAGCGAGCCCATACGTTCTTTGGTAGTAGATGCTATTTTCGGCGGTGTGGGCAGTGTGCTGAGTTTTGTTCCCATCATCGTGGTTTTGTTTTTCTTCCTATCTCTTATGGAGGATAGCGGTTATATGGCCCGTATTGCCTTCATCTCTGACGGATTGTTGCGTAAAATAGGTCTTTCCGGCAGAAGTATAGTACCTATGCTCATCAGTTTCGGCTGTTCTGTTCCCGGAGTGATGGCAACCCGTACTTTACCGTCTGCACGCGATCGTAAATTAACCATCTTGTTGACACCTTTTATGAGTTGTTCTGCAAAAATTGCCGTCTATGGATTCTTTGTAGATGCATTTTTCCCTGAACATACAGGATTAATTATGGTCGGATTGTATGTTTTAGGTATTATAGTCGGAATACTTTTTGCATTGGTAGCAAAATTGTTCCGTAAAACAAAGGAAGTGGCTCCGTTTGTAATGGAAATGCCTCCATATCGTATGCCGGGGGCAAAGAATACAGGCCATTTGTTGTGGGATAAATCCAAAGATTTTGTTCAACGTGCTTTTACCATTATATTTATGGCTACAGTGGTGGTTTGGTTTTTGCAATCTTTTGATTTTCGGTTTAATATGGTGGAAGATAGTTCCGACAGTATGTTGGCAGCCATATCAGGTCCGATTGCCGTTTTATTCAAACCTCTCGGATTGGGAGATTGGAGGGTGGTTACATCTTTTATTGCCGGATTTTTAGCTAAAGAAAGTGTGGTTTCTACTTTGGAAGTATTGAATATGATAGAAGCCATCACCGCTCTTACCGCTGTTCCATTACTTATTTTTAGTTTATTATATACTCCTTGTGCAGCAGCTATTGCAACCGTACGTCGTGAATTGGGCGGAAAATGGGCATTATTTATGGTGTTGTTCCAATGTGCCATTGCTTGGGTAGTTGCGTGGTTAGGTTATTTGATAGCAATGTTATTTATTTAATAGATAAAATCATGAATGCAGCGAGTATCATTATTCTTATTGTAGTAGCAATTGCAGTGTCGATAGCCGGATATGTTACATATAAACGCAACAAACAAGGAAAATGCAGTTGCGGTTGCAGCAATTGTTCTGCAGGATGTAATGTAGAGCAATTCACCGACAAGATGAAAAAAATGGATATTAAGCAACGGTAATTTAATATTTTATGTTAACTTTTTTTTCTGCCTTTTATGCTATGCTTTGTGAAATGGCTCCTTATTTGTTAATGGGCTTTTTAATAGCAGGCATACTCCATGTGTATGTTCCTCATGGAATATTGGAAGCTTATCTCGGCAAGGAAAATTTCAGGTCGGTATTATTGGCTACACTTTTAGGTATACCTCTTCCTTTGTGTTCTTGCGGAGTAATCCCTACCGCTGTTTCTCTTCGGCGGGACGGGGCATCAAGGGGTGCAACAATAGCTTTCATGATAGCAACACCACAAACCGGAGTGGATTCTATCATTGCCACATATTCCATGATGGGACTTCCATTTGCAATACTACGACCTGTGGTTGCATTGCTTACAGGATTGGCAGGAGGAATGGTGACAACACAATTTTCTAAGAATGAAATAATTGTTCATAAGAAAAGTTTATCTCAAACAGAAGAAAAAGTTTCAATATTGCAGCAAATCAAGCATGTTTTTCATTATAGTTTTGTTGAAATGTTTCAAAATATCGGCAAATGGCTGGTTATTGGCCTTTTACTGGGTGCTTTGATAACAGTAGCTGTTCCCGACAACTTTTTTCTTACGCTCAATTTGTCTCCCATCGTCATGATGTTGCTATTATTAGTAATTTCAATTCCTATGTATGTCTGCACCATGGGTTCTATTCCTATTGCTGCCGCATTGATGCTTAAAGGACTTACGCCGGGGGCTGCCTTAGTGTTTTTAATTGCAGGGCCTGCCGTAAGTATTGCCAATATGATAGTAATAGGTAAAACCATGGGGCGTAGGCAACTTGTTTTATATTTGCTATCCATCGTTTCCGGTGCCTTGCTGGGAGGAATTATATTAGATTGTTTCTTGCCGGCATCTTGGTTTGTATTGCCTATTACAGATATAGTCTGTCATCATATAGAATCGCCTTCGATGTGGGATATATTATGTAGTATTGTTTTTTTGTTATTATTATGTAATGCTTTTGTTTTGAAATATAAAAAAAATAAAATCATGCTTAACGATAAAGTAATATATAAAGTAAGCGGCCTAAGTTGCAATCATTGCAAAATGTCAGTAGAAAAAGCCATACGACAATTGGAAAGTGTGAATAATGTGGAAGTTGACATAGGACGTCAATTAGTGATAGTTAGCGGAAATCCATATGAAAGTGACGTGAAAAAAGCAGTGGAAGATTTAGGATTTGAATATATAGGGCGTCAATATTAGTTGTTATATCAACATTATGGAGATAAATGATTTTTAACAAAAATTATAGCAATAGAATGAAAGAACATCACCATCATCATCACCATCATCATCACGAAATAGATGTAAATTCATTAAACAAAGCCTTCATTTTGGGCATTACCTTAAATGTGACATATGTATTGGTGGAATTTGGTTTTGGACTGTATTCTCATTCCATGGGATTAATATCAGATGCAGGGCATAATTTGATAGATATTGTCAGTCTGGTATTGGCTTTATTGGCTTTTCGGCTTTTGCGTATACACACTTCCAAAAAATACACCTACGGACTTAAAAAAAGCACCATTCTGGTATCTTTGGTTAATGCCGTGATATTGTTGATAGTGGTGGGTGGTATAGTTGTAGAAAGCGTGCATAAGTTGATAACGCCCGTGGAGGTACAAGGAGGCATTATTGCGTGGGTAGCTGCGGTAGGAGTGCTTATAAACGGGTTTACGGCATGGCTGTTTATAAAAGACAAAGAGCGGGATATAAATGTAAAAGGAGCTTATTTGCACATGGCTGCCGATGCGTTGATGTCGCTGGCGGTAGTGGTGTCGGGAATAGTAATATATTATACTCATTGGTATTTTGTTGACCCCGTTATAGGTATAGTAGTGGCAATAGTAATCACTTTTTCTACCTGGAAATTATTAAAACAAAGCCTTCGTCTGTCCTTAGACGGCGTACCCGACAATGTGGATTACGATATTATAGAGCAAACTATAGCATCTTATCCTGCGGTGGTAAATGTTCATCATTTGCATGTATGGGCGTTAAGCACCACCGAAAATGCGCTCACGGCACATGTGGTCTTGCATAGTTATGATAACGTGCAGACGATAAAACAAGAATTAAAACATCAATTGGGCGATTTGGGCATACATCATGTAACCATAGAGATGGAATGTGAAGGAGAATTGTGTGAGAGCGAGGATTGTAAACATGGTGAATAGCGTTAGGATATTTGAAAAACCTTGATTATATTATTTTTTAAAAAGGAGTCTTCACGGCTTCTTTTTTTTATGTTGGAAAATATGTCTGAAAGCAAAATCGGGAGATAAATATTTTTTTCTTATGAAGATGATTTAGTATATATCTTTTTTTACTATATTTGCAAAAAAAAATATTGATATGGAATTAATAATTACATCGTGGCATATTTGGTTAATCATAGCCATTCTTTTAGTCATTATTGAAATATGTACAGCCGCTTTCGGCTCCATTTGTTTCGCTATCGGAGCCGGTTTTTCAGCAATAGCAGCAGGGTTGGGTGCCGGGCTCACTTGGCAGATAGTCATTTTTGCTGTAGTATCATTATTGACTTTTGTGTTTTTGCGTCCTTTTATGCTCAAATTTATGGATCGCAAGTCAAAAAATGTGAAAACCAATGCAGATGCTCTTGTCGGACGCAAGGCCGTTGTGTCGGAACGTATTGATGCTTCGCAACAGACAGGCCGTGTGGCTGTTGACGGTGATGATTGGAAGGCAGTGTCGGAAGACGGTTCTGTTATTGAAAAAGGCACACCAGTGGAAATAGTAAAATTAGATAGTATTATTTTAACCGTAAAACAATATTAATATGAATCCTTTTAACATAGTTTTAATCGTTTTAGTCGCTCTCGTTGTGATTTACATCCTTCGGGGTATAAAGATAGTTTCGCAGTCGGAAACCATGATTGTAGAACGTCTCGGAAAGTATAACCGCACTTTAAACGCAGGTATTAATGTCATTCTTCCCATTGTGGAAAAAGCTAAAGAAACCGTTTCTCGTCGACAAGACGGACGTTTAAGCGCCACCTCACGTATAGATATGCGTGAACAGGTGTATGACTTTGACAAACAAAGCGTGATTACCAAAGACAACGTAATGACAGAAATCAACGCCTTGTTGTATTTTCAAATAGTAGACCCTATGAAGGCTGTTTATGAAATTCAAAACCTTCCGGTAGCTATAGAAAAGTTAACACAGACCACCCTGCGTAATGTGGTAGGCGAAATGGAACTTGACGAAACGCTGACATCAAGAGACACCATCAACTCCAAATTGCGTACCGTGTTGGATGATGCCACCAACAAGTGGGGAGTGAAAGTGAATCGTGTGGAATTGCAGGATATCACACCTCCGGAGAGCATTCGCCGTACAATGGAACTTCAAATGCAAGCTGAACGTAATCGTCGTGCCGAGATATTGAAGGCAGAAGGTGAGAAACAAGCACAAATTTTGAATTCAGAAGGTGAAAAGCAGGCTGAGATTAACGCTGCCGAAGCCGACAAACAAGCCAATATCTTAAAAGCAGAAGGAGAAGCCCGTGCTAAAATATTGCAAGCAGAAGCAGAAGCTACCGCTATTCGTAATATAGCAGAAGCTGTTTCTGACCGCGGGGCAGACCCTGTAAACTACCTGCTTGCGGTGAAATATATAGAAGCTCTTAAAGATATCGCATCAGGACAACAAAACAAGACGGTGTACTTGCCTTACGAGGCCACCAATATGTTAGGTTCTATTGGCGGAATCAAAGATATGTTTCAAGTAAAGTAAAGTATTTTAGTTATATAAACAAAAAAAGGTCGCAAATTGCGACCTTTTTTATTGGAATAAAGAGAAAAATTATTCTCCTAATTGTAAACGATAGAATCCTTCGCAAACCAATTCGCTATCGGCTTCTTTCATATATTGAGCGATAGTTTTTTTGCTGTCTTTGATAAATTCTTGATTTACCAAGGTGTTTTCTTTGAAGAATTTATTCAGTTTACCTTGAGCTATTTTCTCTATCATGTTTTCAGGTTTACCTTCTTGACGAGTCATTTCACGGGCCAATTCCAATTCGTGGTCTATGGTTTCTTGAGGTACTTTGTCTGCATCTACCGCAATAGGATTCATGGCTGCTATTTGCATAGCGATATCGTGACCTACTACATCCATGTTAGTACCTACTTTGTTGAATCCGCAAATGGTTGCCAAACGGTTACCGTTGTGATTGTAAGATGCTACGTATGCATTTTGCATGATTTCATAGCGGTTAATTTCAACTTTTTCACCTGTTTTACCGGTTAATTCGGTTAAAATTTGACTGATAGTCATACCGTCTAAGGTAGCATCCAATAATTGTTGCAAATTTTGAATTTTGTTTGCTAATGCAAAATTGCTTATTTTTTTTGCACATGCAATAAAATCTTCTGTTTTTGCAACAAAATCGGTTTCACAATTGAGCATGAGAACTGTTCCAAAAGTATGTTCTGCATTGGTTTGTGCATATACATAACCGTCGCTGGCACATCTGTCAGCTCTTTTTGCTGCTATTTTTTGACCTTTTTTACGTAATATGTCAATTGCTTTATCGAAATCACCGTCAGCTTCTACGAGTGCATTTTTGCAATCCATCATACCTGAACCGGTTTCTTTTCTCAATTTGTTTACTTCAGCTGCTGTTATAGCCATTGTTATTAAATTTTAAGCGTTAAAATTATTTTTTCTTTGCTACTGTTTTGCGAGGACGTTTTTCGGTTTCGCCTTCTGTGTTTTCACCTATACGTTTTCTGCGACCGCTTCTGGGGGCAGCTTCTTTTTCAGGTTCTTCAGTTTCGGCTGCTTCTACTTGTTCTTCTTCCTCTTCTTCTTTTTTGTCTTTGTCCAAAGCTCTTTCATTCAATCCTTCTTGAATAGCATCGCACATGGCTTTTACTATTAAAGATATGGATTTAGAAGCATCGTCGTTAGCAGGGATAGCATAATCCACTGCGTTAGGATCGGAATTGGTATCAACAATAGCGAATGTAGGAATACCCAATTTTTTAGCTTCTGCCACGGCAATATGTTCTTTCAATATGTCAACAACAAATAATGCTTGCGGCAAACGATTCATTTCGGAAATAGAGCCTAAATTCTTATTTAATTTAGCTTTTTCGCGTTGAATTTGTAAACGTTCACGTTTGGAAATGTTTTTCCATTGGTCGCTGTTGATCAACTCGTCAATGGCTGTCATTTTTTTCACTGCCTTGCGAATGGTAACAAAATTAGTTAACATTCCGCCCGGCCAACGTTCGGTAACGTAAGGCATGCCTACTGCAGATACATGTTCTGCAATCACGTCTTTAGCTTGTTTTTTGGTAGCAACAAACATGATTTTTCTACCTGAACGAGCTATTTGTCTCATGGCTGCTGCGGCTTCATCTACTTTTGCAACGGTTTTGTGCAAATCAATGATGTGAATACCGTTTTTTTCCATGAAGATGTAAGGAGCCATATTGGGGTTCCATTTTCTTTTAAGGTGTCCGAAATGAGCACCTGCGTCTAACAATTCGTTAAAACTTACGCTTGACATTTTTTTCTTTTTTTAATGTTTACATTCTTTTAATTAACAATCACAAAGTAGTTTCCATATAATGGAAAGTCTTTGCAATTTAGATACTAAACACTGAATAATGCTTTGTAATCTAATATATATAATATTAACGTTTGCTGAATTGGAAACGTTTTCTTGCTTTGGGACGACCGGGTTTTTTACGTTCTACCATACGCGGATCTCTACAAAGCAAGCCTTGCGGTTTTAATATAGCACGATTAGCAGGGTCAATTTCGCATAATGCTTTAGCAATAGCTAAACGTAATGCTTCTGCTTGACCTTTTACGCCACCACCGTCAAGGTTAACTTTAATGTCATATTGTCCCATGGCATTCACCAAAGCCAACGATTGAGTGGCTACATATTGAAGTGTGCCCGTGGAAAAATAATCTTTATAATCACGTCCGTTAACAATAATGTTTCCGGAACCTGCCGACATATATATACGTGCAACGGCTGTTTTTCTTCTTCCTGATGTATTTACTACTGCCATAATTACTTGATGTCTTTAATGTTGATTAAACGGGGTTTTTGTGCTTGTTGCTTGTGTTCTGCTCCTGCATAAACATATAAATTGCGGTAAATAGCATCGCCTAATTTATTCTTCGGCAACATACCTCTTACTGCGTGTTCTACCACTGCAATGGGTTTTTTGGCTAACAATTCTTTAGGAGTGGTAAAACGTTGACCACCGGGATATCCTGTGTAACGTACATATTGTTTGTCCGTCATTTTTTTACCGGTCAATCTGATTTTCTCCGCATTAATAATAACAATATTATCACCACAATCTATGTGCGGGGTGTAATTAGTTTTGTGTTTTCCTCTTAATAATTTTGCTGCAACCGATGCCAAACGACCCAAAATTTCACCATCTGCATCTATAAGCAACCATTCTTTCTTTACCGCTTCTTTTGCTACCGACTCGGTTTTGTAACTTAATGTGTTCATCTTTTATTAACTAACGTCTTGTTTTTTTAATATTTTAATTACTTCAAACAAATATTTCACCTTCTTTGTTTGCGGATAATAATACGGTTCTCATTTAGAGTTGGCAAAAGTAGCATTTTTTTTCTTACAAAATGCTGTTTTTAACGTTTTTTTGTTAATAAAAAAATGCAGACGGTTTTTTTTGCCGTCTGCATTGTGTATTTCTATTATATTATTATATGTATTATCTGGCACCGACAGGGTGGGCTATCATTACTTTTCCGTTTTTCAAATTGATAAGTTTGGCTATCTTGTCTCGGTCAATTTGTCCGACAGCAACGGTGGACATTTGCTCCGATTCACAGCATAAGTATATGTTCTGGCTTACATAGCCGCAGTCTATGGCTGCATAAAAATCACGGTCTGCAACTTCAAAGCCTTTCATTTTATCGTAATTAGCCACCAATACCAATACCATGGGAGCATCCATGTTCGTTTCGGGTTTAATCACCTGTTTGCGAGAATCTCCGTTACGGATTTTTTTCACCTGATGGTCTTCCGGCATATATTTGTAAATACCGCTGCTTAAAAATACATACACTTCTATTTCTTGGGAATTGCGAGCCGAAGGTGCGGTGCGTTTATGTTCGGACGGACGATTTTCTCCGTTGGCTGCCCACAACAAACGGGATATACGAATAGGTTCTATTTCCTGAGGAGTGAATTCTCGTACGGATTTGCGTTCTCTTAACACTTCCAATAAAGGCATTCCACCACCGTCTACAGGTTCTAATACCAAATCATCTCCTGTGGCAGTTGCCGGAGCGGCAGTAGAGGATTGTGCGTTTGAATTGATACTAATCATACTCACTGCAATTACTAATATTATTATTTTTCTCATCTTTATAATATTTATGTTAATAATTCATCTTGCAAAGATAACATTTTTATTGCAATTATCGTGCTAATATTTTATCTGAAACCGTTTAAAATAACTTTTATCCTTTATCACCTCTATGGCTTTGTTATAAGTGTCGTCCGAATCTAACCATATTTTTGCTGATAACTCCGTGGGGTAAAGTCTTCTTGCTATTAATGTTTTTATTTGTCGTTTGATATAAGCGTCCGTATCAAATGTTTTATTTCTTTCTTCTTGAAGTTTTAGATTGTCTTCCATGTATTTTTCCAACATGGATTGTAAAGTATGATTGTTTTTGAATTGCTCATACGAAGTATACATTTGCTTAACAGTGTCTTTGTGCTCTTTCCAAAAAGATTCAATATAAGCTTGTATATCAAAAGACAATGTGTCCTTTATGCCCTCTTGCTTGGCAAAATTATAAAATTGTTGCATGGTGGCGGGGTCAACTTCATACGATTTGTAAAAATCTTCAAAATCAGGATATTGATTCAAAATACGGCGTTGATGATTTTCTATATACGACATCACAAATTGATTAAATATATTGTTACGGTACAATTGCCAATAATAGTCCGAAACTTTAACGGTATCCATAGGAACAAAAATATCGGGCATGATTCCGCCGCCGCCGTATACTATTCTTTTTGAGGCGGTATAATATTTGAGCGAATCGGGAAAATGTATGCTGTCGGCATGGGTGAGCTCTCCTGCATTGTAGCGATTAATGGCGTCTCTGCTATAGTCTTCCACGCCCTCGTAAGGTTTTTGTATGCACCTTCCGCTAGGAATATAATAACGAGATGTGGTAAGCCGTATCAAAGAACTATCGGGTAGCATAACCTGCGATTGCACCAGCCCTTTTCCGAATGAACGACGACCGATAATAATACCCCTGTCCCAATCTTGTATCGCTCCTGATACTATCTCGGCAGCCGAAGCTGAATATTCATTAATAAGCACTACCAGTTTGCCTTGTTCAAAACAGCCGTCAAAGCGGGTGTTATAGCTTATTTTGTTGTGGTCTTGATTGTTTTGAGTGTACACCACCAATTTGTTGCCGGATAAAAATTCGTCGGCCAGCTCTACAGCGCTATTGAGAAAACCGCCGCCGTTATCTCTTAAATCAAAAATAAGATTTTGCATGCCTTGCTGTTTTAAGGCATTTACTGCTTTTACAAATTCTTGGTGTGTGGTTTGTGAAAATCGCTCCAATTTTATATAGCCGATATTATCATCTATCATAAAATAGGATTCTATGCTATTGATGGGTATTTTGTCTCGTATTATGGTGAAAGTAAGCAGGTTGGGATTGTTGCCGCGTTTCACTTTTACCACCACCTTGGTGCCCTTTTTCCCTCTTAAATGTTTGAACATCCAATCATTAGTGCATATTTTTCCTACCGCCAAAGTATCATCTACCATTACAAATTTATCACCTACTGTAATGCCTACCGTTTCAGCGGGACCGCCTTTAATGGGTTCTACCACCACCAAAGTGTCTTTTATAATTTGAAATTGTACTCCTATCCCTTCAAAGTTGGCTTGTAAGGGCTCGTTAGTGCGGCTTACATCCTTTTTGGCAATGTAAACGGAATGGGGGTCCAATTCTTTGAGCATTTCTATGGTGCCTTTTTCCACCAATTTGGCTAAATCCACACTATCCACATAATAAAAATTGAGCAGTTGGACTATGCGATTTACTTTTTGCATTTGTTGATTGTACACTTGCGATTTGTTTTGTGCCGTTGCAGCATAACTCATCAATACCAAAAGCATACAATATAATATATTCTTGCCTATTCTCTTCATCTTTATTTTTTTTAAATTTGAAAGTGCAAAAATAGCACAAAAAGCAATACCAATTGAAATTCTATACCGGCAATAAATATCGCAAGAAAAAATGCTCTAAAAAAAAACGTTAAAAAACAAGAAATGTGAAAAAAAAGTGCTTACTTTGCAGTACTTTAAATATCATTAGAATAATAACATAAAATATTGATAATATGATGAATATTAAATGGGAAGAATTGCCTTTCGGATACGTGAAGACAGACTATAATGTACGTTGTTACTATCGCGACGGCAAATGGGGTGAAGTAGAAGTTTCATCCGACGAAAACATCAACATTCACATGGCTGCATCAAGTTTGCACTATGGTCAGGAAGCTTTTGAAGGTTTGAAAGCCTATCGTTGTAAAGACGGAAAAATCCGTATGTTCCGTCCGGAAGCCAATGCAGAACGTTTGCAAAGCACTTGTCGTGGTATCATGATGCCTGAGCTCAGCACCGAAAAATTTGTGGAAATGTGCAAAAAAGTGGTGAAACTCAACGAACGTTTCATTCCTCCTTATGGCACAGGTGCAAGTCTTTATTTGCGTCCTTTATTGGTCGGTACCGGCATCACGGTAGGTGTAAAACCGGCTGATGAATACCTTTTCCTTATTTTTGTGACCCCTGTAGGTCCCTATTTTAAAGGAGGTTTCAAAGCCAACCCCTATGTAATTACTCGTAAATACGATCGCAGTGCTCCTCTTGGCACGGGTATTTATAAAGTGGGCGGTAATTATGCCGCATCACTACGGGCACATGTTGAAGCTTGTCACGGTGGTGAATATGCATGCGAATTCTATCTCGACGCAAAAGAAAAGAAATATGTTGATGAAGCCGGTGCTGCCAACTTCTTCGGTATTAAAGATGGCGTTTACATCACTCCGAAATCAACATCCATACTTCCGTCCATCACTAACAAAAGTCTTATGCAATTGGCAGAAGACATGGGCATGAAAGTAGAACGTCGTCCTATAGATGTTGAAGAGTTGTCATCATTCCAAGAAGCCGGAGCTTGTGGCACAGCCGCTGTAATCAGCCCCATAGAACGTTTGGATGATCCTGAAACAGGTAAAAGCTATCAGTTCGGCAAAGAACCCGGCCCGTGGTCCAAAAAATTATATGAGCGTCTTCGCGCCATTCAATTAGGAGAATACGAAGATGTTCACCATTGGAACACGATAGTGGAATAATTGGTCGACAAGATAAAAAAAAGAGGGAATATTCCCTCTTTTTTTTTATTATATATATTATATAATGTAATGACTTTCGGTTTCTCGTTTTCTCATTTCCAACCTGTATAAAACAAAAGTTTACAGCTTTCCCCGTTTTTATTCATCAAAATTCTGCGCATACATGTTTTGAGTGGTGAAATTAGTTTGACAAAAAAATTTTTTTTGAATAATTATTGGCATAATGCAATGCTTGTTGAAAAAATATTTAGCTCAAAATTAGTCGTTTATATTTTTTTCAAAAAAAACTTTCGTTCTTATCGCTATCATTTTTATGAAATTACTATTTTTGTAACCAAATATTTTGTGGAGTATGCCGAAATGCCCTTAAGTGAGTAGGCCTAATAAAATACGTAATTGTATGAAAAAATTTTTTATGCTTCTTTGCGGTTTGATAGTATCGCTGCAAATAGCAAGTGCTCAGGCCGTTGTGGTGGGCAGTGAAAATTTTGATGGGTCCACCCATACTTTCACATCCACTCCCGGTACAGCATGGACAACTTCGTACAACCCCTATAATTTGGCCGTAAGCGGTACCAAATCTATATGGAGTGAAGTTCCTTTCGGAACGGGAGATTCGGTGATACTCACCTCTCCGGTATATGATTGTTCCAACTACGCTTATGTATCCCTTCGTTTCAGCCACATCTGTAAGGTGTCTCCTATGGATGAAGTGAGAGTGGAATTTAAACTAAACAATGTGGGTGCCCAATGGCAAGTGTTGCCCGCAAAATCTTATAAGGGTAATGCTGCCAACTATGGTACAACCGGCTTTAACGCAGCAAGTTATTCCATTTGGAATGCCGCTGATAGTTTGGCTATGCCGGCTAATTCATGGTGGAAGGAAGAAATGTTCGACCTTTCCAATGATGTATCTTATTCGGGTGTTCAATTCCGTTTCATTATCAAAAAAGGTAATGTGAGCGGCACACAAATTTCTCATGGTTGGGTAATTGACAATTTTGAACTATCCGCTTCCATGTATGAAATCAAACCTCCTGTAGTGGAGTTTTTGACTCATTTTCCCGACACGGTCGGATACACAGGTCCTTATACCGTTAAGGCTAAAGTTGTGGCTCGTACAGCCATACCTGTAGTTCACCCTGTATTTAATTATACAGTTTCCAATCCCGTTTCCGGTACCTATTCCGATAGTGTATTGATGACATCGGTTGAAGGAGACTCCATATGGGAAGCCGTGATTCCTCAACATATCTTTGGAACCACCTATTCATTTTATATATACGGACACGATACGGTAGGTAATTACACATTAGCCCGTAGCGGATTTATCAGTGCCCATATAGCAGGTGGTGGCGGAATGTATAAATATATAGGCGATACGGTGAATACCACCACCACAAGTTATGCTCCATATTATACCTATTATGACTATAGTTGGTCAAAAATGCTCTATAGGTCCACCGATCTTCCCAATGGTACTAATGCTATCAGCGAAATAGCGTTTAAAACATACGACATGAATAACACCACAGGTGTAAATAACCAAGAGGTGTATATGAAAGTGGTAACAGATGCCAGTATTACCAATACAAGCTATGTAGACCCCATTACCGACGGAGCCACTTTAGTGTGGACGGGTAATATTCCGGGCAATTTGGGTGCTAACAAATGGGTTGAGATTCAACTCAACACGCCTTTCCTCGTCACCAGCGGAAACGGTTTGTTGATATACTGGTACAATAAAGACGGTTCTTATGAAGGAAGTACTTGTCAATGGTATGCTAATACTTCAAATAACACTTTAGCCGTTTATAATTATTCCGACGGTTCTATGCCGACAGGCGGTGGTAATACCACATCCAGACCGATTATGCGTATAGTGGCAGGCGGTGTTATCAATGATAGCAATTCCGTAGCCATGGAAGAAATTATAACACGCGATACTGCCGTAGCAGGACAAGGTCGCCAAGAACCGGTTGTGGTAAAAATACAAAATAAAGGTTATGCAAACTTACATTCTGCAGTAATCGGATGGTCTGTCAACGGAGTGGTGCAAACCCCGAAAACATGGACAGGCAATTTGTTTGATGATTATTCCGACACAGTTACAGTAGGCTATTTTTCACCGGCTGTTAATAAATACGATACTATAGTAGTATGGGTGAATATGCCTAATGGCGTATTGGATACCAATAGGTTTGATGATACTTTGTCTAAAGTGGTATTCGGCGCAGCCGATTTGCAATATCAATGGGTGAGTGTTCCTGAAGATACTGTTTATAGTACAGGTCCTCACAAAATGCAAATGCGGTTGTGGTCTATGTCAGGCAATACAACAATATCGAATATAAATCTGAAATATCGTTACAAAGATACAACAGGTACATGGTTGGATAGTGCAACCCTTTCAATGGTCAATATAGGTAAAGATATTTGGCAGGCTGCAATTCCCAACATCCGTTTTAAACATCATGTGGAATATACCGTAACCATGAAAGACTACTTAAACAATGATATTGTAGTAAGTGGTTATTATTATATTAAGATAGGCGGCGGTGGTGTAGGTTCTATTACCGATTCCATCATTTATGGTGCCAATTCCTCCAACAACTGTGCAAGTCCATGGGTGGTTACAGGTGATGGTACCAATAGAAATGTATCTGTTTTTCTCAATTCCGGATTGGGTAATCCTTCCCAATCGTTAGTAGGATTGGCATATACCCCTTATCAGAGTATTACAGCAACATTTACACGGTATCATGTGCAATGTTATGTAAAAGCCACAACAGCTACTTCGGTATCCGCCTATTTGGATCCTATAGTGGAAGGAGCTACATTGGTATACGATGGAGATCTTAATTTCAACATTAGTGGTCAGCCATGGTGTCCTGTATATTTTGATAGGGCTTATCGTATCCCCGCAGGACAAAATTTATTGGTATGGTGGGTAGATACTTCCTCTTTGAATAGTTGCAGTCAAAATACAACTACTATTTTCTGGGCTCAACATACACAAACCGATGGTACTTATAGAGATGCACACAACTATACATCGGGTTGTGGAGGTAGCAATATTAATAATGTATATGCGTGTGTTCCCTATACAATGTTTTATTTCGGTACGGAGAAATCAAAAGATTCCACTAATTCAGTAGCATTAGAGGAATTCGCTTCTCCTACGGAAGGAGCTACCGTTACAGGTACACAGCCGGTACAAGTAGTGATTAGAAATCAAGGTTTGATAGATTTAACATCTTGCGAAGTGGGTTATTCTGTGGATGGCGTACTCCAAGATACCATTCATTGGACGGGTCTTTTGCCTGCCGACTTTGTGGATACTATTGGTTTCGGCACTATCAATATATTGCCGAATACTATTTATGAACTCACTGCATGGGTTGCTAACCCGAATGGTGTATATGACTCCACCAATTATGATGATACATTAACCATTTCCACCATTGCATGTACAGGAGCCTTGACAGGTGTGGTGAGCGTTGATCCGTCGGGTAACGGGGATGCAACTTCCTTGTCATCGGTGTTGTATGCTGTAAAAAATTGTGGTATGAGCGGTAAGTTAACCATTGAAATGGCTGATGGTGTTTATGCAGAAGGCATAGACTTGACAGATTTGGCCGGCACCATGGAATCTACAGACACCTTAGTGATAACATCAGCTTCCGGCGATCCTGATGACGTGATATTCAAATCCGGTGTAACATTGAAAGACCTACAGAATATAGTTATCAGCAATATCACTTTTGAAAGTACAAGTCATGGTGTTAACTTTGTATCGGTGTGCGATAATATAGAAATTAACGGTTGTAACTTTATACTGAATCCTACAGCTACAGGTACAACAGTTTGCGGTATCAGATACAACGGTACAGCCAGCTCCCCGATAATGGGTAATATTCGTATTTTGAACAACACCTTCAGTGGTGGCGGTACAGGTATTTATATGT
>DBXT01000023.1:0-125 GCA_002309615.1 Bacteroidales bacterium UBA1205
TTCATTTTGCAAAGATAGTAATTTTTACGATATATTATTTGTTTGCATTTAGGACAAATAAAAAGGATTTTGCTATTTAATCATTTTGCAAAATCCTTATGTGCCCGAGACAGGACTTGAACCTG
>DBXT01000023.1:156-16862 GCA_002309615.1 Bacteroidales bacterium UBA1205
GTCTACCAATTCCGCCACTCGGGCCTATCAATCGGCAAAGGTAACATTTTTTATTTTAACAATTACAATAATTCTGTTCTTTTCTGTTTTTTATTATCCTCAACCGGTAAAAACATTACTACTAATATATATTAAATAGGTATGGAACCAAAATAAAGCAAATATCCTACTACCCTGTTTTGCTTTGAGACAAGGTTAAGCGATATTATTTTTTAACGGACATTGTTCACCTTCAAATAATCCATGGCCTCAAATTGATTTTTTGATACCTCCTGCACCTTTCCTTGGTCTATCAGCCATATTTTATCACTCACCGAAACCGCCATTTCCACATCATGACAAGAGAACAACACACAGCGATTTTCTGTTTGTGCTATCTGTTTTAAGTCATGTAAAAGTTGTTGTTTGGCAAAAAAATCCAAAAAGGCCGTCGGTTCATCCAACAAAATGAGGGGTGTTTGTTGCACTATGGAGCGGGCTATCATGGCTTTTTGTCTTTCCCCGTCGCTGACTTGAGATAAGGGACTATCTGCCTGTGCTGATAACGAAAATTTTGCTATCACCTGCTCTATCAGCTGTTTGTCTTTGGGTTGCTGACTATCAAAAACATTGGTATAAGGAGTACGGCCTACGGCTATTAAATCACGTAAAGTCATATTGGCAACCGCATCTATTCTTGACGGTACAAAACTGACATACAAAGATTTTTTGCGAGGAGAAATTTTCGATATAGCTTGCCCGCAAATGCTGAAATCTCCACCCATAGGCTTTATCACTCCCGACAAGGTATTGAGCAAAGTGGTTTTTCCGGTTCCGTTTCTGCCTATCAAACATATCAAATCCTGACTATACGCAGAAAGCGAAATAGGTTGTAGCGATAAAGCCCGTTTATATCCTATATACAGATTGTTTATTTCCAATACTTTATCACTCATCATATAATGGTTCTTTGATTTTTGAAAACTATCCAAATGATAAACGGTGCTCCCAATACGGAAATGATGGCATTGATAGGCAACACGCCTCCTGCATACATGGTATGCGACAATATATCTCCGCACAGCAGAAACACGGCTCCCAAAATCACCGATGCCGGTATCAATATAAAATGATTGGATGTGTTGAATATCCAACGAGAAATATGCGGCACTGCCAAACCTAAAAAACCCAATGGTCCGCAAAATGCCGTTACCGCTCCGGTAAGTATACTCACACCGGTGAAAACAACTACTCTTATCAGCTTGATGTTAACCCCCATGGTGGTAGCGAATGATTCTCCCAACAGCATCAAATTCAACGGTTTGGAAAACATATATAGCACCAAGGCAACCGACATGCAAATAGGTATGAGCAAAACCGATTCAGTAAACGAAACGGCGTCCAGACTGCCCATGGTCCACACCACATACGATTTTACATTTACATCATTGGAGAAAAATTGCATAATGCTGACTATAGATGCCACCACGCCGGAAATCAAAATACCGATAATCAAAATACTCAGCACATCTTTTACTCGCATGCTGACAGCCAATATCAACATTAATACCGCGGCGGCACCCAATCCGGATGCTGCCAATATCATCCAATTGGAAGTCTCAATAGAATGAGAAAAGCCCCAAATGCTGCCGCCCAGCACCACCACTGCCACCCCAAGGCCGGCACCATTGCTGATACCCAATACATAGGGGCCTGCCAACGGATTTCTGAAGATGGTTTGCATCAACAAGCCTGAAACAGCCAAAGCGGCACCCGCCACCACGGCGGTAATAACGCGTGCCAACCGAAATTCTTTGATGGTGAACACGGTTGAGGATGTCAGCTGCCGGGGAAAAAAGAAATAGTCAAAAATATTGCCCAAAGAAATGCGGTTAGTACCGACTGTTAAATCGAATAATATCAAGCCGGCCAACACTATTGATATGACGGCAAATTTGACCATATTTTCCCGACCTTTCGTTTTCATCAGTCTAATTTTACATAATAAAACAAATTGCTATCTTTTTCTTCAAAAATATTACGTAAATCCTGCAATATCACCTCCGGATGCACTATGCCCGATTCCCAAAAATCACAGCCTCCATATTGGTTGACGATTTTATTATTATTGTAAATTTTTGCCTGCTTGTATGGTTGGAATTTTTCCAAGCGATGGTCCACCTCCGGTATTTGTCCGCGTCGGGTTTTCTCGCTCACATTCAGCCAAACATCCGCATCGGAAGCGGCGGAAAATATTTGTTCCAAAGAATAAGGAACGCTTTCGGAGGAAGCGTTTTCGGTGGCATATACGCCGCCGGCGTCTTTAATAAAATTGGCAAAGAAACTATCGCCGCCCGGCACCCACCATGTGCCTTTCCACGGCAAACCCACCAACACCTTGGGGTGATGCTGTATGGGCTGAGCTTTTATTTCATTATATCTATCCGCTACGCTGTCAAAATAATTTTGTGCCATGGGCAGTTTATCGTAAAAACAACCGAAAAACTTTATCCACTCCGTTCGTCCCAAAGGCTGTGATTCTAAATAATCATCCACCAAGACTATCGGCATGCCCAATTTGACCAATTTTTGAAAACCCGACAATGACTCGTTGTCCACGCCAAAGGCAAACACCACATCGGGACGGATGGCGATAATACGTTCATAATCCAACTGCCGGTCAAAACCCACCTCTTGAATCCGGTTGGTTTCAATTTGTTGCACCACCAAAGGATTGCACACATATTTCAAGCCGCTTAAGCCCTTGATGGACTCCACTTCGTTAAGACAAGTGATGAACGAGACGTAAGTGGTGGAAAAACAAACCGCCTTTTTTATCGGAATATGGATGATATGTTTTTCATTGTCGGTGGGCTTCGTTCTGCTCAAAAGCAAAGTGTCACCGGAATGTTTCAATACAATTTGATAGCCGTCGCTTATTTCGGTAATATTAAAACCGAGGGCATATTCCACACCGGAGTCCGTAGCGGGTGTTTGGTTCATTTCCCTGCCGCAAGAACTCAGCAAAACAATCAATGCCAATACTTTAAATATATTTCGAGCCCTGTTCATATTTTTTAATCCCATGATGCAAAATTAGCCTAATTTTACGTTCAAAACAGCATTGAAAAAAAATATTTTTAACAATTGTTTGTAAAATATTCACTATGAAAACAACAGGTTCGAAGTGGTTTTACTGCCTGCTGACGAATGAAAGGCCGGCTATTTTTGACAAATATAAAAAAAATAGACTATAAACGTGTTTTAATACAAAAAAAAATGCTACCTTTGCAGTTCTAAATTGAACAAGTACAAATAAAGATTTAATATAGCGATGGCAAAGAAGAATAAAGAAGCAAGACAGCAAGTTATATTAGAATGCACAGAACAAAAAGCCAGCGGCATTCCGGGTATGTCAAGATACATTACTACCAAAAACCGTAAAAACACACCCGACAGATTAGTATTGAGAAAATACAATCCATTTTTAAAACGCGTAACCGAACATAAAGAAATAAAATAATTTTTTGAGATATGGCAAAGAAAGTTGTTGCAACATTAAAGAAATCCTCAGGTAAAGATTTTGCAAAAGTAATCCGCATGGAACGCTCTGCAAAAACAGGTGCTTATACCTTTGTTGAAAACATTGTTCCTACCGAACAAGTGAAAGATTTCTTGGCAAAGAAATAATATTTGTCAAGTATTGAATTATAGTGAAAAAAGAAAATTAAAATAAAAAGAAGGGGGTGTTACATTCCCTTTTTTTTGATAAATAACCATTATTAACCTTATTAACAATTTAACAATATGAAATATATATGCCCTACTTGCAGTTATGTTTATGACCCACAAGAAGGAGATCCGGATAGCGGTATTGCTCCGGGGACTTCTTTTGAAGACATTCCCGACGATTGGAGTTGTCCGCTTTGTGGTGTTAGCAAAGATGAATTTGAACAAGAAGAATCTTAACACTTCTGGTGGTTTGTAATCAAACCACTTTTTTATTGCCTTTTTTACCGATATGAAACGTTTGTTCATTGCTATTACTTATTCTCCGGAACCATGGTTGCAAACACTTACTCATAATCTAAAAAACGGTATGAGTAAAATGGACAAAACCAATTGGGTGGATGACCATTTGTATCATATCACCATCAAATTTTTGGGGAATATCAGGGAAGAAAAAATTCCTTCTATAAAAAACATCTTGTCGCAATGTGTGCAAAACACGGATTCTTTTGACTTGCAACTGGATCAAATCAAGGCTTTCGGCTCCACCTATCACCCCAGAGTGCTGATAATTTCCGCTTTGCCGCATTGCACCATGCAACAATTACATCAAAATATTGAAAACAAACTACAGACCATAGGTCTGAAAAGCGATTTCGGCAATTTTGTGCCCCACCTCACCTTGGCACGCATACATGCTTTGGATGATAAAAAAATGTTTTGGAACACCATCAACCGATATCAAATTAACGAAACACATATCATACCCGTGAACAAGATAATACTCTACGATAGTATACTCACCAAAGGCTACCAACCTCGGTATGTGGCATTGGAAGAATTTCGGTTAAAATAATTTTTTCACACGCTGCCGTTCGTATTATTTTTCTTGTTATTTTTGCAATATACAATCAATAACATCCAAAATAATGAAAAAACTTGTAGTTCTTACAGGTGCAGGCATCAGCGCAGAAAGCGGAATAAGCACCTTTCGCGATTCAAACGGATTATGGGAACAATATGATGTAAACGATGTTGCCACCCACGAAGCTTGGTACAGGAACAAAGCATTAGTCACCCGATTCTACAACGAACGCAGAAAACAATTGTTAAACGTAGAACCCAATTACGGACATATCGGATTGAAAGAACTGGAACAATGGTTCCGCGTTACCGTCATCACCCAAAACGTTGATAATTTACATGAAAGAGCCGGCAGTTCGCATATTATACACCTGCACGGCGAACTCACCAAAGTATGTTCGGAAAACAATACCGATATGGTATATGACCTCACACCGGATAAATATGAGGTAAAAATAGGTGACACCGCTGAAGACGGGGCTCAATTGCGTCCGTTCATAGTATTTTTTAACGAACCTGTTCCCATGATAGAAGCTGCTGCCAAAGAATGTGAAGACGCTGACATATTCGTCATTATAGGTACCTCTATGAATGTATATCCCGCAGCCGGCCTGATTCATTACACCCCTATGGGAATACCCATATTCCTTATTGACCCTAAAGAAGTAACCATACAACATAACAATGTACAAGTAATTCAAGATGTGGCATCGGAAGGGGTAAAAAAATTAATCAAAATACTAAAAGAAAAATACATATAATCATGCGATTACTCATCAAAAACATCAAAGAGCTCATACAAATAGAATATCATGCCGTTGCTTACAAAGCAGGCAAAGATATGCAAAACATGCAAACCCTCAAACAGGCATGGCTGCTTATCAACGATGACAAGATAGCGGATTTCGGTGATATGAACACCCCGCTGCCTGCTGCCGATAAGGTGATAGATGCCACCGGAAAAATGGTGTTCCCTTGTTTTTGCGATTCACACACACATATAATATATAAAGGTAGCCGTGAAATAGAATATATTGACAAAATTCGCGGTTTATCCTACGAAGAAATTGCCAAACGAGGCGGCGGAATATTGAATACCGCCTTGCGTATGCATGAAGCTACCGAAGAAGAGCTGTATCGCGATGCATGGAACCGGCTGGAAGAAATGAAAGCCCACGGCACGGGAGCGGTAGAGATAAAAAGCGGATACGGACTCTCCACGGAAGATGAGTTAAAAATGTTACGTGTAATCAAACAACTCAAAGCGGACTCTCCCCTCACCATCAAAGCCAACTTTTTAGGGGCTCATGCCGTTCCTGCCAACTACAAAGGCAGACAACGCGAATATGTTGACCTCATCATCAACGAGATGCTACCAAAAGTGGCGGAAGAAGGATTGGCGGATTTTGTTGATGTATTCTGCGATAGAGGATTTTTCACCGTAGAAGATACTGACCGCATATTAGCAGCCGGTACCCGCTGGGGTTTGATACCGAAAATTCATGCCAACGAATTGGATTATTCCGGTGGCATACAAGTAGGTGTTAAACACCACGCTCTTTCCGTTGACCACTTGGAATGCACCGGTGATGCCGAAATAGAAGCATTGCTTCATTCCCGCACCATGCCGACATTGTTGCCCGGAGCAGCCTTTTTCATCAATATGCCTTATGCTCCTGCCCGTAAAATGATTAACGCAGGCTTGCCTGTGGCTATGGCCAGCGACTTTAACCCCGGCACTTGCCCGTCGGGCAATATGCAATTGGTACTCTCCATGGGCTGTATCAAATTCCGCATGCTGCCCGAAGAAGCTATCACCGCCACCACCCTTAACACTGCCTATGCCATGAATGTAAGCAACAGCTTGGGCTCCATAGCCAAAGGGAAAACAGCCAATGTGTTTATTACCAAACCTATCACCACATACGAATACATGCCCTATTCTTTCGGGGACAATAAAGTGGAAACGGTAATACTCAACGGACAAATACAATAACATGCCCCAAATATATCTATTAGCCGGAGGCAATATAGACAACACTTCGGACAAATTCAAAAAATTGTTCCTATACCTTTCAGAGCGTATAGGAACAATTGAGTTTGTATCGCATTATTATACATCAACGGCATGGGGATATGTATCCGAACATGCATTTGTAAATGTCGCCTTAATAGTCAACACCACTCTCACACCCGAAGCGGCACTCTGTCAATGCTTGAAGATAGAACAACTTATGGGACGCCTTCCGCATGAAAAAAATCAATATGCAGACCGCACCATGGATATAGATATCATTTTTTATGACGATATGGTGATAAACACCCCTCATTTACAGGTTCCTCACCCCAGAATGCACATAAGAAATTTTGTATTGACCCCCTTGGCTGAAATTTGTCCGGAGAAAATACATCCGATATTGAATCAAACTGTGTCAGCATTAAAAAAAGACTGTCCCGACAAGGCTGTGGTGCAACAAATAGATTTGTAAAACAATTATTTATCCACAAATTTATCGATAGATTCTATAAATTTCAATTCCACTATTTCTGCTTGTGAAATATTGGCATGCTTGGCTATTTGGAATTGAGCGATATCCCCCACATGCTGTCTGTAGATGATATAAATGCTGTCGGCAACCGCTTTCACATATTCCGCTACATTCTTCAAAGAAGGCAACTCATCAGTGCCTGCCAAAGATGCCGAACGCGACAAATGAGAGAACACCACTATCGGTATTTCCAATTCCTTTGCCATTTCCTTAATATCTTGCAGCGTGTTATAATTTTCATCATTATCGTCTTCCACCTCCGACAAAGTGTGGCAAGACAAAGATTCCAATCCGTCAACAAAAATGATATCCGCACCGTATTTGTTCCGCAATTGGCGGCTGCGCCGCTGAAAATCATCTTTGGTGAGTTTAGCGGTATCATCTACATAGATATCCGCCTTGGAGAGGTTATATAAAATAGCGTTCATTTGCTCCTTTTCCGAATCGGTGAGCTCACCGGAAATAATTTTTTTGGTGGATTGGCGGGTTTCGCTTTCTATCAAACGATAAAACATTTTGGTAGAAGAACGTTCGGGAGAAAACACCCCCACTGTTTTGCCCGATTTAGATGCTATGTTGTACAACAAAGATAATAAGAAAGCTGTTTTACCGTTACCCGGCTTGGAGACTATAACACTCATCTCTCCCGCTTGAAAGCCTTTGGTTATAGCATCTACTCTATCATAGCCGGTGGCTATACCGGTGGTACTCAAATCCACTAAATATCCCGTATTCTGCAAAAGAGGGATAATTATCTCTTTCAATGTGGTAAATTCAAAACTTTCCGGTGCTACATTATAGTCCATATTCATTATCGCTTTTATTATTCAACTTTTATCGGTTTGCCGTTGCAATATTCAACCTTTTTTGCAACGCTTCCATCTGAATTATAGGTAATATCCTCTCCGTGTATAACACTTTTGCAATATTCTACACTTCGTATAAGTATCCCCTCTTCATTATATGCTTTAAACACTCCTTTTCCGTCCGTAAACTCGGCATTAGCCACTTCAAATCCGTTGAAATCGTAATAATGCCAATCCCCGTGAATTTGATTATGCTTATACGCTCCTGCTATATACAACGAACCGTCAGGATAGAACTGTTTGTACACCCCTTGCTTTTCCCCGTGGCAATATTCGGCGTATTCTATCATATTCCCGTATTCGTTGTATACTTTTTCCGCTCCTTCTTTGAGTCCGTTAACAAAATTTTCTTCCGTTTCCACTTCTCCGGTAGTAAAATAACGCACCAAGGGTCCGTTTAAGGTATCGTTCCTATAAACGGTTTCCAAACTTTTTTTCCCGTTTTCAAAATAAAAAACGGCCTTCCCGTTTTTTTTGCCGTGCTTATAGGTGATTTCCGATTGTTTTTTGCCATTGTCATAATATATCACCTCCTGCTTGGAACATGACACAAACAATTGCATTATAAGCACAAAAAGCACTAAACCGTTTATTGTTAACTTCATTTTATGGTCTTTATACAAAAGTTGCAAATATACTTTTTTTTGCTTTACGCTTTGTTTTTATTCATTTATTTTCTTATAACTATACATTTACATTTCATCAACATAAAAAAAATAGCTCAAAACGGGAATTGTAAGGTATTTTTATATACCTTTGCAACCTAAGTCTTCGTAGCTCAGTTGGTAGAGCAATTGACTCTTAATCAATGGGTCCAGGGTTCGAGCCCCTGCGAGGACACATCTTTTTAAGCACATAAACCAATGGTTTATGTGCTTTTTTTATCGGCTATCTAATAAAATTAGTGAATATTGCCGGCTCACGCTCGGGAAGTCCGTAGCGTTGTTTTCCTAATTGTATGCTCCGCATTAAAAACACCATATTATTAGCCAAAGTACGCATACCTTGCATACCTTCTGCATCTTTTACGGCTTCTCCCGTTGCGGCTCCGTGAACGCTGTTCCAATATTGACCGGAAACCACAGGCATGCCCGAAATGGTAAAATATTTATTCAACACATCAAAAGATGAGGACAAGCCTCCTCGGCGGGCCACCACCACAGAAGCACCCGCTTTCATGGTTTTATCAAAATGCGTGCTGAACATCAATCTATCCATCAATGCTAACAAAGAAGCATTGGGCGAAGCATAATATACAGGGCTGCCCACTACCAATCCGTCCGCTTTTTCCAATAGCGGAGCTATGGCGTTTACCATGTCGTTAAACACGCATTTTCCGCTCTCTCTGCATTTTCTGCACCCGATGCAACCGCTTATTGTCTCATGCCCTATATGCACCATATTTACTTGCACTCCATCGGCTTCCAACACTTTTTGCATTTCATGCAAAGCCATATAGGTATTTCCCTGCTTGTTGGGACTGCCGTTTATCATCAATACATTCATCTTATTTTTGGTTGGTTTATATATTTGTTGATATAAGGTAAAATTTCTTTTTCAAAAATATCTTTTTGCACTATTCTATAATGGAAATGGAAGGTGGCATTATATACCTCACTATGCCTTCCCGCGTATTGCTTTAAAGACATTTGTTGAGAAATATAAGCACTATCGGCAGCATATTGCGGAACAGGCGGCAACACTTGTTTGGCTATAGGCAGCAATTGCTGCCAGCGACATTCCCACTGACCACAAGTCAGCAAAGGCGGAATAGCGGCACTTCTTATCAAAGCACTTGCTAAAACATGAGCAGGTAAAACATTTTGTTCCACCAATTTAAGATTCACACACACATAATTCCCCTTTACTCCGGTATAGCAATACCAAGGACCTCCCAATGTATCGCTTTGTGCTATTTCCTGCCGTATATAATGCACACAAGCATTGCTGTCATTCACCAAATGGGCAGGACCGAAATAATCTTGAAAACAAGTTTTATATATATCCTTAAGGGTGGCTGCGGGGAATAAAGTAACATAATCCGTCAACCTACGTTTATCTATTGTATATATGCTATCCACATGTCGGAATATCATTTCAGCCACTTGTAAAGCATCTCCCCCTATGGCATAAGGAAGGGTGTCTTGCGACAAAGTCCACTCAAGCTCCCACCGAGATAATTGCTCATTAAAAGTTTTTTCATTCCATGGTTCTTCTTTTTGAACGGATTGCATAACAGATTGAAAAAACAAATTCCACCTTCGGGCATAATAATTTTTAATTAATCCGCTCCACATTCTGTTGGCATAATCGTTTAACACAGGTCCGCCCCAAATGGTAAGCAGGGTTCGCGCTTGTTGCTCATAATATTTTTTTTCCTGCGGTGTGTTTCCCCATGACCTTGCATCGGCCAACCATTGTTCCAAGGTAAATGAAGGATGACATCTCAACAAAGTATCCGCATCCTGAAACAAAAGATTGGCTATATTTATCTGCTCCCTCATAGCGGCGGTATCTTTACATTGGTAAGCAATATAAAAATTGTTCCACACTTCCGCAAAATGATTACCCAACCATTGGGACAATAAGTTCACCACATCATACCGATAACTTTCGGGCAAGTTTTTCCATCGGCGGGCGTATTCCGTCATAGCCTTGCAAACCGACAACAATACATCATTATTATAACTATGACCGGTTTTCATGCCGTATTGTCCCTGCTTTTTCATAGACGGACGAATCAACATAGGGGTGCTTTTTCCATAATATGACCAGTCTTTATACACGGAATTATTCAACATATTCCATATTATCTTTATTCTATTGGAAGAAGCTCCCAGCCGCATTTCAGCCCAATCATCTATCCACTGACTAACGATGAAAGTATCATGCCATATGCGTTCAAACAAATATTCATATATCTGTTCGCTACAATCAAAAGCTTCCAAAGTAGAACCTATACCCTGCAAATTGGCTCCTGCTTCCGACAATGTGTTTTGTAATTTACGTTCCAGTGCATTGATATTGCCTACCAATAATGTATTTCCGCCGAAATTACCTAAATAGCACCATATATATGGTTGACCGTAAAAGCCGTATTGCCTGCCTTCGTCTTTTCCCATAGTAGGATGAACGGAAGTACGCCACACCTCCGTTTTTTCACAAAAATAATCCAACAACAACATATTCCCTTGCGGCACTGCAGTAAGATATGCCTGCAGTTTGTCGGGGGTCCATTGTTTGCGTTTGTAATAAAACACCCATGCCATTTGCATCCATTCGGCTTGTGCGTCACAAGAGCGTAAAGAAGCATATATTTTAGCGGAGATATTGGCCAAATAAGCGGTATCCCAACTCGGAGGGTCCATTTCGTTAAACGGATCTATACTATAAATATGGTCGGTACCGTACATCTGCGTTTGGTGCTGTAAGAATTTACGCTGGATAACAGCAAATAAAGTATCATCGGCACTAAGGAACAATGTAGGTTCAAAACCGCACCAGGCACTCAAATGGCGAATATCGGCTTGAGGAAACCGATGTTTCAATTGTGCGGGCACATGCCCTGAAAAGCCGCCCAATACGGGACGCATTCCCAACTCACGTTCCCTTGCCGTTATTTGTTGTTGTAACTCCTGTTGACCTTGTATCCACTGCATGGGCAAAGGGCCGCCGAAGTGATCCAAATTAGCCATACGATGCCACGGTAAATGTGCCGGACCCGAAAAATAACTTCTTATCTCTTCATCACTCATACCGAATTCTCGCCACACCTTATACCACACCGCCTCTTGTCCGGTGAGCGACAAAGGCATGTTAATACCATTGAGAGCCATCCAATCAATAAAATGCTCCCATTGCGGCCATTTCCACCACGGCATGGTATAGCCGTAAGTGCAATAATTCAAGAAAAACCTGTTTTTTACCTTTGCCCTTTTGTACACAGCCTGCTCTATACAAGGCAGCGAGCCCGCCCTTACGGGTTCCGAGGGCAGATACCAAGATATGTGCACTTTGGCATAATGTTTTAAATAATAGTTCAAACCCATGCACAAAGATATATCATTGTTGGCCGTTATGCTTATTTTTTTGCCTCGGGATTCCAATAAAAAATAATCGGTGCTACCGGTATCACATACCACAAATTCAAAACGAGCACTTGTTTTCTTACCCAATATTCTATACGCCAAACGCTTCGCCGCCTGCTGAGCACACAACGGGCTAAGCATGCCGCATAGAAACAATATCAGGACGGTTATTTTGATGTTATGCATTCTTTTCATTTATTCTTATGCTTAAATTCTGCCTTGATAGGCAAAAGCAAAATTACATAAAATTTTGCAAAAAACAGCCGTACTCCACAAACTTCTTACATTAAATTCGCATCCATTGCTGTAAAAAATTTCAAAACGGCAATTCTTCATTGATTTTTTTGTACTTTTGCATGCATAAAGTTTTTGATATGGATACACAAGAAGGCATAGTGACAAAAACTACCGGCAAAGAATATACCGTTCTTCGGGAAAACGAGTGCTACGCTTGTAAACTCAAAGGGCAATTCCGCATTAAAGGTATTAAAACCACCAATCCTATTGCGGTAGGCGACCATGTGATGTTTACATTCGACCCGCTCAACCCGTCAAACGACGGTGTGATAGTTGACATCTGCCCACGAAAAAACTATATCTATCGCAAATCGGTTAATTTATCCAAAATCACCCACATTATCGCCGCCAATATAGATTCCGCCTTTTTAATAGTCAGCCTTACTGACCCCAAAACGCCTTTAGGATTTATCGACCGTTTTTTGGTGAGCGCGGAAGCCTTCCGCATTGCCACTACCATAGTGTTTAACAAATACGATCTATATTCTCAAGAAGATAAAATTCAAGCACAGCGTCTGGCTGATGTCTATCAAAAAATACACTACCCCTGCCTGTTCACTTCTGCCCGTAACGGCATGGGATTAGATACCTTAACCAATGCCATGAAAAACAAAGTGTCGTTGTTTTGCGGTCAATCGGGAGTGGGAAAATCAAGCATAGTGAATAGTATAGAGCCCGGCCTGCATTTAAAAACAGGTGAAATTTCCCAATACAACGAAAAAGGTAAACACACCACCACTTTTGCCCAAATGCATGCTTTGAACATGGGCGGATACATTATAGACACCCCGGGAATTAAAGAATTCGGGTTGATAGAATACAAAAAAGAAGAAGTGTGCCATTATTTTCCAGAAATGCTAAGCCTGCAAAACCAATGCCGTTTTTCCAATTGCACGCACACACACGAACCCGATTGTATGGTAAAACAAGCCGTGGAAAACGGAGATATCGCCCTATGGCGTTACAACAATTATCTGGCTATTATCAACAGCGAAGACATTAACCGTAAAGAATGGACACTCAAATAGTTAAACATATATCCATGTATCCCCCCCTGCGTTGATTGTATTTTTTTCAAGAAAAAAAATATTTCCTTCCCTCTATCTCATTATTTTTTTGTATTTTTGAAAATTGTATTTTTGTTAAATTGAACTAAACATAAGAACATAGAAATGGCTGATACAAAAAACAAAAGCAATTTTTTTCCTACATTGGAAAAATTGAACAAACAAGCGGAATTTATCAATACTAATGAACAAAATTCAATATTGGATATAGATGTTTTGTTGGATTATTTAAGGCAAACGTATGCAGAATGCATGAGCATGCGTGAAAAAATGGAAAACGAGAAAAAACGCCTTGCCGCCAAAAATCAATATCCCACCCTGTCGTTATTCAACGACCAAGATTTTGAAGAAACGGCTCCCGCCCCTAAAACCGAACCCGCTCCGGATCCGGAACCGGAACCTAAACACGTAACAACCTCTACAGAACAAAATTCGGCTGTAGCTGCTGCCGATAAAAAACATATTGAGGCCCCTAAACCCGACCAAACTATTGATAAAAAAGCGGCAGCCGCCACACTTTCCGCTACTGTTGCCGCCGCTACCAAATATAAAACGCAGCCGACCGTAGAAAAAGAAGAACCGAAACCACAACCGGCTATAAAGGAAAATGTAAATGTAAAGGTAGAGGCAACAGAACCGCTACCGGCCGCGGAAGCAACGCCGACCGAACCTTCACCTGCCGTTGAAGAAGATATCATGCCGGATGCTGATGATATTTTAGACTTGGAAAAAGCGGAAACAAAAGAAACACCCGCTGCTGACCCCCACGCTTCCGAACATTTTAACGATATTGACTTGGACGAAATAGAATTTGATGAATATGAAGAAGAGGAAGACAATGCTGCCGCACAAGCTCCTACAAGAGAATCCGCACCGCATGCAAATGCGGCCATGCCTCCTGCTTATTGGGGTGATGAAATAGACACCGAAAACCCTATTACTGCCAAAAAAGCCATGAGCTTGGGTGAAACTTATAAACAAGAACGTCCTTCCATCAATGATATGCTTGCCAACTATCAAAAAAACAATATTATAGGGCAAAAAATACCCACATCCGCCAATCTTTTGGACTCTATGAATATGAACGATAAATTTACTTTCACCAAAGAATTGTTCCACAACAACAACGCTTTGTTTCAAGAAAGTATAGAAAGACTGGATAGTATCAAGAGTTTAAAAGATGTATTGTTATGCTTGGACAACATGAAAAAAGAACATCGCTGGAATGACAACAATGCATCGGTTCTTCGCTTGCAAGAGCTGATATATGCTAAATTCGGACACTAAACCTTGTGTTTATGAAATTTTCCAAAATAGCACTTTTATGGGTATTCTGCTGGAGCATAGGGTGTGTAAACGCCCAATTCAACTTTCTGAAGTGTGACAGCAATATCCGCACTTGGTATCTGCAAAGCAAACACAATATCAATACCGCCGCTAACACGGCTTGTCACTCTGCCGAATTTCAGGTAGCCCTGTCTCAACAAGGGGTGAGCATGAATGATATCAACACAGCTGATTTCCATTTTGTCGATTTTGACAAAAACGGAATAGAAGACCTGCTTTTTACCGGCAAAATAGGGAACATTCCCTATGTATTTTTGTTTCATCAACACAAACAACAATATCAAACCGTTATTGCCACACGCGGGGTCATATACCAAGCTACGAGTGCTGACGAGGAAACACCATTAAACCTTTCGATATGGTACACCGCCTGTTGCGGATATTATATCTGCCACAACACCCGATATGCATGTATAAGCGATAACGATATTGCATATTACAATATCGCTTCTCAAACACTCGCCTTTAAAGGAACTTCTTTCCCTAATGTGTGTTTGCCGCGTATCATTCCTTTCTATGTTACCGAAACAGCCACCCTTCGCACCGCACCTTTTGCCAATGATGAGCGAAGAATAGGGTCTAATGCGGATTGGCGTGGCAACGGATTAGGACTATATCCTCCGCTATCCACAGGTGTGATTTATGCCGAAACCATAGACGAAAAAGGTGTTTATTGGTATTTTGTCCGCATGAACAACGACAAAGGTCTATCCATACACAACGACAGATTTGTAGGAGAAAATGAGATAGAAGACGCCAACCAAAATTTCTACTACGGCTGGCTGCGTTACGATGAAATCACCATTACGGAATAACTTCCCTGCTGTGGTCGGCGAACTTTTTTCCCGACACTACACCTCTATATTATTTTAGATGGGAGAGTGGTTGTACACCGATGTATTGCAGTGCATATCGCTATTTTCCACTCTTACGACGGTTACAATCTTTGCAAAGCATCTGGCAATTTTCGGCAATGGTGCGACCACCTTCGTGCCATGGTGTAATATGGTCAGCTTCCATCACTTCTATATCTAATGATTTCCCGCACTTAGCACACTTTCCACCTTGACGTTCATAAACCTCACGACGAGTATTGGCATCAAAAGCTCGAATGCCAAGATGATGAATATCACCATCAAGAATATAGGCAAAGATACCGGATTTCTTCTGTATATCGGAATCAACCATTAGTTTTGCCATCTGCTTATCAATTGCCGTTGCTGTCAATGTAGTATCTTTGTGTTTATTGTACAACACTCCCCAATCTACACCTTTCATCTCTTTCTTGTATTTGCGTCCGAACAATTTTTCCACCCAATGTATTACATCTTGAAAATACTGCCAAAGTTGGTCGGCATCGGTATCGTGTTGATGTTCTGCCATATATTGCTCAATGCTTTTGTTTTGTGCGTCTCCTATCCATTTCAAGGCTTTCTCGAAATAATCTTGTCGTATGGGAGAACCGGACATAAAATCTGAGGCGATTTTATAAGCCACACAACCTGTTTTGGAAAAACGCCTTTTGGCTTGCGTTACCCAACTACCGGAATACACTGCATTGCGAATTTCCTGTTCGGTGAGTTTCTCGCCTGCTATATTGATGATATTAAACCATTTGAGTTGTTCCTCATCGGTGCCTTCACATACATAGACTTGCAATGGATAATCCAATATGCGCTTTTGTTGTTCCTCTGTCATATTATTGAAACCAAGCAAGTTGCCATCAAAATTCATCATATATTCTCCTACTATGAACGAACAAATGGAAATGGTACGTTGCTGTCCGTCCAACAATTCGTATTGGTCATCACCGACCCGCACCCAATACATCACATTGAGCGGAAAACCCTGCCAAACAGTGTCCATCACGGCATTGCGTTTCTTGTCATCATAGACAAACTCCCGCTGATATTTCGGGCG
>DBXT01000017.1 GCA_002309615.1 Bacteroidales bacterium UBA1205
AATATTACTTATAACGGAAGTACTACCCTACCTATCAATTCAGGCGACTACATGGTTGTAGTATCTGTCAATACCAACAATTATGCTGCTATAGATAGTGCCATTTTCACTATCAACAAAGCACACTCCTATTTTACGATTACAGACCTTAACTTTGTTTACGATGGGCAAACACATCAGCCGACAATTACCGTTGTTCCAAACACTAACTACATTGTTAAATACAACGGACAATTATCGCTCCCTCAAAATGCAGGTGTTTACAATGGAGAAATCTTGATAAACGATACCAATATAACAGGTGACACAACATTTGTTTTTGAAATCACCAATGCTACTGCACATATTGAATACTATGATACCATTCATGTCTATGACGGTAACGTTAAACAAATTTCACTTATCAATCCTGACAATGTCAATTGTATAATTGAATATAAACAAAACGGAAATATTGTTACACCTGTCAATGCAGGCATTTACGATGTAAGCATCTCTGTAGAAGAAGCCAACTACGACTCTATGATTATCAACACACAAATGATAATAGAAAAAGCCACGGCAGACATCACCTTTACAGATGATACTTTAACATATATTTATGACGGAACTACAAGAAGTGTACATGTTGTTACCACACCGGCTGGCTTGACCGTTGAAATAACTTACAACAACGACACAACTGCACCTTATCAAATTGGTGTTTATCAGGTTATAGCCACTATTATTGACAACAACTATCAAGGAAGTGCCAATACAACACTCACCATTTTGGAAGACACCAAAATTGAAGAAACAAATGCCATATATACTGCCAAACTTTATCCTAACCCGACTTCCGACATTAGTCATTTAGAAATTGAGGGTATTAGCGGTGATATTGTTATTCGCATTGTTAATTCATTAGGACAACAAATGATGACAGACAAAGTTGTAGCAGACGGAAATTTATACTATGATATCTCAACCAACAACCTGACAAAAGGTGTATATTGGATCATCATCAGCTATCAACATAACACTATCAACAAAAAATTAATTGTAGAATAAAGATTTAGTATTTCATAATTGTTGTAATTTTTGTTTAGGGGCTACTTTTCATAGTAGTCCCTTTTTTAAAAAAGATGGGAAAAATAGAAGACATTATCTTGCAACACGACCAAAGAGGTATGCAACAACTTGCCAAATACCTCAACGACAACTATTGCATGGATGCCGCTCAAGCATTGTGGCAATGTAAAAAAGGAAACATACTCATCCTCACCGGCTTTTTTGTTAAAACACAAGGCGAAACCGATGGACCTTTAGGCAGCATATTCCTTTATAAAGCCTTAAAAATTTTAGGATTCTCCCCTATCATTGTTTCAGATGAATATGCCGCCTCCTATTTTGAAGGTCTGCCATTTATTCTATATACACATAATAGCCAAGCAGAAGAAATACTGGAAAACTATCAGCCTGTGGCTATAGTCAGTATAGAACGTTGTGGACGTGCCACTGACGGAAAATACTACAATATGAGAAAAAATGATATCTCCTTGCAGACAGCTCCTATTGACGAGTTAGTATTGCGAGCATCATGTTTGACCATCGGCATTGGCGATGGCGGCAACGAAATAGGCATGGGAAAACTCTCTTGCCACATGCAGCACCTTGACCTTATTCCCTCTATTGTACCATGTAATTATTTAATTGTTGCAAGCGTTTCCAATTGGGGCAGTTATGGATTGATAGCCGCCCTATCCATGCTATGGCACAAGGATTTGCTACCTAAAGAACAAGACATGGGCAATTATCTGAAATACATTGTAACTAAAGGTGCTGTTGACGGATTTTCAGGAGAAAACAAACCCTGCATTGATGGTTTTGACCTATCCGTTGAACAAGCCATTGTAAAAGATCTAAAACGTCTTATTACAAAATGAAAAAGGCGGTTTCCCGCCTTTTATACATGGTTATTATAGTTTGGTTTCTATTCAAAGAATTTTCTTACTTTTTGGAAAAAACCTGCTTGTTTGGGTTGTTCTACTTTGAAAGTATCCGACTCCATCATCTTTTCTATCATAGCTTTTTCCTCTTTGGTAATTCGTTTGGGAACCACTACATTGATATTCACTATCAAATCACCTTGTCCATAGCCGCGTAAATCCGGCAAACCTTTACCATTTAATCGCAACAAAGTTGAAGATTGTGTTCCCGGGGCGATTTTAACTTTTGCCTTACCTTCCAACAAAGGTATCTCCACCGTACCTCCCAATACTGCCAATGGAAATGAAATATTAAATTCTTCGTAGATATTGTTGCCGTCACGTTCAAAACGACTATGTTTTTCTTCTTCTACCAACACCAACAAATCGCCGGGTTCGCCTCCTCCTATGGCATTTCCTTTTCCTCTTATGCTCAATTGCATACCATCGGAAACACCTGCCGGAATTTTTACATTGATAATATCTTCGCCTTTTACGACTCCGTTACCACCACAATGAGAACATTTATCGGTGATAATCTTGCCTGTTCCATGACAATTCGGACATTCGCTCTGCATTTGCATCTGCCCGAAAATAGATTGTTGTACACGAGTTACAATACCTCTTCCATGACAGGTTGGACAAGTTTTGATTGCATCAGCAGATTTGGCTCCCGTGCCATGGCATTCATTGCAGACAATATTCTTTTGTACTTTTATATTCTTTTCAACTCCTTTGGCGATATCTTCCAAAGTCATTTTTACCTTTATACGAATATTAGACCCTTTTTGTACACGATTTCTGCCGCCACCGAAGCCTCCGCCAAAGCCGGAAAAGCCACCTATACCCAAGTCTTCGAATATAGAACCCATATGCGAGAAAATATCTTGCATATTCATGCCGCCGAAATCGCTAAATCCGTTACCACTCATACCTGCATGACCAAATTGGTCGTAACGGGAACGTTTTTGCGGGTCACTTAACACTTCGTAGGCTTCTGCAGCTTCTTTAAATTTCTCTTCGGCAGTTTTATCTCCGGGATTTCTATCCGGATGATATTTCAAAGCCAACTGACGATAGGCCTTTTTGATATCCTCAGCAGACGCATCTTTTTGAACACCTAATACTTCGTAATAATCTCTCTTTTCCATATTCTACTGATAAATAACCACTTTTGCAAAACGTATCACTTTATCATTAAGCATATAACCTTTTTCCACTACATCTATAATTTTTCCTTTTTCAGCTTCGCTTGGAGCAGGAACAATGCTTACTGCCTCGTGAAAATCGGTGTTGAAATGTGCATTTTCTGTTTCTATCAAAGTTACGCCTTTTTGTTTCAATATATTCATCAATTTTTGAAAAATTAATGATTCTCCTTCTACAACAACTGACAATTCGGCTTCTGCCTTTTGATTATATTGCATAGCACGTTCCATATCGTCGATAATCGGCAATACGCTCGTAATCAACGATTCGGACGCATTTTTTATCACATCCAATTTTTCTTTTGTCGTTCTCTTGCGATAATTATCAAATTCAGAATACAAACGTAAATATTTATCCTGCAATTCCGCCTTTTCTTCTGTCATTTTGAGAATAGCGGCTTGCATTTCTTCTATTTTCTTTTCTAATTTATCTTTTCTTCCTAAGAAATTTCTTTTTTTGCTATCTTTCTCGGAATTTTTGTCACTATCATCAATTGCTGACAGATTTTCTGCCTCCTTTACTGACTCTTTTTCAGAACTTGCTGCGACTTGTTCTTCTTGAATTTCGTCAGTTGTATGATTTTCAATATTTTGATTTTCTTTTTCTTCTTCCATTATTTTATTTTTTATTGACAAATATTGATAAGCAAAATATTTGCCACAATTGCTTTTTGTGACAAAATGTCAGTATTTTGTTTATAATATAATTTAGGATATGAACAAACCATTTAAATACATCCAAACAATATATCTGATCAGCTTTCCCAACAACATGGATATTGCCACAATAAGAAAGCGGCATCTGAAAAATCCGGCAGCCACAGCTACCACATCACCAATTCCGGGCAGAAAAGCAAAAAATGCCAGCCAACTGCCATAGCTGTCTATTCTGTCTTTTAATCTATCTACCCGTTCCTTTTTTACATGCAGATATTTTTCTATCCAATCTATTTTTCCCGCATGTCCTATCCAATAGCATGTCAATCCTCCCAGCCAATTCCCTATAGTAGCCACTACCACACAATTCCATGGAGATGCACCCGCCAACAAAACTCCTGTAAAAACTATTTCTGAACTAAACGGCAACACCGTAGCTGCTAAAAAAGCCGCCACAAACAAGCCTGCCAATCCCCATGTTACCAAAAATTCCATGCTATTTGTACAATCGACCTTGGTAAGTATTGCGTTGGGCTAATGTTTTCTCAACTTGCTGTAAAATTTGGTCATTGCGTATCAGTCCCCATAGAGATTGGTCCAAGAAACGCGGTGGTACTTCACCTGCAAACCTTTCCACTACAATATTAGGATTTAAATGTTCCAAAAAACCAACTATAAAATCAATGTATTGCGGCAAAGTGAAAGAATAAAATTCTTCCGGATGTTGCTGACAATAAGCAGCCATCGGTGTGTCTTTGATAATTTGCAGTTGATGAAATTTTACGGTATCCAATGGCATGGCAGAAATAATTTTTGCCCATTGCTGCCAATCTGCAGGAGACTCCTTTGGCAAGCCGAAAATAAAATGTGCACCGCATTTTATTCCTCTTGCTGCTGTAGCATCAATCGCTCGTCGGGCACATTGGAAATCATGACCGCGATTGACTAATGCCAGCGTTTTATCGCTGCAAGATTCCACACCGTATTCCAATATCACATAGCAACGTTGGCTCAATCGGGCAAAATAATCCAACTTTTCTTCATCAATACAATCCGGACGGGTACCAATAACCAAGCCTACTACATTTTCACATTCAAGAGCTTGATTATAAATATGTTTTAATTCATCCAATGAGGCGTATGTATTGGAATAGGCTTGAAAGTATGCCAAATATTTGTCCGCACGACGATAACGATTTTTATGAAATACTATTCCTTCGGCAATTTGCTGTGAAATACTTTTCCCTTTTTGACAATAAGAAGGATTGAAAGCACTATTGTCGCAATAACTACAACCGCCAAAAGATATTTTTCCATCTCTATTGGGACAGGTAAAACCGGCATTTATAGTTACTTTTTGAACCCTTTGACCGAACGTCTGCTTGAAATAATCGGCATAAGAGTTAAATCTACGCCCTGTATGCCATGGAAATATTTCGCTTGTTGATTGCTGACTTGCCATTAAAATACTTTTAATATTTGCAAATGTATCATTTTTTAGTGAAATAATCGGCAGAAAATAAAAAAAATGCTGTTCGCTACCGAACAATATCGTCTTTTCAACAAAAAAAATACTATCTTTGCAAAATGAAAAATAGTAGCAACATGGTTCAATGGCAGAACTTGCCCAAATACTCCTTCAACGCTAAGGAATTGGACGAAGAAACCGGCATGTACTACTACGAAGCAAGGTATTATGCTCCGCCTACGTTTACCAGTAGAGACCCTTTGTTTGAGAAATATTTTTGGATAAGTCCTTACGCCTACTGTGCCAATAATCCGGTGAAGTACGTGGATCCGAGTGGAAGGGAAACTCATGTAGCTCAAAATGATGATGGAACATATCGAGTTATTGGGGACGTATTAAATAAAGACAAAAATATCTATGTTTATACGCAAGACAAAGATGGAAACTATACAATAAAAGGAAATTCAATCGGTATAACTACATCTACAACTTCTTTTTTTAATGCAGATGCCAATAATGGAAAAGGGGCATGGGCTATTGGTAGTATTATTAATCCCAACGACAAAAGTGGTGATGATTTTTTAGGAAATATTTTTGGTAATACTCCAACAATGATTGATGACTACATGGCAAATGCGGATGGTGGCAAATATGATTTCAAAGTAACTAACGGAACAAATAGTCCTATTCCAGAAATAGACGTTTATAGAGGTATGCCCATTGGAAAAACAGACAACGGACAAATTATATATAGTTCAGCAAGAGATATAGGAAATATTGCAGCGGGATATATTGCTGGTGCAAATGGTATGTCGTGGAAAGCATCAAGAATTGCATTTGACGCATATCAGTCAAAAGTTAATGGAAAACCAAGCATTGAAAGTATTTCTACACGAAATGCAGAGATGTATGGTTGGCGAATCGGTAGTTATATAAAAAATAATACTCCTACTCAAAAGGCAAACAACTTATTAAAGAGTATTTGGAATTTGATTACAAAATAGGAGAACACTAATATGCAACATTTAAAATATATTTTACTTTTTTTTCTTCCTCTGTTCGTTATAATGGTATTTATTGGATACCTTTATATTTCTGCACATTCTGAAGAAGAAAGGACATATTATTTCCCACAAATAGATGTATATATGAAAGTTTATAAGCCAATATTTAGAGATTATGGATATGTCACTTTCAGTAAAGATAGTATCTTTTCGTTTTCGGAAAATAGTGATTTTATTCGCATATACAAATCAGAAATAAGTATGGTTAATTTTATTTTTAACCCATTGGATAACAAGAAAATTTATGTTATTGATAGATGGAATAATACAAAAATCAATCAAGTTAATTTTGATATAAAGAAAATTGATAAAAAGGATACAACTTTTTTTGAGCAAGAATTAATAGCAGGACTTAAAACTCAAATATTAAAATCGCAATATTTTGAAATTTTTATTGAAGGTTATTTGCAATCCGTATTTTATGTTGATTACAATATTAGTGTAAATCCTTTAAGAGCAAAGCCTATTTCATCAGATTATATAATGCTCCCGTAAATTTGGACAGCAGTTATTAGCATGAAACCAAGTCGTAACATATTACTCTCCTTCAGCATAAACGGTTCACTGCGCAAGCGCGAAGTTTCAAATCCGCAACCTTATACTGAATATTATCTCTTTAACTCCCAAGGCAACCTAAAAGCCTATAGTGATGATATAATGAGTTTTGCCTATTATGGTTACAATGCTGCTAACACAAGAGCTTATAAAATAAGTTTATATAATACCAACCTGTGGATAAACGGACAACAACAGCCGTTAAATTTACAGCTGCAACAGGCAATGTTTTATCCTAATACGTATGATAGGACAAAATAGATAAAAAAAATGCTGTTCGCTACCGA
>DBXT01000053.1 GCA_002309615.1 Bacteroidales bacterium UBA1205
TTATATGCTCCGAAAAGAAATGCTCCGGCAATACCGAGCATACTGATAACAAGCAGCATCCAACCGAGTGTTCTTGCTCCTTTGAAACGTTCTTGTTTTCTTTCAATAATGGTCGCCTGAACATCCTTTGGAGCAGAAGAAAATAAGGCTTTTTTCTGTACCAAGGCAACTGCAGACCAGAGCATTAAAACAATAGAAACAATAACAACGACTGACAAAATAAGTGTTAAAACCATTTTTTTACCTTTAATAAAAAATTAAATTGACAAGCAATGCTAATCCGGCGATTACAACAGAAAGCACTATCCATATAAGAGCAAGTATTCCTCTTTTTATAAGTATCTGCTTCCATGTCTGCACAAAAGGAACATCTTCCATGCCTTTTATTCTCCATAGTTTTGAATAGGCAACCCATATTTTATCAATGACAATTCCGTCAAAAACATTCATTATTTCGAGAAATAGCAAGGATTGAAAATATGCGTTTTTGAAAGTATCGGCTTTATTTATCACACCGATGATTATTATCAGGATAATCAGTATTACAGGGATGAAGGTTGAAAGAAAAAGGCTATGGCGTTTTTTGATATATTCCTCATTTGTCAGTCCTCTTTCTATGGCAATATGCTGAAATTTTTTCGGATAAAAGAATACTGCATTTATTGCTCCGCCTATAGCATAAAACCTTACAAAGAGTGTAAACAACCCAAGAAAAATAATTATTTCGATGATATACTTTATAAACATTATTCTGCTCCTTTTAATGATTCTACCATATCAAGTTGGTGTATTTTTTAGAAAACATGAAACTTACCGCCATTGACACCAGCAATACAGTTAGGCCTGCAAGCAGATAGTCGGTCGGTGTAGCCATGGCATAATAGTCAAAATTGTCTCCGTTGGAGTTCATCATTGCTTCAAGCATCGGCTTGCCGAAAGGTGCACCGAGTATTATTCCGATTATTGACAAAACAGCGTTTTGTTGTGTGATAAGCGAACGGATTTGCTTGGAAGAGAAACCGAGTACTTTTAATGTTGCAAATTCTTTTAACCGTTCGTGGAAAGAAAGATTTCCCGTATTGTAAAGCACAGCAATCACCATTACCAATGCAAATAAGACCATAGTCACTACAAGTACCCAGATAATCTGCATATTGTTTTCGTATATTTGACGCAGTTCGCTTACATTATAAATAGTGCTGATGCCATTTGTTTTGTCAGTTTGTATTCGGCTGTCATTTGTGGCGATAAGTGACGGGACAAACTTGCTGCCCGTTTTTGCAAAATCGTCTCTTGCAATTGTAAGTCCCGATGTCTCAGGAGAACGGTTGATAACACCGACAATGCTTTTATGCCACGTGTTTTCTTCATAAATATGCCAATAAATCGTGTCACCGACAGTAATATCAAACTTTTTTGCCAGTCGCCTTGTTACGGCAACAGTGCCCTTTGGCAGTTCCGTGACTTCAGCTTTGGTGTCGGTTATTCTAAAAAGACCTTTGTTTTCAATAACGGTCAAGGTTTGCGTTGATTTTTCTTTGCTTATGGCATTTTCTTTTGTGGCAATTTCAATGCCGGTTCTCATAACAAGTTCACCTGAAAGCTTTTCACAAAGTGAATCCATATCGCTTAATCTGACATCTTCCGTGAGCATAGCTTCATATTCAAAGTTTTGTATTTTTTCAAATGTCCACGAAAAAACGCTATTGAGCATGGTCAATGCTGAAAAGGTACCCGTCAGCAGTACCATTCCCATCATTGTGCCGAAAACAGCCATCACTGCCCGTATTTTATAGCGTGAAATATCTCTTAGATTATATTGAGTTGAAAATCCGAGTTTTTTCCAAAACGGAAGTTTTTCCAACAAGGTTCTTTTCCCGTTTTTCGGAGCAGCAGGTCTTAACGCTTCGCTTGGAGCCAGTTTCAGCACCTTGCGGCACGAAATGTATGCGGACAAAACACAGATACAGATTACAGCCAAACATACGGCAATGTATGACCAATCCGCTTTCGCCTGCCAGTCCGGAACTACATACCATTTAGAAAACATAGCAACCATATAATTGCCGAAAAAGTAAAATCCCAAAAGCATTCCGACAATAGTGCCGAGCAAGGATACTAAAAAACTAAAGCCTATATAATGAAACACTATTTTTTTGTGGCTCATGCCCATAGCGTTCATAGTGCCTATTTGTGTTCTTTGTCGTTCTACCATACGGCTCATTCCCGTTGAAATAACAAGAATGGCAATTGCAAGAAATATAGCCATAAATACATAGGAAAACGAAGCATGTTGTTCCAATTCCGCTGTCAGTCTTTGAATGCCGCTTATTGATGATGCATCAATGATAGTGGCATAGTTGCCGTCAATTGCATCGGATATGTCTTTTTCCTTTGAAATCAATTCCTGACCGTCAATTCCTCTAATTAATATTTGAGTATAAGGCATCAGTTGAAACAATTTTTCTTCATCAGTTTGTTTGACAGCTTCAATTAAGTTTTCCTTTGTAATATTTTCCGCTGTTAAGCCGAAAGCGGAAAGTTTTTCTTCAATTTTATCAATGATATCGGTATTTTTCTGCAGGTCATTAATGGTAATTTTTTCATTTTCTATTAAATGTATGATATATTCCCGAAAGGGAAATCCTTCGTAATCAATATATGCATAACAAATATTTTTGAAATTGGTTTCAGCGTCTGTGGAGGCACAAATATATTCATATTCAGGTGAAAGAACAAACCCTTTAACCGTTTTAGCGAACTTAACTCCACCATATTCAATGGTAAAATTGTTGCCGATTTCAATGTTCCATTCGTCAGCAAAGTTTTTGTTTATCCATATACCGTCCTTATCTTTTGGATTGAAGTTTGTCCCTTTTACTATCTGCGGTTTGTTGACAAGGTTTTCCGTTTGCAAATACAAATCAAGTTCCGCACCGCCGAAATCAGCCGCGGTGCCGGTTATCTTAGTCCGCCTTTGAGCCAGCTCTGTGAATGACAGCTTTCTTATCTTGTCAACATCTGTTTCATCAAAGTGTTCTCCATACACCCAAACAGAGGCGAGAGCAGACTTTTGATGGAAAACCTCTCTGGCCTTATTTCCTCCTATGGGGTCGGCCATAAAACCTGCGTAAAGTGCTGTGGCAAGTACGACTAAAATAAACAGAGAAAAAAACAGACCGAAATTTTGCTTAAGTTCCCGCAGGGTTTTCTTGAAGAGCATTACCATTGAACCTCCTTTACAGGGATAGGGTTGTCATTTACTGTAATTTCTTTTATTTTTCCGTTTTTCATTATTATAACCTTATCGGCACAGCGTGCAATGTCGGCATTGTGAGTAACAATGATAATGGTATTTCCGTTCTCTTTATTGAGTTTCCAAAGTAATTCAAGAATAGTTACTCCTGTTTTGCTGTCGAGTGCTCCCGTGGGTTCGTCACCGAGAATAATAGGAGGATTTTTAGAGATAGCTCTTGCTATTGAAACCCGCTGTTGTTCGCCACCGGACATCTGTGAAGGAAACTTGTTTGCTTATTTTTCCAATCCGACTCTTTTAAGCATTTCCATAGGATCAAGAGCATTTTTGAGTATATCCTTTGTCAAAGCAACATTTTCATAAGCAGTAAGGCTCGGCAACAAATTGTAAAATTGAAAAATAAAGCCGATGGTCTTGGCTCGGAATGTCGCTAATTTGGTCTCATTCATGTCGGCGAGTTTTTCACCGTTTATAATTATTTCTCCTTCAGTTTGCTTGTCAAGACCGCCGAGCATATTCAGCACGGTGGACTTACCTGCACCCGATTGACCGAGTATGACAACAAATTCTCCTTTATTTATGCTAAAGCTGACATTGTCAACAGCTTTCTGCGATCCTTCTCCGGAACCGAAAATCTTTGTAACATTTTTGAAGATAACTGCCTCTTTTGCCATTGCTATTTGTTTCCTGAAATTTATTTTACAGCAATAATGGTAATCCACGGTTTTGACGGGTGATGTTCAGATATGATGTTTGAAAAACCTGCTGTCTTGAGTGTAGTTTCAAGTTGTTCAATGGTGTAACATTTCATTCCATCAATGATTTTTTCAAACTGAAGGCCTATTTTATCTGTGCCGTCAGATTCGTTGCAAATCATAAAAGTACCACCGGTTTTGAGTATTCTTGCAACTTCTGAAAAGCATTGTTCAAGATTGTTCCAGAAATATACGGTTTCAAAAGCGGTTGCAAGGTCAAAATAATCGTTTTTAAGATTGAGTTTTGAAACATTACCTTGTATAACAGTGCATTTGCCGACTGATATCATTTCTTTATTGTATTGCTTTGCTTTTTCAACCGAAAGCGAAGAATAGTCAACAGCTGTAACTTTTGATTTTGGATATCTTTTTATCAATTCTGCGGCATTTCTCCCGCCGCCACAACCCAGTTCGACTATTGTATCTGGATTGATATTCTTGAGAAAAGACATTCCCCAGTCGGCCAACTTGGCATGTCCGCTATTCATGCCGTTTATCATCATTTTACCGAGAAAACCTTCTGGTTTTCTCGTCTGATTAACATATTTTTTGAAGAGTCCCATATTTATTCCTTATATTTTATTTACATTTTATGAAATCGTTATCAAACTCAGATATTCATTTCGAAAGAGTTAAAGCATTTGTATTGCAGATTGTTGCGTCTGGTTTTGCAAAAAAGCTTTTGAGGAAAGAGTTTACCATACTATGTTTTTCAATAAATGAGTATTTCATTTTTTTTATTACTTTTTTCCGATAATCATAGCAGAACCTGCCAACCCCATCCATAACGCTTCCATATGCGTCATAAACATGCCGTTGGAGGTGTTGATAAGCTCTACTTTATCGTATCCCATGTTTTTAAGTTGTTGCACGAAAGCTTTCATGTCACCATATCTGATGTGCGAAAAAATGTCGTGAATGGCGAATGTACCGCCTTTTTTCAGTACGCGAAGTGTTTCTAATAGGATGTCTTGTCGGTTTCGGCTTGGAATATTGTGATAGACATAGTTACTTGTTACGGCATCGAAAGTTTCGTCAGCGAAGTTGAGATGTAAAGCATTTCCTTTGGCAAATTGAATGTTGGTTACATTTTCGGCTTGAGCGTTTTTTTGACATAGTGCAAGGCTATACGATGCATATTCTTTGCCCCAACGGTCTATGCCGATTATCTCGGCACGAGGATTTCGTTTGGCGACAGCAATGGCTAAAGCACCGCTGCCACACCCGACGTCAAGACATTTTCCACCATCGGGAATATGAATGTGTCGGGAAATGCCGTCAATGATTTGTTTTGACATTTGGCGTTTGCCGTTGTAGGAAAAGGCTCTGTACATTAGCCACATCCATAATACTACCAAAGTCAGTGCAATGGTGAGAACAAGAAAGACTGTCTTTAGAATGGTTTTCAAGGTTCCTATAGCAAGCAAATTGCTTATCCCGAAGACAAAGAATAGTATCAAACAACATATTGTTCCGATTAATGTATAAAGAATTAATTCTTTGGGCATCCAGTTTTTGTAGTCAGGTTGCATAATATTTCCGGTTTATGTTTAATTATTATGAAATTTCACAAGGAGGGTTTACGCTTTCTTTCTGATAATGGCATGCAATCTCATTTTCTTACGTTGCTCAAATCTTTCCAAGGTTAGTCTTGTTTTATCGCAAAGAGTTTGGATTTCTTCTTGGTTGTAGCAGTGCACATCGCCATAGCCTAATCGGTTGAGCAAGGGCAATTCAATTGTATTGACAAACCAATGGAAGGGGCGAATTTTCATAGTCATATCTCGCAGTATCAGTCGCCCGTTGGGTTTTAAACAACGATGTACGCTTGAAAAAAAGTTTTGCGGATTGGGGTAGTGATGAAAACTTTGTGAACAAATAATCACATCAAACGATTCATCGGCAAAGGGCAAATTTTCACAATCTCCGCAAACAAAAGTGGCGTTAGGAAGTTTTTTTGCTTTAGCAACAGCTATCATTTTCGGAGTAATGTCAATGCCTGTGAATTTTTTGTCAGGATATTCAGTTGTCAGTAACGATAGTATTGGAGCGGTACCGCATCCGGCATCGAGCAGATGTTGGAAAGGTTCTTTTTTTATTTCTTCAAGAATATCCGAATAGTCTTTTTTACAGAGATTATAAATTCCGGCATTTTTACTCTCGTAATGTTCTGCAACACGAGTAAACTCGTTTACTGAAAGGGCTTTGTATTGTTCTTCGGTTTTCATATCTTTCTATTTTGATTGCAAAGAAACTACTTTCTTTTCAATATAGGCATCCCCATAAATGGTGAAAATAGCGTTTTTTTTTCACCAAAAATAGTGATACCGGATATTCACCGTTAAATATATTGTTATCCTTATCCTAACACAACGTCAAGTATCATCATTAGTGCAAAGCCGATTGCAAAACCTATGGTGCTAAGATTGCTATGTTGACCTTCGGAGGCTTCAGGGATTAATTCTTCCACCACAACATAGAGCATGGCTCCGGCGGCAAAACTTAACATATAGGGAAGCATAGGCGTCAGCAAAGAGGCCAGCAATAGTACTGCGATAGCTCCAATGGGTTCTACAACACCGCTTAGCGAGCCTATTAAAAACGATTTCCAGCGGCTATTGCCGACTGCCCGTATCGGCATGGAGATAATGGCACCTTCAGGTATATTTTGTAAAGCTATTCCTAATGAAACGGCTATGGCACCGGCAGTTGAAATATGCGAAATGTTATTTTCCGCACCTGCAAACACTATGCCTACAGCCATGCCTTCCGGTAAATTGTGTATGGTGACTGCAAGTGCCAGCATAGCCGTTTTTGACAGGTGAGAACGAAGCCCCTCCGGCTTGTTGGAACTAAAATGCAGGTGTGGTGTCAATTCATCAATAAGTAACAGAAAACCCATTCCCAGTAGGAATCCGACTGTAGCCGGCATCACTGCCCATTTGCCATCATGAATGCTCATGTCCATTGCAGGGATGAGCAATGACCATACCGAGGCTGCCACCATTACTCCCGATGCAAAACCCAGCAATGCCTTTTGCAAATGCTTCGGTATATCGCCTTTCATAAAAAATACGAACGAGGAACCGAGCATAGTGCCCAGTAAGGGAATGATCAAACCTATGATAAGACTCATCGTCATTTTTTTATTAATCAAATTTACAGACTGATAGATATTGCTATCAGACAAATTATTCGGGTTACAAAATTAGCCGAATTTTAAATATGTTTTTCTGTCTTTAATTTTTTTCTCTGTATGCCCGCGGGCTCATGCCTGCAAATCTGCGGAAGAAAGTGCCGAAGTGACTTTGATTTTTAAAACCGAGGCGGTCGGCAATTTGTTGTACGGAGAGGGTAGTGGTAAGTAATAAAAGTTTAGTTTGTCGAATCAAGTTTTCGTTGATGCAGTTGCCTGCTGTTCTGCCGGTAACCTTTTTGACCGTATTGGCCACATATTTTGGTGTGAGGCACAATTCGTCGGCATACCATTGAATATGATGCTGTTCGTGGCTGTGCAATTCCACCAAAGTAAGAAATTGTCCCACCAATTCCTCAGAACGGCTGAGGGTATTAAGTTGATGTAACGACAAATCATATAATCCGTAAATGAAATGTATCATAGAGCGGACAAGGTCAATTGCCACTTCGCGGGTTGCCATGGTATTCGGCAGTTGCATCACTTCACGCAGCAAGTCAAAATAGTGTATTGCTATCTGCATTTGCTGATGGGTTAAGGGTAAAATAGGACGCATATAGGCTCTTACATGTGCGTATCCTGCCAAATTGAGCTGAATGTCTTCGGCAAATTTAGGACTAAATCCCAATACATACTGCACTGAGTCGTTGCTTGACTCAATCAGATTGATAGCCTGATTGATGAGAATGGAAGAAAAACAGGGCGCTTTAATCTTATATTCCCGATGATTGATACGAAACATCCATTTTCCTTTTATATGGAGATTGAAGGCGTAGACGGCTGTTTGAAAATACTCCGGTAGATGTTTGGATTTCCCTTTAATCAGCGATAGCTGCAAGTCGTTGTCAAGGCAAATCTGGCTGGTCTTGTTATCAATATCCCGCAATACGGGTAGATTTTTCAGCAATGATGGGTCTGTCATTTTTGTAAAAAAAATAATAATGCAAGTGCAAAAATACAGTTTTTTTATGAATTTAGAAAATTTGATAAGAGAAATTTGAACAAAATTTAATAGTATATTAGTCAAAAAAATACCAAACAGAACAATTTATAAGAAGAATAAAACAATGAAGGAATATAAGAAAATAGTATTTTTGCAAATCTCTGTTTTCGGATGTATTTAGTAACTGCATCCAAGTTGAAATAGGGCAGATAGAAGGAACAGAAGTTTTTGATTTTAATATTAAATGTATGAAAAGATTAGTTGTTTATTCTCTATTGATGATAATGAATTTTTGTGCATTGGCACAAAATATTAGTATTGCATTTACGGCATGTGATGACAATGGTGCGTATGTTCAACTGAGTCGCGTTCTTGTTGCCAATCACACGCAAGGATGGAGTAAGACTGTCGTTTGGCCGGATACCGTTCTAACCATGCGTCAGGTTGCCGGCAATGCCGAAACGGAACATGCAACACCATTACGGTTATTGCAAAACAACCCCAATCCTTTCGGTGTTACTACCGACGTGTGTCTCATTTTGGAAGAAGCGGGGGCTGTTATGCTGACCGTAGTAGATATGAGCGGTCGCATTATTGTGTCAACGCCAAATGCCCTGTCACTGCAGGCAGGCTGTCATCGATTCCGCATAAGCATGGCAAATGCAGGCACCTATTTGCTTATAGCGCGTCAGAATGGTAAAATATCGTCTGTCAAGATGATGTGCAACATGGGAGGAAAGACAAATAAAATAGAATATCAAGATGTTACGCCTTTGCAAAACGAGGTATCGTTGACTGAATTCCGCCATGGGGAGTTTATCAATTTCGGAGACAATATGGAATTTAAAGGCTATGCCGTTGTAGCCGGAACGGAAAAGGAGGCAATGCTCAGCGTTCAATCGCAAGGGATGTCTCAATTGTACACCCTGCAGTTTGTCAGTGAGCAAAATCCATCGGTTATTACTCCTGCCGCAGTTGCCGATAGCAGAGCCGCAAAATCCGGCAAAACGCATAAAACCAACGAAACAGAAAGCAACAATTTTCGAGTAGCCCTTTCTTTGAGTCCTTTTTCTTTGAATCAATTTGAAAAAGGCTATTCTTTTGTTGTCGGCGATAAAACTGCCGCTACTCCTGAGGAATTGCAAGAAATATACCGAGAACTCGGTTCTACGGAAATGTACGTGCGTATTGCTACCAAACGACACAAAACGGCTGAAGATGTCACAGACGGTCAGCCCGACGAAAATGCCAACGTACACACTTTTGACCAAGGTATTCGCTTATGCCAAATTGCAGCAGAATTGGATATTCCCATCAATCCTGAAATTATGTGTGCCTATACCTATATGGATATGGATAAGCAGCAGGCTCCTCGCTTTGACGAATATCCGGAATTCAATTATTTGATGAACGGCAAAGAATGGTCGGAACTTACACTTGACGAAATCTGTACAGTACTTGAGGCTTACGGTGAATTTATAGCCGAAGCCATCCTCAACACCGGTTGCACGGTGGAGAACTGGAATCTCGGCAACGAAGCCAATTTCGGTTTTGCCGGCATCAGCATGGGATTGAAAACTGCCGTGGATCCAAAATTAGAAAAAGCCGGAACACTAAAAAAATATACCGCTCCTGTGTTTGCACGCTGGTGGTTGAAAAAACATGTTTGGAAACACGATGCCAAAGCCTATGCGGCTGTGAAGGCAGGCATATTAAAAGCATATGCCAATTTAGGAATAGATGCTACAAATGTAAAATTTTCAACCCATGTTGCCACCGTGGTGTTTCCGGCAGGATGCACCGCTCAGTTCTTCAATTTTATGAAGGAAAACGGTTACGAGATGGAAACTGCCGGCATCAGCTATTATCCCAGTGCTCCGTCTATGTCTGCCAACAAGAAAAAATTGTTGAAAAAAACCGTTACTAAAATTAAAGACAAGTGCGGACTGCAAGTTTTTATCGGAGAATTTTCTTATCCGTCAGGACCAATGGAGGGACCTTTTGCCGGTTGGAACAAAAAGGTGAGAGGATACGAAAAAAATCAACAAGGACAAGCATCTATTTATGCTGACGTAATATCATGGGGAAAAACCCACGGTATGGCGGGTATTCGCTATTGGGCACCGGATTATGAAGGCTGGTATGCAATGTCCATGTTTGAATTTGCCAATAAAAAAGGCACGGCAAAGGTTATCTTAAAAAATCATAAAGAGATAATTGAAAAGTAGTTTTCATAGCCGGCTGTTTTTCGTTTTCTTTCAATTTTAGTAAAAAAAGAGCGAAGAAAAAGGTATTTATGAATATGAAATTGTTGATAAATATTTAAAACCCGTTTATTGATAATTTGTATTAAGCTGATTTATAGTATTTTATTGCATTAAAGATAATTTTGCTTAAAACGGTAATTTGTATTAAAAAAAATTGTACCTTTGCCAACTGAAATTTTAAGCAGTAAATAAAGGAAAAAAAATATAGAAGAATGGCAAATCATAAGTCGCAATTCAAAAGAATCAGACAAAACGAAAAAAGACGTTTGGAGAACAGATATTGGGGAAAAACCATGCGTAATGCAATTAAAAAACTCAGGGGAGAGCGTGATATAAACGAAGCTAAATCATGTTTACCCAAAGTAGTTTCTTTAATAGATAAAGTAGCTAAAAAAGGAGTTATTCATAAAAACAAAGCAGCAAACCTTAAATCCGGTTTGATGATAAAGATAAACAGAATGGCGTAAGCCGTTTTGCATTTTTCATTGGTTTTTAATTTGGGGCAGGGTTGATATTTTTGTACAATCCTGTCTGTTTTTTTAATAGAAGTATGACTATAGACGAGATAAGAAAAGCACTGTATTTTAAAAAAGAGGCTTATTTTTTGGATATGTTCGGCAAAATAAAGTGCAATCAAACAACACTATACAGTGACAGGAATAATTGCACCGACAGGCAGCATATAGAAAAATGGCTGGCTATTAATGATTTGCTTACGGTGGCTAAATATGTGAATCAATCATGGAATCCGGATTGGGCCAATAAGAATGAGCCCAAATATGCGATAGTTATGCGTAATGGCAGTTTTGTACCCGTAAAAGTGGACACCCCTTCTTCCGTAGCTTATTTTAAAAGCGAGCAAGATACATTGCAAGTGATAGCAATACTCGGAGAAAAATTACTCGGGGAGATATTCTTTTAGTTTTTAAACACACTATTATAAATCAATTCGGCGGCTTGGGTGTGTTGCCGAACGTATTGAGCGGTGATTTCGCTTGCTTGCATGAAGGCGGAAGCATCGTTTTTCCATAATAGGAATTGTTGTTCCAAATCTTGAAATTTGTTAATAGAGCAGGCTCCTTGCAATTTTATTAAATCAACGGCTTCTTTGAATTTGTGATAATTAGGTCCGAATAATACAGGTTTGCCGTAGGTGGCGGCTTCTAAAATATTGTGTATGCCTTTGCCGAAGCCTCCGCCTATGTAGGCAATGTTGCCATAATAGTACAAGCTGCTCAGCATGCCTATGGTATCAATAATCAACACATTGTATTCATTTAAATGCAAGGTGGATTCCATTTGCGTATAGCGTAATACTTTGTATTTTATGAATACGCGTTCCAAATCAAAAATACGCTGTTCGTCAATTTCGTGAGGGGCTATAATGAGTTTTATATCCGGATGTTTGTGAAACAATTTGGCTATCAACACCTCATCGGGTATCCATGTACTTCCGCATATTAAAGTGAACTGATGGTTGCAAAAATGTTCAATATCAGGGTGTTTTTGTGCTTTACGGATAATGTCGCTTACTCTGTCAAAGCGGGTGTCTCCCGCTATTTCCGTTTGCGGTATGTTATGTTCTTGCAGCAGTTGCATCGATACGGAATCTTGTACATAAAAGCGGGTGATTTGTCTCAATTGCTTTAACATCCATCGGCCGATTAAGCGAAAATAAATTTGTCCCGGGCGGAATATACACGATACGGAATAAAAAGGAATTCCCATTTTATAGGCTTGATGTATATAGTTGAACCAAAAATCGTATTTGATGAAAAATATCATTTCGGGTTTTACCGCTTTGAGAAACAATTTTACATGCATCGGTCTGTCATACGGAAGATAGTATATATAGTCGGCGTATTCATAATTTTTTCGTATTTCGTATCCCGAAGGTGAGAAAAAAGTCAACACTATTTTATATTCGGGATGTCTTTGTTTGATGCGTTCAATAAGGGGTCTTCCTTGCTCAAATTCTCCCAAAGAAGCGCAATGAAACCATATGCGACGTTCGTCGGCACGCATTTGCGAATGTATTTTATGCAGGAGTCCGCGTCGACCTTTGATCCACAGTTTTGCTTTAGGGCTGCCCAAGGCGGCTATATGGGCGGCAAAGATATATAGTAATACAAATATATTGTATAAAATACGCATGGTTAGAATCTGGTTTGGAATACTCTATATGGTTGATGTTTGTATAAAGGAACAATCCACCCTACTTTGAAGCCTATATAGCTTTCAAAATACCGGTTGTTATCTTTGCCCATAAGGCTGAAATCATAGGCTCTTTGTCGTTTAGCCCAATTTTCAACAACCTCTATGCCTCCGTAAAAACATAGCAGATTCTTTTTGGTAAGATGTTGGTAACCGATAAATTGGTATAAAGAAAATCCCAAAGTAAGCCTGTCGTAGCCTTTACGGTATTCTTCGTTAAGTGACAGTACTTTATTGTTAGGATTGGTGATGTGCATATAATGTTGCAATACGCCTATGCCTGCTTTGAGCACTAAGCCCGAGTTGCGGAATCTGGGCGTAAAACAAAATACTTTGCCCGCCATGAGTGTGAATTGCAGGCCTCTGTAATCTACCGATATTTCATTGGTGGCAGTGCCATCGTTGGAAATGAAATAATTGGCACCTGCAGGCACCAAATGTTTAAATTCCTGTTCCAAAACATCGGCACGCACTTTTCCTTCAAATTGGTAATTGAAAGTAAAACCGATAATCCAGTTGCTTTTGGTTTTTACATTGATACCTGTGCCTACGGAAAGGAAATTTTTAAAGTCTTTTCGTAAGTCGGCTAAAGGTATGTTGTAAGAAAATTCAAATTGAGTATATACAAACAGGGAAGCGGAATCAACGGCTGATATCTTTTCTTGCAATTTTTGAGCATATCCGTAATTGCCCCAAAGCAGGCAAGCGCCAATGATAATCAACAATTTTAAATGTTTCATTTGCATAATATTAAAAAAAAAGAATCAAATACACAACGATACTTGATTCTTTTTTATTGTTATGATAGCTTATTTCTTTTTAGGTATTTGAAATTTATATCCTAATGTCAAACCAAATGCTTCTTGGAATTGAAGATGGTCGGTGGTACGATTGTATATTTCGCCGGTGTACGGGTCTCTATCAAGTAATTGATTGCCGTCTGCGTCGTATACATTGAAACGAACATCATAGTCGTATAGCAAGGCAACTTTTAATGATAAGCTTAACCATTCGGTAATGTTAAACATCCAAGTCATGTCAAAACGGGCATCCATGTTGCGTACTTGATTGTAACCTTTTCTGCGTTCTTGTTTGTACACATCTATTGTTTTACCTTCTTCATCTACATAGGTGATGTGTTCTTTGTTTTCATCCAGGTATTTGTCCAAATAGGCAGGACGGTTCAAATAGTCGTAGAATAGTTCCAATTTGGCATATAATTTTATTTTCGGGTGAATGTCTGCATTGAATACAATATGAGTGGAAGCACCTACGGCTGTATATAACTTTTTGTATGCCGACACACCGAATTTGTCTTCTTCAAAGAATACGGGGTTGGTTTTGGTAACCATTTTTACACCGATGGGAGAGATGTACCATGACCACATTTTGCGTTTGTAGTCCATACCTATGGAGAGGGTGAGGTATCCGGGGGTCATGAAGGAGGAGTTAAGCACCTCTTCATTGTTGGCGTCATAACCTTTGGTAAGTTGAGTGTTGAACGTGAACATGGCTCCATAATACCAATAACCGCCGGCTTTAAGACCTAATTTGGATTTGAAATCCAAATTATCCGATACTTTTTCTAATTTGGTGCCAATTCCTTTGGGCGGTTTGGGGTTGAATGTGGCACGCATACCATAGTCTAAATCCAAGGTGTTTTCCCAAGCGAGCTTGTTCTTTTGGTAACGCAAATACATGTTTCCTAACACCTGACCGCCTATGGCAGGGTTTGAAGCACCCACCCAGTTTTTAGAATAAGATTGATTGATGATAACTTGAAATCCGGCACCGAATTCCCATGGATTTTCAGCGTCTTTATCCACTAAAGAGCTAACCGATTGTGCCTGCTTGGTCACGTCTATAAGCTCTTGACATTTAGCGTGTTGAAAAAACATCAACATCGCTATAGCCATCCCGATTGTATAAAGTTTCTTCATATCGTATATCAATTATGGTTAATGATGCAAAGGTAATAAAAAAAATAATACAAGTAATCACTTTTTTATTATGACATTTTGTCATAAATTTTTATTTGGCATAGCATTTGAATTCCAAAACGGTGGTTAAAAACATATTCTTTAGGTAAGCAATAGGTTTTAAGAATTTAACTTTAACCTTTTACAATTGTTTATATAAAGGATACAAAAATATTAGTCAAACAAAACATATATATATTATGTCATTGAAGAGTGGAAGTATAAGCATGCAAACGGAAAATATGTTTCCGATTATCAAAAAATTTTTGTATTCAGACAATGAGATATTTTTAAGAGAGTTGGTATCCAATGCAGTAGATGCCACTCGAAAATTGCAAGCATTGGTCAATATGGGTAAAGCCGCTTGTGAGTTGGGAGATTTAACCATAGAGATTAAAATCAACAAAGCCGACAAGGAGTTGATGATTTCAGACAGGGGAGTGGGCATGACGGCCGAGGAAGTGGAAAAATATATCAATAATGTAGCTTTTTCGGGTGCCAATGAATTTTTGGAGAAATACAAAGGAGTGGATGCCTCTACCTTGATAGGACATTTTGGTTTGGGTTTTTATTCTGCTTTTATGGTGGCCGACAAAGTGGACATTGTCACTCGTTCTTTCCGTCAGGATGCCGTGCCTGTGAAATGGACATGCGACGGCTCCACCCAATTTTCCATAGATGAAACAGAAAAAGAAGATCGTGGCACGGATGTTATTTTACATTTAAGTGACGATACTTTGGAATTTTTGGAAGAAGACAGGATATTGGGAATATTGAAAAAGTATTGTAAATTTTTACCTGTTCCCATCCGTTTTGGCAACGAAACCCGTTGGGAAAAGCCGGAGGGAGAAGAAAAAGAAAAATCGGTGGAGTATCCTCGTATTATCAACAACACCCATCCACTATGGAAAAAGAATCCTTCGGAAGTAAGCGAACAGGAATACAATGATTTTTACAGGGAATTGTATCCATATTCGTATGAGCAGCCCTTGTTTCATATACATATTAATATAGATTATCCGTTCAATCTTACGGGTATATTGTCATTCCCTAAAGTTCGCCGGCAGGTGGATGTACAAAAGAATAAAATACAATTATATTGTAATCAAGTGTATATCACCGATCAGTTGGAGGGCGTGGTGCCGGAATTTTTAATGCTTTTGCATGGTGTGATAGATTCACCGGATATTCCTTTAAATGTAAGCCGAAGTTATTTGCAAAGCGATAGCAATGTGAAAAAAATAGCTTCCCACATCACCAAAAAAGTGGCAGATAAGTTGGAGGAAATGTTCAAAAACAACAGAGAAGATTTCCAAAACAAGTGGGATGACATGAAGGCATTTATGCAATATGGTATGCTCACCGATGAAAAATTTTACGAAAGGGCGGTCAAATTCTATTTGTTGAAAAACATCAACAATGAATATTTCTCCATAGAGGAGTACAAGCGAAAAATTGAAACTTTACAAAAAGACAAAGATGATAAGTTGGTGATATTGTATGCCACCAATACAGAAGAACAATACGCACAAATACAGTCGGCAAAATCCAGAGGCTATGATGTATTGCTGATGGACGGAATTTTGGATATGCATTTTGTGAATTTGATGGAGCAAAAGTTGGAAAAGGTATCGTTTGCAAGAGTGGACGCTGATACTATTGACAAGCTGATAGTCAAAGATGAGGCTTTGCCTTCCAAATTGTCCAAAGACGAGGAGGCATCGTTAAAAACTTTTGCCGAAAGCATGGTCAGCAAAGATAAATTTGAGGTGATATTGGAGAATTTGTCAGACGAAGATTATCCTATGTCTGTTACCAAACCCGAATTTATGCGTAGATTTGCCGATATGCAAAAAATGTCGGGAGCAAATGCTTTCTGGAATAACGATATGCAAAAAAACAATTTGGTGATAAACACTAATAACCAATTGGTTGTAAACATGTTGAACGAACAGGACGAAGACAAAAAGAAAGAAATTTTTAATCAATTGTTCGATTTGGCATTGATATTGCAACAAATGTTACAAGGAGAGGCATTGGATAAATTTGTAAAACGTTGTATAGAAAGAATGAAATAATGTATGTTTTTTTAGCGGAAAGGTAGAAAATAAAAAAAAATATGTTATCTTTGCAAGTTGAAAGTATGTCTTTCATGTGTAGAAAAAAATTAGTAATAAATAAAATAGACAACAAATGAAAAAGTTATTTTTATTAGCTGCTGGAATTATGATAGCAGTGGGAGTGAATGCCCAAACATTGCCTACGCAAGGTCAAAGCCAACGTACCCCTAATGCTACTAGAGAATTCCAAAAACAAGTGCAAATGCCGGTTCGCACCATTATGGCAAATCCTACTGCAAGCACTAACGAAGTAAAAGACGTGTTTGCTCACAAAACAACTTATGAAAAATTAGGTTGGTTATCTTCTTATTCTTATGGTATTAACTTTGCCGGTTCCGAAAATTTGGAATGGAAAGGTGCAGAAATTGATTTGTTCCCTGATAGTTTGGCAATAGTTGATGCATGGTATATTACCGATGAAGAAAGATGGTCTGCAAGTCATGCTTCTCTCCACAAAACCGGTTTTACCTTTGACCCTATGAGTTTTGCTTTTGACGATGAATGGGAAACTCCTTTGTTCGGTTCTGTAGAAGAAATGGAAGGCGATGGTATGAAATTAAAAACCCGCACCCATAATCCTTATAGAGTGGACTCATTGATGATACGTTTTGATTACATTGCCGGTCCCGAAAAAGATACCGTATTGTTAGAAGGCCCTTATACTCCTGATACCGTACGTGTATACATGGTACAATATCCTATCTATCAAAAAGGTCGTCCCGGTATTAATGAAGATTACAGATGGTTGCATTATGTTTCCACAGGTGTAGGTTTGGTATTGCCGGCAGCTGAATTTGTAAAAGATGCATCAGCTAAAGGTAGCGCTACCCGTTTACAATCAGCAAAATTGAAAACATACGATTATATTTTGGATCCTTATACCGATACTACCAATAGTTCATTAGGTATGGTAGGCTGGAGAGGTCGTTATGTAGATTTAGGCGAAGGTTATGAAGTAGAAGCCGGTAATGTATTATGTGTAATGATGGAATATTTGCCCGGTTATGATTATGACTTGGACGATACTTTAGCCGTAACCAGATATAACCAACAATCTGAAGAATTCCTCAGCAAAGAAACCAGAGTAAGTACATTTGCCGTTCCTGCTTGTAACTATAGAGATGCAGATGGTACCTCTCAATTTGATTGGTTGAATGACCAAGGTGGTGGTTCCAACTGTCGTTTAATGGAAGACAATGATGTTCGTTATAATTTGCTTGACGAAGAAAATTTAATGGCAGGATATTATGTGAATTACTATTATGCAATGCCTATGATGGTGTTCTGCTTGTCAGTAGGTGATGACGAATTGGTAGTAGTGGATACTACTATTATAGATTCTTCTAGCGTATTTGAATCAAGCGTATTGGTAAACAGTGTATATCCTAATCCTGCTAAAGATCAAATTACCATTAGTTTGGCAAATGACGGAAACGCAGTAGCCATACTCTATAATTTGGTTGGACAAGAAGTGAAAAGAGTGGATTTAACCGCTCCGGTAAACACTATAGATGTTGCTGATTTATCCAAAGGATTATATATGTTAAAAGTAAATCAAGGAGGCGTATCGCAAACGGTAAAAATTACCAAGCGATAATCTCTTTCAGTCAAGATAAAAAAGGAGGGTTTCCCCTCCTTTTTTTATTTTTGTTGTTGCGGAGAAAAAAAATATTAAAAAGTGTGTGGGGTAATAAAAAAAATGTTACCTTTGCACCCTCAAAATTCACTATTTTTTATAATTAACAAAAGAAAGAGGTATTATTTATGATTGTTGTCCCGATTAAGGAAGGTGAAAACGTTGAAAGAGCGTTGAAGAAATTAAAACGTAAATTTGAAAAAACAGGTGTTGTAAGAGAACTTAGAGCACGTCAAAAATTCACCAAAAAATCCGTAATTTTGAGAGAACAAAAACGCAAAGCTATCTACGTACAGCAATTGCGTGCAAAAGAAGAAGAATAAAATTATTTTTTTGTTCTTTTTTCAAAAAAAAATGTTATCTTTGGAGCATTCAAAGGATAGCATTTTTTTTATGGATATCGTGCAAGCATTTTTACAGTATCTGGAGGATGAAAATAAATATTCTAAGCTTACTATCAGCGAGTACGGTCGCGATGTACAGCAATATGAAGATTTTTTAAAGTTTCATCATACCGATATATCCAATGCAGAAGTGAAGGAAATACGCTTGTGGATATCCGATTTAGCCTTACAAGGTGTTTCACCCCGAAGCATACATCGCAAGATGTCGTCTTTGCATAGTTTGTATCATTATCTGGAGTTGCAAGGAACGGTAGCGGAAAATTGGGTCGAAAGGGTGTTGCAGCCCAAGGTGTCTCAGCGGTTACCCTTGTTTTTTTCAGAAAGTGAAATGGATAATTTGTTTGAGATAATAGATTTTGAGCCTACCTTTGAAGGCATTAGAGACAGGTTACTATTGGAATTGTTATATTCCACGGGTATGCGTTGCAGCGAGTTGATGGGTTTGAAACACAGCGATGTGGATTATTCCGGAGCTTCTATTCGTATTTTAGGAAAGAGAAATAAGGTAAGAATAGTTCCGTTAGCGCCGCTTGTTGCACAATTTTTGGAGGATTATACAGAGGCAAAGCGTCAAAAATTCGGTTCTGTGAATAATGGTGATGTGTTATTGCTCACTTCCGAAGGCAAGCCGATGTATAGAAAATTGGTATATAGAATAGTAAGAAAATATACAGATAAAGTGTCCGTATTATCCAAGCGTAGTCCGCATATTATCAGGCATACGTTCGCAACACATCTGCTCAACAACGGGGCGGATATCAATGCGATAAAAAGCATCTTGGGGCATTCGTCCCTAGCCTCTACGCAGGTGTATACGCACACATCGATTTCACAGTTAAAACAAACGTATAATCAGGCTCATCCGCGAGCCTTAAAAAAAGGAGGAAATTATGATAGTAAACATTAAATCAGTACACTTTAAAGCAGACAAAGCGTTGGAAACATTTATCACCGACAAATTGAACAAAATAGATAAACTCTATGATGGTATAGTAGGCAGTGATGTGGTGCTAAAATTAGACAACACCGACAAACCGGAAAACAAAATAGCCGAAATTCGTTTGAAAATAAAGGGCAATGATTTAATGGCAGCCAAACAATGCAAGTCATTTGAAGAAGCATCGGATATGGCAATTAGTGCTATAAAGAAACAATTGGAAAAAGTAAAAGACAAAAAATAATTTTAATGCATAAAGAGTGCATTTAGTATTAAAAAATATGTTATCTTTGCAACTTCAATAAAAAAACAAGAAGAGATTATGAAAGTCGTAAAAATGATAATGGTCACGATGATAGTGGCGTGGGTGGGAAACTCTTTTGCACAAGAGATTATTCCGAACAACAAGCCCAAAAGTCAGTTTGATGTAAATTATACTACATCACAACAAGAAGCTACCTTTGAAGGCGGATTGGAAGCAATGGTAAGTTACATTTCCACCAAAATAGTGATGCCTGAGAAAAAAGAAGGTAGAGTAGCTAATGCATTGGTAAGAGTGGTTATAGACAACGAAGGCAATGTGTCAGAAGTGGAAATGATGACAAGTGTCAATGCTGAAGTGGATAAAGCCTTGGTAGACGTTATAAAAGGTATGCCGAAGTGGACTCCCGCTAAAGTAAACGGCGAAGCTGTTTTATCAGAGCAAATCATTAGTTACGAAATAAAATATTAATAATATTCACACAAAAAAACATCATCAGCATGCTTATAATTATAAGTGTGCTGGTGTTTTTTGCTATAAATAATGAGCGAGTACGATATACAAGTTATCAAGCAACGATATAATATTATAGGTACGTCGGTAAAATTGGACAGGGCTATAGAAATAGCTTTGCAGGTGGCGGCAACCGATTTAACCGTGCTTATTTTGGGTGAAAGCGGAGTGGGAAAAGAGAATTTTCCTAAAATAATTCATGCCAATAGTGCTCGCAAACACAATAGTTATATTGCCGTAAATTGCGGAGCTATCCCCGACGGCACCATAGATTCGGAATTGTTCGGACATGAAAAAGGTTCGTTCACGGGAGCAACGGAGGCGAGGAAAGGTTATTTTGAACAATTGGACGGAGGGACCATCTTTTTGGATGAGGTAGCGGAATTGCCCATGGGTACGCAAGCAAGGTTGTTGCGCGTATTGGAATCGGGAGAATTTATTAAAGTGGGTTCGTCCAAAGTGCAAAAAACCAATGTCAGGGTAGTAGCAGCCACCAATGTGAATTTGTCGGAAGCTGTGGCTTCCGGCCGTTTCCGAGAGGATTTGTATTATAGGCTCAATATAGTCCCCATATACATTCCTCCATTGAGAGAAAGACAAGAAGATATTCCTTTACTATTCAAAAAATTCGCTTCCGATTTTTCGGCACGTTATCACATGCCGACTATTTCGTTGGATGCGGGAGCGGAACAAATGTTGAGGCAATATGCTTTTCCGGGCAATGTGCGACAATTGAAAAACATGGTAGAGCAGCTATCCGTTATAGAAGAAAATCGTAATATCACCGCCAAAGTATTGGAAAAATATATTCCCAACAGCGTAACATCCATGGTGCATGTGGTGCCGGATCGTACGGGTAAAAAAATGGATATGACTTTTGAACATGAGCTTATTTTCAAATTTTTGGCGGACATGCAGCGAGATATCAATGATTTAAAATCGCAAATAGCCAAAATGCGTAATGAAGATGTGCCGTTGCGGGTAGGTTCTATTGCCGAGACCAAGAATTTGTTGATGAATAGAAACAATAATGTGGATATAGTGGAAAAAGGCGACTATGATGAGGTGGAATTAACTGATTATGAAGAAGGAGAATCTAAGGTAGAAGAAGTAGCGATGAGTAACACTCTTTCGTTGCAAGAACAAGAAAAAGAAATGATAATAAAAGCTTTGAAAAAGAACAACGGAAAACGCAAAGATACCGCTAAAGACTTGGGGATATCAGAACGCACTTTATACCGAAAACTGATAGAATACGATTTAAACAAATGAAAGCAAGTGCAAGGAGTATATTCTTTATGATGGTAAGCCTATTTATGCTGTCATGTACTATTAAATACAGTGCTGTAGGCGTGGATATACCCGTTGAGGCTAAAACCATAGCCATAAAGCCTTTTGTAAATAATGCTTCATTGGTGAATTTGAAATTATCCAACGCCCTTACCACTCAATTAATAGATAAATTCACTAATTCAACCCGTTTGTCTGTGGTAAACAGCAAAGGAGATTTGTCTATAGAAGGAGAAATTACAAATTATGCAATAAGTTCAGTGGCGGTAGGTGCTGAAATGGCCACCATGAATCGGTTGACAATAGGAATTCGCATATCGTACATTAATAAATATGATGAAGAAAAGTCGTGCGATAAAACATTCTCTCGTTATGTGGATTTTGACAGCAAACTGAACATCTCGCAAGTAGAAGATGCTCTGGTGAGCGAATTATGTGATGCTTTGGTGGATGATATTTTTTCGGCCACGGTAGGAAATTGGTAAAAATATGATAGATAGCGTACATTTAGAACAATTACTAAAACAAAAAAGCGGAATATCCCAATCGGAATTGCAAACAGAATCGCAAAAATATCCGTATTGTGCATTGTTACGCTGGTTAGACAAAGATACGGATATAGCCGCATTATCGGTGATGATACCTTATCGTCAACAATTATATGATCAGTATAAAGAATGTGCTTGCCAAGCAGCGGAACCCGATAAAAATATTCTATCTGCACCAACTATAGAAACGGAACAAGTGTTGCAAGAAGCAGCTGCTGTTTCTGCCTCAGAAGCAGCTGTGAGTGATACGGAAGTATTGGAGAATGAAGAGGTTATGTTGGATAGCAAGCTTTCTTTGGATGAACTTATAGAACGCTATAACACCATGCCGCCCCCACGCTCCCGAATATCCATGAGCGAAGACGATGTATATGAAAACGATTTGGTACATTATAAGGATTACGGGAAGAGTAGTTTACAAGAAAAGACCAATATAGTAAGCGAAACATTGGCAAAATTATATGAAAATCAAGGTGCCTATGACAAGGCTTTGAAAATTTATGAGGTGTTAAGCAAAAATAATCCAGAAAAAAGTGGTATCTTTGCGTCTCGTATAGAAGAAATAAAAGTAAAGAAAAATAAAATTAAATAAAATGTTATATACAATAATAATCATTCTGATAATTATAGCCTCAATATTATTGGGTTTGGTTGTGTTAATGCAAAATTCCAAAGGTGGTGGTTTGTCCTCTACGTTTTCGTCTTCCAACCAGATAATGGGAGTTAGAAAAACCACCGATTTTATGGAAAAAGCCACATGGACATTAGCTATTTTTATAGTGGTTTTGTGTTTTGTAACCAGTTTTATGGTAAATGCCAAACACAAACGTGTACAAGAAGAAGGCAGTAAAGCCACCCAAGCAAAATCGGCTGTTACCCTTCCTGCAGCAGCACCGGAAGCGCCTGCAACTGCATTGCCTACCACTGCACCCGAAACGGAGGAAGAGTAAAAAATGAATTATGATTTAAACAGACAATGGAAAATTTTTTCTCTTGTCTGTTTTTTTTCATAAAAAAATGTGATATGAGGCAACAAAAGTGCAACAAATCGTATCATAGGAATAAAAAGAAGTGTTATTAATTAAAAAAAAATAATATGAAAAAGTTAATATTGTTCGCAGTTGCAGTGTTGATGCTATCCGGCGGGACTATTATGGCTCAATGTCCTAATTTGAATTTGTCATATGGTAATCTTACCTATTGGCAATGTTATCACGGTAGTTGTGCTAGCGGTAACTACACTTGTGTACCCACGGCACCTATCCCCGGCAACCATACTATTTTGAGTGCCGCTCAATTAACGGCAGCCGGTGAAATGCAAGATCCCGCATGTAGTGTAATATCAAAAGTACCTACGGGTTACGCTTATTCCATGTTGTTGGGAAATAACGGAACAGGAGCTCAGGTAGATGCGGTATCTTACAAAATGACAATAGACAGTACTAATGACTTGTTGATATTGTCGTTTGCATGGGTAATGGAAAACCCCGGTCATAGTGAAAGTGATCAACCGTTGTTTATGATGTGTATATACGATACTAACGGTCACCAATTGAATTTACCTTGCGGTTGTGTTAACTTTGTATCAAGCGGTAACCTTAACGGTTTGGCATGTAACACCTCCTCATTGGTAGCTAAAGACTGGACGACGGTAGGTTTCAGTTTGGAACCATTGATAGGACAAACCATCATTATCCGATATGAGGTACGCGATTGTACTTTGAGCGGACACTACGGATATGCTTATTTGGTGGCAGAATGTCGTCCTATGACTATTGACTTGACCTATTGCGAGGGCCAAAGCGCAGCTCGTTTGAAAGCCCCGGAAGGATTTACATCCTACAACTGGTCAAGAAGTTCTCAACCTAACTGGCATGCATATACCAAGCAAATTAATATTCAAAATCCGTTGGATGGAGAGGAATTTACTTGTGTTATTACTTCAGAATTAGGTTGTACCTCTACTCTTAAAACCATCATTGCCAAAACTTCCATAGATGCAAGTTTTGTATTCGGTGTAGAATATAACAATAAGCATTGGGTGAATATAGAAGATCCTAACCACATGAATCACCTTGGTATATTCCAAAGTTATTATGACACATGCTCCAGAACAGTTACTTTTGTAGACATGTCAACAGTGGTAAATAGTAAAAAGGATAATATATTATGGGAGATTGAAGGTACTAACTTCCAATCACAAGACTCTCTTTGGACATTCACCTTCCCCGATCCTCCTACCAACAAACCGTTAGATTATTTGGTTCGTCTGACTGTAGAAGCCGAAAACGGATGTGCTGATACTTCTAAAGCAGAAGTGGAACACTGGATTAGAATATATCCTTCTCCGGAAGTGGAAATATACGGTAATGATCAAATCTGCGAAGGTAGTGAAGATTCATTATATGTAAATACGGTTCGTTCGTTCTTTGTTGACCACGAATGGACAGGTGTCAAAGAAAGCGGTGGCAATGTAGGTCCTTACCATGGAGAATCGTTTGGCATCAGCGGTCCGGGTACCTATTATGTAAAATCATTGGATTCGGTGGGCTGTTATGCATACGATACCTTTGTAGTTACGCCTTTGAAGCCACAAATGCCTATTACGCAAGTGAATGTGTTGTGTAATGGAGAAAAAACAGGACAATTCACCCATGGAGCCATCACAGGGGCTGCCACCATTCAAAATGCATATTGGACATTAAAAGATGTTAACGGAGAAGATTCCATAGACTATAATTCCAATGTAAATGGTAAAACATATAGAAATCTTGCAGCAGGTAAATACACTTTCTATGCCATAGATGCCCAAGGCTGTGAATTGAGAATGGAAGTGGATATTACCGAGCCGCCATTGTTGGAAAGTGAAACTTCTCAAGAAGAAACCACTTGCGGTTTGGATAACGGAGTGGTACATGTAGTGCCCACAGGCGGAACACCTCCTTATTCTTACGTATGGAAAAATTCCGACGGTGTAAATAAAGGTACTTCGGCCGATGCTCGCAATTTGGGAGTAGGTTGGTATTACGTAACCGTAACCGATGCAAACGATTGCATTCGTTTGGATAGTGTAGAAGTAACAGCATTGCCTTATCCTATCATATATGTAGATACTATAAGAATAGAAACATGTGATAGCAAAAACGGAGCAATAGCCGTACATATAGATTATGCTAAAGCGCCCATCACCTATACATGGACACCCAATACGGGTATGGTTATGGATTCCATCATGGTGAACATCCCTGCCGGAACGTATACGGTTAAAGGTGTAGATGCCAATGGATGTATAGCAGACACAACAGTAACGGTGGGTAGTTATCCTTCTTTGAAATTGAGTGGTAAAACCACCCCCGAAACTTGCGGTAGAAGCGATGGTACGATCATCACCACCGTGGTAAGCGGAGATCCTTCCACCCTCAAACCATATCAATGGTCGGGCTCTCCTACCGATGTGAGCGGAGAAACAGGAGATACCGTACTTAATGTAAAAGAAGGTACCTATACTGTAATAGTTCAAGATACTTATTGCTTGGCACAAGAAACGTTCACTGTTGAACATGTTGACGGTCCTACCGCTAATTTTGAAGCCAATTCATATAGCGTAGCCAGCAATACCATCTTTACCCTAACCGATGCCAGCAAAGGTACTCCCAAAGCATGGGATTGGGATATGGGCGATGGAAATACCTCTACTGGTAATATAGTATATCACACTTATGAAAATGCAGGAGACTATGTAGTATTCATGGAGGTAACAGATAAAAACGGTTGTACCGATACCATATCTAAAATAATACATGTATATGATGAGTTGAATGTGTTTATTCCCAATACCTTTACTCCTAACGGAGATGGTTTGAACGATACTTGGGGACCTTTGATGACCGAATATTCCGAAAACGGCTATATGCTTACCATATTCGACCGTTGGGGACAAAGAATATTCATGACAGAAGATCCTACAGTTCAATGGGATGGTACGGTAGATGGTAAATATGTTGCTCCGAATAGCATATATACTTATAGAATAGTGGTAAGAGATTACACGGGTCAAGAATATGAATTCGTAGGTCATGTTACCGTATTAAGATAAGATATTGTTACATAAACAAAAAATAGGAATCCTTAGGATTCCTATTTTTTTTATTGTTCACTAACAAACGCCTTCATTTATTTGCGGTAGTGAGTGTTTACCATATGTTATTAAAATCTTCGGCGTTCCTCACCTTTTCATCTCTTTGATATTCAAGAAGTTTAGCGTATTTCTGGTAGGTAGTGGAAGCTGTGCTGACGGCTATGCTTAATCCGTCTATGCCTTCAAGAAAGCCCAAATGCAAAAAATATTTGGTAAAAAATGCTGACAAACAATGAGCAAAAGGAGTGAAAGCGGATATTTTTTTGCCTCGCAAATACATAATTTTCGCACTTCTGGTACTGTAATTGCGTTCTGCTTTACCGAATAGTTCGCCTATATTTTTAAAAGAATAGTGAAGTATATAACTTGATAGGTAGCTTACATTTTTTCCTTCTACAAATGCATGCTCTTTGGTGTTGCAAAATTTTGTTAGTGTTTTGTTGTATAGTCGTATGCAATAATCCGGATACCATCTGCAGTGTTTTATCCATCTGCTTCCTATATGGTTGCGTCGTTTAACGGCATAGGAGTCGTAAGGAGTGCTGTCTAACGGAAGAGCGTTAATGATATCAGCTAATTCAGGGGAAATTCTTTCGTCGGCATCCAGACTGAATATCCAATTGTTGGAAGCATGGTCAAGAGCATAGTTTTTTTGTATTCCGTCGCCGAGATATTTTTGGGTTAATACAATGGCTCCTTCTTGTTCGGCTATGGTGGTTGTGTTATCGTGGCTTAGCGAGTCTACTACGATGATTTCATTGCAAATAAGTCGAAGCGAGCGAATACATTCCGCTATGTTGTGTTCCTCGTTAAGAGTGGTGATTATACCGGTGATATTATTCATGAGAGTATAAATATAGCGGGCTTTGTATAAAGCCCGCTATGGTTAATATATTATTTATGTACCTTATGAACGAATTCTTCCACTTCTGGAACGCCTCCTTGATAGATAAGGTATCCGTCGTAGGGTTCGCGAGGGGTGGTTTCGCTGTTGATAGGGGTGAGCATGAGTTTTCTCACTTCTTCTCTGTCGTGGGAAAGACCCAAAGCCCAACCTAATTTGATGTATGCCGATTCGGCGAGCATGTTATCGGCAGGAATAATACCTCTTGCCATTAAGTCTCTACCGGTATCATATACAAACATGTGGGTGTATCCCCAGATGGTTTGTACGCACATATATTGGTGTATGCCTGCATCGGTAGCTTTTTGTATGGCGTCAAACATACCTTTATTTACGTGTCCTAATCCTGTTCCGTCCCATACTATACCTTTGTATCCTTTTTCTATAAGGGCTTCCAATACATCGGGTTTCATACCGGGGTAGTAATACAATATGGCCACTCTGTCATCAAAAGTGGGTACTATGCGGGTAACATTGGGATTATTAGCCGCGATGCTCTTTTTATAGTCTTGCAAGTTGGTGATAATCTCAATTTCTCTTTCTGCACCTTTACGTCTGTGGTTATACACTTCTTTGATGGGCTGAACACCATTTTTTCTGCTGATGGTAGCCAACGGGGTATCTCCTATGGTACGGAATGTGGAGCGGTAGGAAGAGTGCATTTTACGTACTCTTGTGCCACGATGTAAGAATCCGTATTCATCGGAGGTGGGACCGAACATACACACCATCACTTCTGCTATATCTCCATGTCCGGCTGCTGTCATGGCGTGCATAAGGTTGAGCGCTGCATCTGAGCTGGGACGGTCAGAAGAACGTTGTGAGCCTACCAATACCACCGGCATGGGTAAATTTTGGCACATATAGGTTAGTGCTGTAGCGGTATGAGCCAAGGTGTCGGTACCATGACCTATTACTATGCCGTCAATTCCGGCTTTTACTTCTTCTCCTATTTTATTGGCTAAAGCCATGTATTCTTTCGGGGACATGTTTTCAGAGAATACGGCAAATACTTTTTCTGTATCCAAATTGCAGATATCTGCCAATTCGGGTACAGCTCCGAACAATTCACCCGGAGAGAAAGCAGGTATAACGGCTCCTGTACGGTAGTCCAAACGAGAAGCGATGGTTCCTCCGGTACCTAATAATTTTACATGAGGCAAGCCTTTGGTATAGGGAAATTCTTTTTCAGGAACTTTAAAATTGGGTTGAGGATCACGTTCTCCTTTCATGTGGGTGATGGTTGCTATGTCAAGACCAATGTTGTACCCCGTAACCACTTTCATCACTATGTGCAGGTCGTCGGTGTTTTCGGCACGCGGTAATATTTTGCCGCTGAAATGACCTCTGGTGGTATCTACTTCCGCTTTATCCCACACGTGTACATCATATTTTTTTAATATGTCTAAAGCTCTTCCTTTATATCCTTGAAATGTTTTATCTTCCATTGTAATGCGGTTTTATTAGTAAATTTACAATTCTTTGGCTAATTTTCCCAAATTAATATTACCTATTCCCATATAGTGAAGTTTTCCCATGATAGTATTGATTCTATCTTGGTTGTTAGTATTTTTGCGACAGGCAACAAAGGGCTTTTTAGCTAAATCTTTGGCTTTTTGTATTAATTCTGTTTCTGTTAATACCTGAAAATAAATTTCTTTCAATATGGTTTCAAAATCAGTTTCAGGATTTAGAAACATTATTTTCAGCATATTTTTAGCAATGTCGTAATTGATATTTTTTTGTTTTAAGAAAGCGAATAAATCGTAAATACGGCATGTGCAGAACGGAATTTTGCCATATTGTCCGTGAAGGTGTTTAAGCGTGTGACCAAAGAATGTTCCTACAAATTTAGGTGTTACTCCTAATTCATTAATTATGCGTTTCATAACAGGGTAGTGGTTGTTGGAAAACAAGTAGGTATAGCAGTCTTCCGGTATATTCCATTGAGTGCATTGAGCATAGCGGTCGGCTATTTCATCAGGAATATTCTGTTTAAGACTGTCTATATATTCATTGGTTAAAGGTATGGGAGCGGAATCGGTATCGGGATACATACGGTCGGCACCCGGAAGCACACGTTCAAAAATAGTGGTGGAGTCATACATCACCTTTCTGGTTTCACTGGGCACTCCGTCAAAAGCCATTAATGCTCTTTCTTCTATGGTGTCCAATGCGGTTTGTACGTCGTCATTATCTGCCCAGAATATAATTTGTGCATCTTGCTCGTCGGCGTTCATTGCTGAGCGAATTTCATCAAATACGTGAGAGCTTACCACGTCATCTATATCTTCACTGGTAGCCATGTTGGGGCGTTCCAAGCAAGCGATGACTTTTAAGCGATTTACAAATTCATCGTAGAAAGGACGGCCCGGTTGGCAGAAATGCGACAGCAAGCCTGCGAATTTAGGCAGGTTGACGGCATATATTTTTTTATTTTGTGCTATTGCATCGGTGATGGGCGAGAAATAGAATTTGAATTTTTTAGGATTCAATTCCATAATACCCATTTTCCACTCTTCTTTTTTGATGCGTTTTTGTAATTCATCACGGATAGCCAACAAAGCCCATTGACGGAAACATTCGTAGTGAGTAACATCGGGTATCCATTTGGTGTGAGATACTCCTTTCACCTCTATACGGGTACCGCCTTTGCAGCTAACGTTCACATCTTGTCTTCCTGCACCTATACCTGTTCTTACATGTCCGGTGCTACGGTTTAAGAAGCGGATGTATTGGGCGGCTTCTTTTACTTCATCGGGATTTTTTAATTCGGGGGCAGTAACGGTTTCTATAAGCGGCATGCCCAGACGGTCAGTACGGTAGATACGGGTGTGACCTATGTCGGATACTTCCCGGCAAGCATCTTCTTCTATACTCAATTGTATAAGACGAACTTTTTTGTGTTTGAGAGGAATTTCTCCTTCTACACCCAAAATAGCGGTACGTTGAAATCCTGTAGGGATAGAGCCGTCTAAATATTGTTTACGGGTAACATGCACTTCCCCTACTATATTGAGTTTGGATGCTAATGCTATTTCCAATGCATATTGCAGAGCTTCTCTGTTGAGAGGAAACGGAGGCGTATCGTCAACATCGTAAGTACATGCTGTTTTGTTGGAGATACGATATATAATGTTTTTACGTGTTTTAAATTCCATTAGGGCTGTGCCGTCATATCCTCCCATTTCGGAAAGGGTGGGGCGCATGTGGCGAAGCAATTCGGCATCGTATTCGTCCGGCTTTTGGAATATACCGGCAGGACAATGACAAAACAATTTTTCTTTGGTGTTTAATTGCTGGTGTGTCTCTAATCCGGACATAAAACCGATACGATCATAATCGGCTTGTGTTGCCTGCTTACGGTCTACATAGCCGATGGCTTTTTTGCTTAATTCGTAATTTTGTTGAGGATTGATATTATTCACTGCTATTTTAATTAATTAGTTATCAATTTTTTTATTCTTATTAAAAAAGAAAATTTCATACTTTCAAAGTTACAAAAATATTTTCAAATGAAACACAAAAAATTGCCATTTTTTTACGGATATCTGTTAATAATATCACGAGTTTGCTTTTCATCTATGGCAATCTGTTGTTTGAGTTCATGTAATGAATTGAATTTATGCTCGTTGCGTAGTTTTTGCAAGGGTCTTACGCGGATGATTTGTCCGTAAATAATATCGGAGAAATCCAATATGTGCACTTCTATGCTTGTTTGGGTTTTATTTAAACTCGGACGCACGCCTATGTTCATAATTCCATAATAGTATGCCTGAGTGGATGGAATGAAAATTTGCACTACAAACACGCCACGAAGCAAAACAGGAGTGCTTGTTTTCAGGTTGGCTGTGGGGTATCCCAATGTTCTACCTATTTCCATGCCATGTATCACTTCGCCTTCAAAAGCAGCAAATGTATTTTCGATTTTCATGTCGGCAAAGGTAGCATTTTTTCGTAAACGCAGCAAGGCTAATCGGTAGAGCGAAGCATAATTATTTGTGCTAATAAAAAGAAAAAAACTATCTCATTTACAGATATTAAAAAAAAATATTTCAAAAAAATGCGAAAAAAAAGCTTAAAATTGGCAATCGTATTCAAAATTTTAGTTATTTTGTGAAATGTTTTCTGCTTTTGCAGAATAATTATAAGAATTTAATATACAATATTATAGATATGCAAAAAGAAGTCAGAGGAAAAATATCACAGATAATTGGAGCTGTGGTTGACGTAACATTCGATAGTCAAGACGATCTTCCTAAGATATATGATGCTTTAGAGGTACGTAAAGAAAACGGTGATGTTATAGTATTTGAATGCCAACAAGATATTGGAGAAAATACAGTAAGATGTATAGCTATGGATTCCACCGACGGGCTTTATAGAGGTATGGATGCTGTATGGACAGGGCAGACAATAAGCATGCCGGCTGCAAATATTAACGGACGTTTACTCAATGTAATAGGAGATACCATAGATGGTATGGACAAAGTGGAAACAGCAAATAGAAGAAGTATCCATAGAGAGCCGCCTACCTTTGAAGAATTGTCCACAAGTACGGAAATACTTTTTACCGGTATCAAGGTGATAGATTTGATAGAACCTTACGTAAAAGGTGGTAAAATCGGTTTGTTCGGAGGTGCCGGAGTGGGCAAAACGGTGTTAATTATGGAGATGATTAACAATATTGCCAAAAAATATTCCGGTATGTCTGTGTTCGCAGGAGTAGGAGAACGTACCCGTGAAGGTAATGACTTATTGCGAGAAATGATAGAATCCGGTGTTATCAAATATGGCGATGAATTCAAAAAGAGCATGGAAGAAGGCGGTTGGGATTTGTCCAAAGTGAACAAGGATGAATTGAAAGAATCGCAATGCACCATGGTTTTCGGTCAAATGAATGAGCCTCCCGGAGCACGTGCGAGAGTGGCATTATCAGGTTTGACCGTAGCAGAACATTATCGTGATGGTGATGAAGAAACCGGAGGCAGAGATATATTGTTCTTTGTAGATAATATATTCCGTTTTACACAGGCCGGTTCAGAGGTGTCTGCATTGTTAGGTCGTATGCCTTCGGCAGTGGGTTACCAGCCTACTTTGGCTACCGAAATGGGTATCATGCAAGAAAGAATCACTTCCACCAAGAGAGGTTCCATTACATCAGTACAAGCTATTTACGTTCCTGCTGATGACTTGACAGACCCTGCGCCCGCCACCACCTTCTCACACTTGGATGCCACAACGGTATTGAGCCGTAAAATTGCTTCTTTGGGAATATATCCTGCTGTGGATCCTTTGGATTCCACCTCCAGAATACTTACCCCCGATATAGTAGGTGAAGAACATTATAAAACGGCACAAAGGGTAAAAGAAACTTTGCAACGTTATAATGAATTGCAAGATATTATTGCTATTTTGGGTATGGATGAATTGTCGGAAGAAGACAAACTTACGGTAGCAAGAGCCCGTCGTGTTCAACGTTTCTTGTCTCAACCGTTCCACGTAGCAGAGCAATTCACAGGATTGAAAGGTGTATTTGTACCGATAGAAGAAACCATTAAAGGTTTCAATATGATATTGGATGGCGAAGTAGACCAATATCCTGAAGCTGCTTTTAACTTGGTAGGAACCATAGAAGAGGCTATAGAGAAAGGTAAGAAAATGCTTGCAGAAGCAAAATAGTAAATACGAGTGAATATGAAAGTGGAAATAGTAACACCGGAGGCATCTGTTTTTGAAGGCGAAGCTACATTAATACAACTGCCCGGATACGACGGCTTGTTTGAAGTGTTGAATAACCATGCTCCTATGATTACTTTTTTGGGAAAAGGAAATGTAAAAATAGCAAACGGAGACAATTTGTCCTATTTCACTTTGGATGGCGGAGTAGTGGAAGTTTTATCCAACAGAGTATTGGTGTTAGCGGAAAAATGTGCTCCTAAATAATATTATATAGTACAAATACCAAAGAAGATTAAACTGCTTGCAGTATATGCAATAGTTTTATCTTCTTTTTTTTATGGAATAATAAGCGAAGCAAATGAGTGATATATATATATTGAGTATAGATACTGCAACAGAGGTATGCTCGGTGGCTTTGAGTTGCAATGGTAAGAATATATTATGCAAGGAACAAAACGGAACCAATATGCATTCTCAGATATTGTTACCGTATATAGATGAAGTGTTGCAGCAATCAGGCATCGCAAAAACACAATTGTCAGCCATTGCCGTAAGTGAAGGCCCCGGTTCTTATACAGGCTTGCGTATAGGCGTATCTACGGCCAAAGGTTTGTGTTATGCTTTGCAAATACCTTTGATAGCAGTGCCTACATTGATGTCTATAGCCAACGGAGCAAGACAGGAATATCCACAATATGTATGCTTTTGCCCTATGATAGATGCTCGCAGAATGGAGGTGTATTGTGCCATGTATGATCATAACCTGCAAGAAACGGTGTCGGCAGATAATGTGATAGTGCAAGAAAATAGTTTTGCCGATATCTTGTCTAAACATGTTGTGGTGTTTTGCGGCAATGCAGTAAATAAAGTACAAACGGTATTGCAACATCCTCAAGCCGTGTTTGCGTCCGTTAATTGTTCGGCAAAATATATGACCGACATTGCTTTTGTTTATTATAATGAACAAAAATTTGTAGATGTGGCTTATTTCGAGCCCTTTTATCTCAAATCTTTTCAATCGGCAGTGTCAAAAGTAAAAGGATTAAGATGATGGAATACGAAGAAGTGGAAAATATGAATGAAAAAATAGCAGCAGATTTGTATGTGGCTGCTTCACAATATTGTACGTTTATAGAGCATGGTGCGGATTTTGACAAAGAGCAAATATTGGATTATATGCTGAAAATATTGCCTTTGTTGTATATCAAAGGAGGTTTGCTTAATTCGGAAGAAACTGACGAGGTGTTGACGTGTGAGCAATGCGTTACAGAAGAAGAATATGAGTCGGTGTTTTTATTGCTTAAAAATAAACTGGAATCAGAGGATTATTTTGATAGTTATGATGTTCAATTAGGTGAAACACAGTCTATTTCGTTGTGTGAACACATTGCAGACATTTATCAAGATTTGAAAGATTTTGTTTTGTTGTTTAGCAAGAATACCATCACCGCACGCTTGTCGGCTGCTTATTTGTGTAAGATGCGATATGCCGGTGGTTGGGGTAAAAAAATTCTTACTATTATGCCTTACCTGCATGTGATGATGTACAAAGATGAAAGCAATGAAGATATGTATTTATAGCTTTTAATCAGTTTGAAAGTATTCAACTATATTATTTTTTTCGGCATAGTTTAAATGACAGTACACGCTGTACAGCACTCCTGCTCTGTTGCGGTACAGATATAATAAAAAAAGGTCTCCATGAGGAGACCTTAAATAGTTTTACGTTTTTGTTGAAGTTTTAAATACAATAATAAATTATTGTATGGGTGACACTTGTAATAAGTGTTTATTTTTGTTCAGGACATTGGTGTTTGCATTCGGGTTTTCCGTCATGAGGACGTTTGCAGCAACCTTTATCCCGCATAAATTGCATGCCATGCATTCTAAAGTCAATAACTTCTTTTTGTTCATCCAAACTGAGGTTGTCAAAATCGGCCCATTTTGCATCCATTTCAGCTTTTTTGGCTTCCATCATTTCTTTGTGGGCTTTCATTTCTGCTTCTTTGGCATCCATGTGACTTTTTATCTTGGTGATGCATTCTTTTTTTGCTTCATCGGATAGATTGTCCCAATTATCCCAATTTTCTTTCATTTTTTTGCATTCGGCTTGTTCTTCAGGACTCATGTTGCAGCAGGGTTGCTTTTCACATTGTGATTGCTGACAAGCTGCTGCTTTTTCCGTATTTTGGTCCGATACATTTTGTTTGTCTTGGTTACAGCAGGATACCATTACTAAGGTGATACTTGCTATCAATAATGCTAATTTTCTCATGTGATTATTATTTTAAAATTTTACAATTTATTAGACAATTATTAAGTATAGATGTTAAATTTATTTTTATTTTTTTTCTTTTGAGTTTTATAGTACTTTAAGATATTTTGGCGGGGATAGTTGGTAGAATTTTTGAAAATGCTCTTCTATATTATGAGATATATCGGTGGAAACGGAGAATTCAATGTCCACCTGATTGTTGTTATACACAATGTCGGTTATTTTGGCATTGATGCGTTTAAGGGTTGTCATCATTTCGTTGAGCAGGTCGTAAGGCAGAGTGATGCTATATAAATGTTCAATGGGAACATGGATGATATCGGCATTTTGAAGCGTATCTATAGTGCATGCTTTATAAGCGGCGATAAGTCCGCTCACACCTAATTTTATTCCTCCGAAATAGCGGATAACTACAATAAGCACATCTTTGAGTTCGTGAGATAATATTTGTCCCATAATGGGTTTTCCGGCAGTGCCGGAGGGTTCGCCATCATCGTTGATGCGGGTGGCGGGAGTACCATAATGACCTATAATATAGGCATAGCAGTGATGGGTGGCATCGTAATATTTTTTTTTAATTTCGGTAATGATATTTTTTACCTCGTCTTCGTTGTGAACAGGGTAAGCCCAGCCGATAAATCTGCTACCCTTATCTTTATACAAGCCTTGGGCGGGTTGTCGTATGGTGAGGTATTCGTTATCAAACATAATTTATTTATCTTGTATAAGTTGATAGAGCATAAGAAGCGCTAATTGGCAAGTGCGGTCCATTACTCTTTGACGACCGAATCCGAGATGATGCAGTTTTGTAACACATTTGTTTTTGTCGGCTACGGCAATCCAAACAGTACCGACGGGATGCTGTTCATTGCCGCCGTCGGGTCCGGCAATGCCGGATACGGCAACGCTATAATCCACATTGTATAAGGAAAGTAAATTTTCGGCCATGTATTTTACCGTGTCTTCGCTCACTGCACCTTGTGTATTGAGTGTGTCGGTGGGAACGTGTAAAATATGTTGCTTAATTTCATTACTATAGGCTATCACACTCCCTTTAAAATAAGCGGAACTGCCGGCATAACGGGTAATTTCATGAGCAATGAGCCCGCCTGTGCAACTTTCTGCAGTAGCCATGGTTTTATGTTGCTGTTTGAGAACTTGCCCGACTAATTGTGCCATTTCTATATTTTGATCACAAAAGATATAGTCTTTTGCAATATTTTGTAGCAATGCACATTGGCGGTTCATCTCTTGTTCCAATAATTGCTTGTCGGCATGTCTGCCCGAGAGACGCAAATTGATAATACCATATTTGGGCAGATAGGCTAAGGATATATAATCGGGCAGCCCTTGTTCAAATTCTTGTAGCATATCCGATAGTCCGGATTCGGAAATATTGCTGATTTTGAAATGTCGGTCTATTTTATTCCATGGCAAAAAAGTTTGTTGTAAGCGGAGGCGTATTTCTTCCAGCATGGCTACAAGTTCACCCGGTACACCCGGTGTGGAAATGAGTACTTTTTGATTTTGATGTATCCACATACCGGGAGCTGTGCCGATAGGATTGGTAATCACTTCACTTATTTGCGGAACCATTGCCTGGGAAAGCACGCTGTCGGGAATAGACAGACCGCGACTTTTACGTATATCCTGTATATGATTTTTTACTATAGCGTTTTCAATTAACGATGTATGGTAATACAGGCAGATACATTTCTTGGTTATATCGTCATTGGTGGTTCCCAGCCCTCCTGTAACGAATACGATATCGTTTTGTGATATTTTTTGTTCAAAAGTGCGTAAGATGGCATCTTGAGCATCGGCTATGACTACTATTTCGGTAATTTCTATTCCCAAGGTATTCAGCATTTGGGCTATAACATTAGCATTGGTATTTACTATTTGTCCTATTAGTAATTCATCACCTATATTGACAATGGCTGCCTTTACTTGTTGCTTGTTCATGATGTAGTGCTGTTACGGATGGATTTTCAATATGGTTTGTGAAAGTATGATTTCTAATACAAACAGGAGCAAGGCAAGGCACAAAAACGGGAAGTAGGCATCGTTTTTATTGGTGAATTGCGTCTCGCTGATTTTTGATTTTTCCATTTGGTCTATTTCATCATACACTGCTTTCAGTCTGTCTTTGTTTTGTGCTCTGAAATATTTTCCTCCGGTAATGGAGGCAATATTCTGCAATAAACTTTCGTCTATTTCGGTTTTGGCATAAAAAATGCCGAAGGACCCTTTATAAGGAGCTTCTCCCATGCTACCGCATCCGATGGTATATACTCTTATGCCAAATTCTTTGGCCAATTCGGCGGCAGACAAAGGGTCGATATAGCCGGAATTGTTCATCCCGTCGGAAAGCAGGATAATTACTTTGCTTTTAGCTTCACTTTCGCGTAAGCGATTGATGGCGGTGCCTAATCCGTCGCCTATGGCGGTGCCGTCGTCTATTTGATTATTGTTGCTACTTTCCAATGATAATAACAGGGTGCTGTGGTCGGTAGTGAGCGGACATTTGGTATATGCCTCGCCGGCGTAAAGAACCAAACCTATGCGGTCGGTAGGTCTGTTTTCCACAAATGTGCGTATTACGCTTTTGCATGCCTCTAATCTATTGGGCTTGAAATCCATGGCTAACATACTTCCCGATACATCCAAGGCTATGGTAATATCTATGCCTTCCACATTCACCTGCTTGTGCGACATAGAACTTTGCGGCTGTGCTAAAACAATGGTAATAAGAATAATAACCAAAATTCTTAACACAAAGGGCAGGTGTAACAGCCATGTTGAGTGTTTAGACAGACTATTATAAGGTTTTAGCGTTGATACATTGAAAGAGGCGAATCTTTTAGCATGTTTCCATATATACCATGCTATTAAGGGGATGATTATAAGCAATAGCCAAAGGTATTCTTTGTGTGCTAATTCTAATGTGGTAATATAATTGATAAGATGTTTCATTATTGTTCGTCTTTCGTGGTAGCAACGGGAGTGGTATTTTTAACAAATGATACTATATAGTCATAATTGGCTTTGTTTTCATGGTCCAAAGGTTGTACTTTGGCGAATTTTACCAAATCGGCTGTTTCTAATGCTTGTTTCACATTATGAATATCCGTCGGGGAGGTGGGGGTGCTCTGTAGGGCTTGGCATACTTCCGAGGTAACCATTTCCAATGAAGAAATATCCCAACGATGATAGATATAGGTACGGGTAATGAGGCTGAGTTTGCTATAAAATTCTTTAAAATGTCCTTTTTCGCAAAGTTTCTTTTGCCAAAGTGATTCCAAATCTCTTAAAGCGATCACCTCTGCCGGCTCCAAGGGTTTGGTGTATTCTGCAGCATTGTTTTTGCGTTTGGGCAAAAAATGCCGTATCAGCCATATTATCCCCAAAACCAGAAGTGCTAAGGCAATTGCTCCTATGAGATAGGGTAATATTTCTTTAAAAGTAATAGGTGCCTTTAGCGGGGGCTTGATATCTTTAATAGCCTGAGTGGTATCTACTTTTACCGTATTGATATGTAGCATGGAGGCGGTGGTTTGTGCCACCATCTCCGAATCAATGGTATAGAAGGTAAAAGGCGGAATATAGAAACTTCCGCTATCAAATCCTGTGAGGGTGTATTGTTGTCGGAGTATCGTTTGCCCGTTTTCATGCAAGGTGTCTATATTGCTTCGCTTGGTAATCTCCAAATTAGGAATACAAGTATCGCAAATAGAAGGGAACAATATAGTGGCATCGGGTGCATTTTGTAGGGTAATATCCATTTTTACCTGGTCGCCTATCAATATGTGATTGGTGTCAAGAGTGATAAATGCGTTTTGACATTCGGCTGTCGCAATAGCTATTATTAATGCAAGGAATAATATATTTTTTTTCATTAGGATCGTTTTTTGAAAAATTCTCTTAATTTAGGAATGTAATCTTCGTCGGTGTATATTTTTAGCACATCCACACCGGTGTGACAAAAAATATCGTTGACCGTTTGTTCGTTATCCAACCACCATTGGGTATAATCATGTTGAAATTTTCGGCCGGAGGTATTGGCAATCAATGTTTCACCGGTTTCGTTATCTTGCAATTGCATATATCCTACATCGGGAAGATAGTATTCTCCTTTGTCGCGGATTTGTATGGCGGAGATATCATGTTTGTTATTGGCTATACGCAAGGCAAGTTCAAAATCGGTGTCCAAAAAATCGGATATAACGAATGTGGTGCATCTTTTCTTAATGGCACTTGTGAGATATTGTAGAGCCGTGGAGGTGTCGGTAGTGCCTTGATGTGATTTTATATTTAACAATTCGCTGATAATTCGCAATATGTGCGTTTTTCCTTTTTTGGGCGGAATAAATTTTTCTATTTTGTCACTATAAAACAGCACACCTACTTTGTCGTTGTTGTTAATGGCGGAAAAGGATAATACCGCTGCCAATTCGGTTATCATATCCGTTTTTCGCATGTTTTGTGTACCGAAAAGTGTTGAGGTGCTGGTGTCAATTACCAGCATAACAGTTAATTCGCGTTCTTCTTCAAATATTTTTACATAGGGTTGATGAAAGCGGGCTGTAACATTCCAGTCTATAAATCGAACATCGTCACCGTAGGTATAGGTGCGCACTTCACTAAAAGCCATACCTTTGCCTTTAAAGGCACTATGATATTCTCCTGCGAATATTTGTTGAGAAAGTCGTCGGGAGCGTATTTCTATCTGTTTTATCTTTTTGATTAACTCTGTAGAAGTCATCATAATAGTTTTAAGGCACTATAATACTATTGAGTATTTCGTTGATGATGTCGTCGGTGCTAATGTTTTCCGCTTCGGCTTCATAGGTAAGCCCGATACGGTGGCGCATTACGGAATGACATATAGCTCTAACGTCTTCAGGTATTACATAGCCGCGACGTTTGATAAATGCATAAGCTTTGGCTGCCAATGCCATGTTAATAGAGGCTCTTGGAGATGCCCCGTAAGATATTAAGCCGCTGAAACGTTCTATGCCGAAATCTTTAGGATAACGTGTTGCAAATACAATGTCGGTAATGTAGTTCTCTATTTTTTCGTCTACATAAATTTCTCTTACCAAAGTTCTGGCTTTAATAATATCTTCTTTATGTATTACAGGGTGAATGGTGGTTTGTTCATTGTTAATTTGGGAACGAAGTATGCTCTTTTCTTCTTCTTTGGAAGGGTAATTGATAATTACCTTAAGCATAAAACGGTCCAACTGAGCTTCAGGAAGAGGATAGGTACCTTCTTGTTCTATAGGGTTTTGTGTGGCCATTACCAAAAACGGTTCATCCAAATTATAAGTATTTTCGCCTATGGTAATTTGTTTTTCCTGCATGGCTTCCAAAAGAGCACTTTGCACTTTAGCGGGGGCTCTGTTGATTTCATCAGCCAATATGAAATTCGCAAATACCGGACCTTTTTTAACGATGAACTCTTCTGTTTTTTGACTATATATCAGTGTACCCAATAAATCAGCAGGTAAAAGGTCGGGGGTGAATTGTATACGGCTGAATTTGGTATCTATTGCTTGAGATAATGATTTGATAGCTAATGTTTTTGCTAATCCCGGAACGCCTTCTAACAAAATATGTCCATTGGACAACAATCCAATGAGAAGATGTTCTATCATGTTTTTTTGGCCTACTATCACCTTACTCATTTCCATGTTGAGTATATCCACGAAAGCACTTTCTTGGTTAATGCGTTCATTAAGCAATCTAATATCTACTACTTCTGTCATATTTTCTGTTTTTTTTACCCATAGAACGTGAGCGAAACGGTTTTATTTTGCGGAAAAACATTTTTTTTTCATATTTTTCGGCATTTGTATTATTTTTTATTATACCTTTGCAAAATAGAAATATCGCGGAGTAGAGCAGTGGTAGCTCGTCGGGCTCATAACCCGGAGGTCGTTGGTTCGAATCCTTCCTCCGCAACAAGGTGAGCCCTACTTTTGTAGGGCTATGTTTTTATATCAATAAAATATGTGGCGTAGTTTAATAGCATATATACGATATCGTATGCATTGCAAACAGTGGGCTCATTCACCGTTTGTATATGATTTTATTTGTACTATTTTGCATAGTACGGAAAAAATGCCACAGTGGAAACGTATAGAGAATGCGAGAAGCCAATTGAGACACAGCCATAAGTCGCTTAATTTCCTGGATTTGGGCACCAGCGGAAGAAAAAACGGCATGATGAGCATACGCAGCATATCCTCTATAGTACGACAATCGTGTAAATCTCCGAAAGTTTGCCGGCTTTTGTCAAGAATAGTATCGCATTACGAATGCAAGCACATAGTAGAATTCGGCACTTCGTTGGGCATGAGCACGTCATATTTGGCAAGTGCCAATCCGTCAGGAAAAGTATTTACCGTAGAGGGGTGTCCTGAAGTATCACAAGTGGCATCACAGGTGTTTGAATTTCTGCATTTGAGAAACATAGAGCAAATAAATGTGGATTTTGAATATGCTTTAGAGCACTTTGCCGACAGGTTTCAAAATATAGACCTTTTTTTCTTAGACGGCAATCATGCGTATGTTCCCACTATGAAATATTTTCGTTTTGCCAAACAATATGCTTCTAATCATACCATATTTATATTTGACGATATTCATTGGTCAAAAGAAATGGAAAAAGCATGGAGGGAAATAGTGGCAGATGAAGATGTTACGGTAAGCATAGATTTGTTTTGTGTAGGTGTGGTGTTTTTCCGCAAAGAAATTACCAAGCAGCATTTTGTATTAAAATATATTTAACCCGCCATGCAGTCTGCTTTAGTAATCTTTGCAACATATATGAATGAATGATGAAAAAAAGAATCGCTATATTAGGTTCCACGGGAAGTATAGGCAAGCAGGCTTTGGATATAGTAAGAGCCCAACCCGATAAATTAGCAATAGAGGTTTTGACCGCTCACCATAATGCGGATTTGCTTATACGGCAGGCGATAGAATTTCAACCCAATGCGGTGGTAATAGCCGATGATGCTTATTATTCCCGGGTGCAACAAGCATTGCAACCTATGGATATTAAAGTGTTTGCCGGCAGACAATCTCTATTGGATATAGTGGAAATGTCTACCATAGATATGGTTTTGGTGGCACTGGTGGGATTTTCAGGATTAGAACCCACTTACAGGGCTATTAATGCCCGTAAAGCCGTGGCTTTAGCCAATAAAGAAACCTTGGTGGCAGGCGGAGCGATGATTATGTCCAAAGTAAGACATTCCGACTTGGTGTTTTTACCGGTGGATTCGGAGCATTCTGCTATATTTCAGTGTTTGACAGGCGAGCATGTGCCTGTGTCAAAAATTTTGTTGACAGCATCAGGAGGACCGTTTTTCGGTAAAAAACGAGATGAGCTATCAGGAGTAAAAGCCGCACAAGCCTTAAAACATCCTAATTGGAATATGGGAAACAAGGTTACCATAGATTCTGCAACCATGATGAACAAGGGCTTGGAAATGATAGAAGCACATTGGTTGTTTAATGTTGCACCCGAACGAATAGAAATACTGGTACAGCCACAAAGCATAGTGCATTCTATGGTGGAATTTGCAGACGGTTCTATCAAAGGGCAAATGTCTTTGCCGGATATGCATATCCCTATACAATATGCTTTTTCATTTCCTTATAGATGGGAAACCTCGTATCCTAAATTATCGTTTGCTCAATGTGCTACACTTGATTTTTATGAGCCCGACAGACAAACTTTTGAGTGTATCAATTTAGCATATAAAGCCATAGAGAGAGGAGGAAATATTCCTTGTGCCATGAATGCCGCAAACGAGGTGGCTGTAGCCGCTTTTTTGCATGATAAAATATCATTTTTGCAGATAGCGGATGTGGTAGCCTGTGTGATGGATAAAATTAATTATGTGAACGAAGCGTCTTTGGACAATTTTTCACATACCGATGCGTTATCAAGATTAATTGCAAAAGAATATATACAATCAATAGAAAGAAAATAGAAAATGTCAATAGTTATTATGATAGCCCAATTGTTGTTGGGATTGGGTCTTTTGGTATTTGTGCATGAATTGGGACATTTTGTTGCCGCACGTATATTTCATATAAGAGTGCCTAAATTTTATTTGTTTTTTAACCCCGGTATTTCTTTGATGCGTTGTAAACGCATTAACGGAAAATGGCATTTTAAATTTTTTGCCGATAATTTGCCGGATATGGAAGAACAAAAAGATGAAAATGGTGAACCAGTGTTGGATAAAAACGGCAAGAAGAAGTATAAAATAATAGATATTAATACCTTACCGGAAGGCGATTGGCGTAAATATCCGGATAATACGGAATATGGCATAGGCTGGTTGCCATTGGGTGGTTATTGTCAAATTGCGGGTATGATAGATGAAACACAATCGGTGGAAAATTTAGCTTCCGAACCGCAACCATGGGAATACCGTTCCAAGCCGGCATGGCAACGTTTGATAGTTATTCTGGCAGGTGTGATAGTGAACCTGATAGTGGGTGTGTTGCTGTTTGCCATGGTAATACATCATTATGAAAAAGTATATGTACCCAACAGTGCTGTTACAGATGGTGTGTACGCTTTTGAGTCCGCTCGTAATATGGGTTTTGAATCAGGGGATAAAATAGTGAGTGTAAATGGCAAAACATTTGAAAGATTTGAAGACGCAGTATCTCCTAAAATGTTTTTCGGCAGCATAGTAACCGTTAACCGTAACGGACAGAACATGGATATAGTAATGGGTGATTCTGCCTATGATATTATGAAAACTTCATCAGGACAATTTTTACAACCATTTAATTTTCCTGCCAAAATAGATTCAGTTATAGCTAATACGGCTGCGGCAAAGGCCGGTATGAAAGCGGGTGATGTGATTATTGCCTTAGATACTATATGTATTCCAAGTTATGGTGCATGGATAGAATATAGAACAGCTTATGCCGAAAGTAGCACCACTATCACCTATTTAAGAGGTACAGATACCATCACCGGCCCGATTACTTTGGATACCGCTGCCATGATAGGCATAGCCATAGCCGCTGCTCCGTATAAAGTTCAACCTTATTCTATATTGCAAAGTGTAAAATACGGTTGGAATGATGCTATGAGTAATCTATGGATGAATATAAAAGGGTTCGGAAAAATATTTTCCGGCAAAGAAAAAATCACAGCCTTATCCGGACCGGTGGGCATAGCACAAATATACGGAAAGGTATGGAATTGGTACAGATTCTGGTATATCACGGGATTGATATCGGTTATATTAGCGTTTATGAATGTGTTGCCCATACCGGGATTGGACGGAGGACATGCTATCTTTACTTTGGTAGAATTGATTACCGGAAAAAAGGTGCCTGATAGCGTGCTTCAATATGCACAAACCATCGGCATGATATTGTTACTTCTATTGATGGTGTTTGTGATAGGCAATGATATTTTTAAACTGTTTATGTAATAGTTTTTATTAGTAAGAATTTTTAGTTTAAAAAACAAGGCTGAAGGCTTTTGAGCGTTCAGCCTTGTTTTGTGTTTAAAACGCTGAGCGTTCTTGCTTCGTTTTCGCATTTGTTGCGGTCGGTACTTTTATAATATGCGAAAATCATTTGCATATGTCAAAAAAATGTAACTTTGCACATTATTGTGAGCGGAGTGGAAAGAGAAAATAACAAACGAATTATTAATCCAAAAATACTATAGCATATGAAAAATTTATTGAATCATATTATTGGGGCAAAACCCGCAGGTAGTTTTCTTACTATGGCCGTCATAATCGGGATGGCTTTTGTTTTTAGTGGATGTGAAGGCGTTACTCCTTCCGAACCCAATGTTTATATTGCCATTGCAGACAATGGAAAGCACCATGATTTTGAACTCACTTATTTGACCTATATTCCGGAAGGAGAGAATGCTCACACCGGAAAAAATATTCTCGGAAAACGAAAAGGGACTATTGAGTTCAAAGGTCTGACCTACGAATGTTTTAGCGTTCCTAAAGGAGTGTGGGACCTATATTTTGAATATTCTCAAAATGATGATTATTACGATAAATTTGACAATGAGCGAAAAACCATCAATCTTAAGGATAATGATTGGGTGCGTATCTCTTGGGATTTAGCTGAAAGTTATTCTGCACAGCCCGGAATACGGCAAGGTGAAGGAGCTATGTATTAAACCATAAACGTTTATAAATATGATGAAATTATTTATTTAGGGCAAAGTGTGATGAGGAATATGCAACACTGCACTTAAAACAACGTAACAATACTTATCGTGCAAAGATAAGACCATTAAGCGATTTTATTGGATTAAAATCATAGTTCTAAAGATTTTTCTCAATAAAAAAAGGCTGAATTAAAAATTCAGCCTTTTTGATGTTTAGAACTCGGAGAGTTCTTGTTTTATTTTCTGGTTGATATATTCCACAAAGTCGGCAATCGGCATGG
>DBXT01000075.1 GCA_002309615.1 Bacteroidales bacterium UBA1205
TACAAAAGTAGTATTTTTATTTGTATCTATTCTCTTTTTTGTTAAAAAAAACGATAAAAGTCTAAAAAATCTCTTTTTTCTTTTTTAATCCCAATAGGTATATTCTATGCCATTGACTTCTACCAAGAGCATTTCATCGTTATTTTCCACTATGTTGCGAGAATAGTTTTTGGTACATGTTTCCAACTGAAATTCGTTGTATTCGGTTTGTTGGTCGTTAAGTAACAAATCATCACGATTAAGCATGCTTTCTCGTTTTTTGTTTCCGTGCTCATCGTAACTATAGATATATTTAAAAAATTGTGTTTGTGTTTCTACCGTTTTACCCAGCAGTTGTCCTTGTTCGTTGAACACGCTTACTGTGACCGATACGGGTTTACCCTTCAAATTGTAAAGTGTTTGTATTACTTTTCCGTCCTCGTATTCATAGGTTTCGGTGTGTTTATCCAAAACCGACTTCTCCTCCATTTCAATTTGAGTTATTTTACCCTCATCATTATACCGGTATTCTCGAATTACATTTTCTTCTCCGTCTTCGTTGAATTCTACTATACGTTTAACCAAGTCTCCTACCCATTCGCATTCCGTTTCTATGCTGTTTTCACCATCTTCGTAGATTACTTCTTTTTTAAGCAAATGCCCTTGCTCATCTCTATGGTAAATTTCTTCCACCTTTTCTTCGGCATAGGAGACAACACTTTTTACTAAAAAACCGTTTGCATCATATTCATTAACTCTGCTTTCATAGGGGACGGTATCGTCTCCGTCGAAAAAATCTTCCTGAATAAGTTGATTTTTATCATTGTACATCCTGCAGATACAATTTTCAACCATACCATTACGGTTGAATGTTTTGTCTTTTATCACATTTCCGTTTTCGTCCATTTCGGTGCAGGAGGTAAGATATTTTTGCTCTACTTGCTTGTCATTACTGATACTTTCACGATTGTAGGTACTTGTAAAACGAGATATGGTTTTGATTTTTGCCATGGAATAAAATTTTTTTGTGCAAAAGTACAAAAAAAAACGATAAGCCGTCAATATCTTCTGTCGGTTTTACCCCGTTAAAAAGTAAAAAACGTGGTTATAAGCAAATAAATAATCAATAAGGCATCATTTTTTTACTTAGTAAGGTATGGTCTACGAAAAAGTTGTATCTTTGCAAATTCGTTATAGAAAGTTTAAACATGACACAGGAAGATATTATTGCTCTTAAAAAGCGGTTATCCACTCCTCAAAACATTGCCATAGTGATACATTACAATCCTGATGGAGATGCCTTGGGTTCTTCATTGGCGTTAGCCATGTATTTAACCAAACTCGGACACCGTGTCAATGTGCTTTCACCAAACATATACCCTGCCTATTTGGAATGGATGCCGAATTGTGAAAAAGTATTGATAGCAACAGAACAATTGCAACTTTGTGAGTCTATATTAACGGAAGCGGATATCATTTTCTGTTTGGATTTTAACGCTTTTCACCGTGCTTCCTTGCTTGAGCCGACATTAGCCGCTTCCAAAAAGTTTAAAGTACTGATAGATCACCATATTGACCCTATACAAGATTTTGACATCATCTATTCGCTCACATCGCAAACATCTTCTACCAGCGAACTGATATATCAGTTTATTGCCGATAAATTAAACGATAAACATTTGATAGACAAAAGAATGGCAGAATGTATGTATGTCGGCATCATCACAGACACCGGTTCTTTGAGTTATTCCTGCAACAATGCTTCTACCTATAGCATAGTGGGAGACTTGATGAAATTCGGAATAGACGGTGAAATTATTCACAAAAGAGTATATGACAATTTCTCCGAAGACAGGGTGCATTTGTTGGGATATTGCTTGTTTAAACGTTTGATAGTATTGGACGAATACTCCACATCCTATATCTATCTTACCAAAGAGGACTTAAACTATTTTAACTATCAGCAAGGTGATACCGAAGGTATAGTCAATTACGGCTTATCCATAAAAAATGTACGTTTCACCGCTATTTTCACCGAACGAGATGAGAGAATAAGAGTTTCGTTCAGGTCCAAAGGAAATTTTGACGTTAATTCTTTTGCAAGAGACCATTTTAACGGTGGCGGTCATAAAAATGCCTCAGGAGGTAATTCCTATGTGTCTATGAATGAAACCATAGAGAATTTTATACGTTTATTACCCCAATACAAGTCTTTACTTAATCAACCATGGGACGAATAAAATATTGTCGGGTATTACTTTTATTGATGATATCGGCCTGCAACAGAAATCCGAAAATAGTGCCGTTGCCGGCCCCTAAACAAGATTATTCTCAAGAAATTATCTCTGTCAACAAAGAAATAGTACGACGGGAGCAAGCCGATATCAAATTATTGTCCAAACGCTACAATTGGGACCTTGTACAAACCGAATCGGGTTTGTACTATCAAATACTCAACCCCAACCAACTGCCTAAGGCACAAAAAGGAGATATAGTGCAGTTAAAAGGCAATATTTCCACCGCCGATGGTAATATTATTTACAACACCCGACGTGACGGCATAAAAGAAATGCGTGTGCTGGGGAGTGAAGATATAGTAGGCTTGCACGAATTGGTGCAATTAATGAGTGAAGGAGAGCAAGCAAGAGCTATCATCCCCTCATTTTTGGCCTACGGAATCAGCGGTGACGGAATGGATGTGGCAGCATTGTCCAGTGTAATATGTGAAATAGAAATAATTAAAATAGTAAAACAAAATAGTTAAATAAAAGAAAATGAAGAAATTATCATTTATCGCTACCTTCTTTTTGGTAGCAGCGGTTATTCTCTCTGCTTGCGGAGACAAAAAGTATAAAGGTTTTAAACAAGCCGAAAACGGTGTATGGTATAAAGTAATAGAAAAAGGTCAAGGCACGGCTACCCCTCAAATGGGAGATTATATTTTTATAGTAGCTTCGTATACTTCTACCAATGATTCTATTCCGGATTTTGAAGAAAAAGAACTTTCCGATATTATGCACGAGCATGCATTTGTAGGAGACGTTTATGATGCTTACGCTATCATGCATGAAGGCGATAAAATGGAATTTGCCATCAAAGCCGATTCTTTTTATATGGCTATGGGAGCTCCTGCGGAAGCGCTAAAAGAACTGAACATCACCGAAGAAGATATAATCTATTTCACCATTAAGATGAAAGAAATTAAAACAATAGAACAGTTCCAAGCTGAGGAAGAAGAAGCCTTGCAAAAATATATCACAGAAAATAATATCACCGCAGAACCTACAGAGAGCGGTTTGTATTTTATTCAAACACAAGAAGGCAAAGGACCTAAGGCTGAAGACGGAAAAACCATTACCATGCATTATACCGGTAAATTTCTTGACGGCACCACCTTTGACTCTTCTATACAGAGAGGAGAACCTATGGAATTTGTATTAGGACAGCAACCATTTATTGCAGGATTTGAAGAAGCTGTGAGAATGATGAATGCCGGTAGCAAGGCAACGGTGATCATGCCGTCCAAAATAGCTTATGGTCCCAGTAGTCCATATTCTCCCATTCCTCCGTTCACCACTTTGGTATTTGATTTGGAAATGATAAGCATAAAATAATCATCATGAAAACCGTCAAATATTTAACAGCCATAACATTGATAATAATGCTGTCTGCATGCGGACAACGTTATGCCGGATTTGAAAAAAGCAAAACCGGCTTGTATTATCAATTTCACAGTCAAAATCCAAGTTCCGTTATGCCTGAAAAAGGCGGAATAGTAGATTTATGCATGAGCATTCGCACCGAAAACGATTCTGTTATCATGCCCGAAAAAAGTATCACCACCATGATGGAAACACCTAAATTTGAAGGCGATTTGTTTGATGCATTGAGCATGATGCACTGCGGAGATTCGGCTACGTTCATTATCAATGCCGAACAATATTTCAATGCTTACCAATATGGTTATGTTCCCAGTTTTGTGAATGATAAAACCATGCTTTGGTTTACCATAAAAATCAACAATATTTTCTCTTACGAGGAATATCAACAATTCAGCATGCAAAAAGCCAAAGATGAAGAGCGTAAGCAAATATCCGATTATTTGGTTGCCAACCACATAGAGGAAACCCCTACCGAAAGCGGTTTGATAGTGATAAAACATAACACTACTGCCGGCAAGCCCGCCAAAAACGGCTCACGTTGCTCGGTGCATTATACCGGGAAACTGCTCAACGGAGAAGTGTTTGACTCATCGGTAGAACGCGGCACTCCTTTTGAATTCACCTTGGGCGCAGGCGAAGTGATAAAAGGATGGGACGAAGGCATTGCTCTTTTGCGTAAAGGAGAAAAAGCCACTTTGATAATCCCTTCCGAATTGGGTTATGGAGTAAACGGTGCAGGCGGAGGAAGCATCCCTCCTTATGCCTCTTTGGTGTTTGATGTGGAATTGGTGGATGTAAAATAAACAAAAGAAAGGTGACTGCATAGTCACCTGTTCTTTTTTTGTAAAAAAGGCAATATGCAGGCAATAGCATTGGTGTGTTTATTAGCATATACGTCATTACTTTTTGTGGTGATGTATTTTACTTCACGAAAAGCCGACAACAACGCATATTTCACGGGGAGTCGCCGTTCGCCGTGGTTTGTAGTGGCATACGGTATGATAGGGGCCTCCTTGTCGGGTGTTACCCTACTTTCGGTTCCGGGAGATGTTTATACCACTCAATTTACCTACTATGGCATTGTTATCGGTTATTTTATAGGCTATGCCATTATTGCATTGGTATTATTGCCCTTGTATTACAAGCTTAACCTTACATCCATCTATACCTACCTCAACCAGCGTTTCGGCAACAATTCTTACAAAGTCGGTTCGTTGTTTTTTATCATCTCACGATTGCT
>DBXT01000025.1 GCA_002309615.1 Bacteroidales bacterium UBA1205
ACATATAAATACCTGTACCGCCACCATTGAATGAGTTGTTTAAAATACGAATATTACCCATTATCGGTGAGTTGGAATTACCATTGTACTTAACACCGCAAGCATTGGTTCCTGTAGCGGAAGGATCCAAATAGAAACAACAGGAGTTAATTTCTATATTATCACAAGCCGATGCAAAGTTAACACCATCACCGGTGCTTAAATCAAAAGTGATATTGGCGATGGTTACATTTTGGATGTTATCCAAAAGAACGCCGCCGCCGGTGAATACTACATCGTCACTATCGTTGGTAGAAGAGGTAATGATTAAGGTATCGTTGGCGGTAAATAATCCTGCAAGAGGTTTGAGGTCTATGTTATCAGTGTATTTACCGGGTTCTATACTTAAAGTTACCTTACCGTCTATACCGCATTTTTCCAATGTCTTAACAAATTGAGGCATGGAAGAGAAATCGGAAGTGGCTCCACCCATGGTATATATACCGTCAAGAGGGCCGTTACAGGTTACGATATCCACACTCAAAGTGTCATCATAATAAGCGGAATCATATACGTGGTTAGGAGTATCCACCCACATGGTGATATTGTCTATTTTGCCTGCCACTGCAGTATAAGTTCCTAATGTTACTGTATCCACAAAGTCGGAAGGCAAAAGACCTGTCCATGCATAACTTACAGGTGTGCCGTTATTAATGGTGTATGTGATGTTGCAAGATGTTAAATCAGCAATACCTGCGTTACGTATCATGGCTTTGATAGGATGTGTTCCGGGGGAAACTCCGTCATCACTCGGGCTGACTATTTCTGCCAAGGCTACGGAATTGGTATCGCTTCTTCCCATGGTACGGATACGCAATACAGGGAACTCACTATACCAGCCGCTATAGGTAGGCATGCTACCATCATCGCTACAAGTAACGGAATTGTCATTGGTCAAATATTTGTCAAATACCCATTCCACATCATTATCATAAGATCCGTCATTGTTCATCCAATATATCATCAAACTATTGCTATTGTTGAACATAAAAGGAGTGGTAAGAGCTATATCCATCCATTCTCCGTCTTTAGGAGTAACGCTACCCGACCATACCAAAGTAGCACCATCGGTAACAGGATTCACGTAGTCTGCATTGTAGAACATGGTATCGCTAACCATTTTCATATAGCATTGTTGGTTGGTCACAGGACCGTTCAAGTAGGAATATTCTACCTTGAAAGCAAGATTTCTAATCAAATTTGCATTGTTAGATAAATATCTGCCCGGCAAAATGATACGCGACCAACTATAGTCCATATAACCGTTAAAAGGAACGTCATAACTAATACCATAATTAATGGTGTCACCTATATAAGTATATTGCGAACTGCCACCACCGACAAATTTGATATAATACCATTGTGCGGTGTTAACCACATTGCCCAAACTATCGGTTTTGGTAACAGAATAATCTACTCGATTGCCAAAACGTATGTTAGGTATTACGGCATGCCACATGTTTTTACCTTGATAAGTCATAGGTATGGTTACACTAATAGGTGTATTGTTGGTATCAGGATAGGTATAGGTCATATTCAAAGCATCTATGCCGGCTCCTGAAAGGGTGCGTGCATGCAATTTCATCAAATACGGACCTGTAGAATATACTGTATCAATAGGAGCATCTATCCAAGTGAATACTATATCGGATGAACCATATACTATTTTTACCAATGTATCATCAAAAGTATTGGTATCTAACACATTGTTAGGCATGTTAATAGCTATAACTATAGTGTCTAATGTGTTAACTCTAGGATGATAGGTACCTATAACAGTTGTATCCATATAGTCATCAGGAAGATTTCCTGTCCATGTATAAGGAGTTTGAGCCACTCCGTTAACCCACCAATTCACAACAGCAGAATGTAAATCGGCATAGCCCTTGTTGCGGAACGATATGGTTACCGGAACTTGTGTAGTAGGAGAAGTGGCTACAGAGTCTTCCACAAGTATTTTTTCCAAAGCAACGGAGTTGCTATCCAAGATGGAACCTCCTAAATAAAACCAAGTAGTCGGCAAACTGGAAGTGGCAGCAGTAGTAGTACTACTACAATCCAATTGTTCATAATGTCTGTCGGTACATGTATACGACTGACTATTATATGTCCAATATAAACGGTCGGATGAAGAATGACATACATTTAAAGCCGAACTATCTATATTGAAGAAATATAGATTATAGCCCGGATTGAGAACATACGGTTGGTCAAATACAATTTTGTTCAAACCATAATTAAATGTGATGTTTCCTTGATATACCAATGTAGCTCCTGCGCTAACCGGATCCACGTATCCTGATGTCATGTTTACATCATTGGTTTGCATCAAATAAATTCTATGATTATAACGTGTTATAGGACCGGAAGCCGGGGTATACCCTGTGTAAAAAGCAATACCGCTAATAGATATCGGATTGTTTGATCCGTTATTTTGAACCATATGCATTTGGAAAATGGTATCACCTTTATATAAATGTCTTGACCAATTATAAGTACCACAACTTGGAGCAAACGGGTAAGAGCAGTCTCCACCGGTACCTGTATTCCAGCCAACCCGAATGGAATCGCCGCTTGCAGATGCTGCCTTAGAGTGGGCACTGATAAATCCGCCACGAGCTATAGCATAGTTACCGACGGTATCATGTCCATATATAAAATAAGTATAAGTAGTACCAAAAATATGTTGCGGTAACACGGCTTCCCATATAGAGTCACCGTCAACGGCAGTCATGAGTATGCTATCGGAGTGTGTGCCGTTAACCGCATGTTTAGCCGTATAGTTAAATACCGGATGAACCAAAGGAACTGCAGTACGTGCAGCCACTTTTGCTCTGATGGTGTAAGGTCCGGTATTACCGACCGTATCACCCATGTTAGTTATAAATTCCACTATAGGAGGTTTGATTTCATACATGGAAGCAGAAAGTTCAAAATTGTCAATTACCCAACCATGAGAAATTTGGGTACCTGCAGTATTCCCTTTCTTGATGATGAAACGAAACTGCACTCCTGAGTAGGATACATCATTGGAAAGGTCGAACAATTCTTCCTTCCACCATGAATTAGCCGGCATAGCCAAACTATCAGAAGCATTCCATACAGAATAACTTGCTGCGTTAAAGCCGGTTGTGCCATAATTGGCAGCTCCGCCTCGATAAGATTTTACGGGCAACGCTTGCCATTGGGCACCTACGTTGTTGAGCTTGAATTCCACTCTTACTTCATCCATAGGAGAAACCTTACAGATGTGGCTGAAGCGGAGTGATACATAAGCGTAGTTGGAACAATCATACACCGGAGTGGTGAGTATCACCGAATCTCCTGTTCCGAAAGGAACTTCACTCCATATTGATTTGGTGCCGCTTACGGCCAAATTATAGGGGTTGTACGAAGTTGTCCATGCTGTACCGGGTGTTGAAGTGAAAGTATGGGTGTTCCCGTCAAAATTTTCACTGCCCACCACAACGGCTTGAGCACTTGCTATTTGTAGCGATAGTATCAAACCACAAAAAAGCATAAAAAATTTTTTCATACATTTACGTATTTTATTAGGCCTACTCACTTAAGGGCATTTCGGCATACTCCACATAATTTCTGACTACAAAAATAGCCGTTTTTTTTTAATTGAACACGGCATTAATGGCATTTTTTTCAAGAAAAAAAAGCAATAATATTACAAACGTATGATTATGAAAAAGATAATTTTTTTCTAAAATGGTATATTACGAATATTAATAATAAAAACATTGTCATCCGATGAAAAATATCATATCTAAAGATGGTTCAAAATAAAAAAATGTATGATTTTATCTTATTTTCTCCGCAGGCAGTGTGATGAGGTTGGCAAAAAAAGCACCGTTTTTCTATAAATTCATCTTTTCGAACACAAAACAAAAGAGCCCTAAGGCTCCTTTAGATTTATTCCTTTAAGTTTTTTTCTTATCACCACCTCCACATCTGGTATTGGACATGGAAGTATAAAGTGTAAAAATAACTACCGATTTTTCAGATTACATTTTTTTGTTAAATTCCCGCCTATTCTTCTTGTTCCCACAATTGCAATTCCTGCACCTTGAAATCGGCAGAGATAGGAAAACCTATTTCATAGGTCTGACTTGTTTGACCTATTTTGCCGTATACGCGAGAGGAAACAAAATAATATTGAAAACGAATGGTGTCGGTATTGTCATCCAACATCACGCTATCCCAATAATTTATTCTTGTTTTTATCCACTCCAGCCTTTTATTCAATTCAAACTGATCCACCCTCTCGTCCGGAGTTTCGGGTTCTATATACAGCAAATAATTATTTTCTATTTCTTCTTGTGCATTCTGCAATACTATTTTGTTCATATAGGCAAAATCCATATCGTTGAGCGAATCTTGCCCCAATATCAACACGCTATCCACCTGCAGCCCGTCTACATTAGCCTGCATATATTCTATGATGGTAGCCTTCAATTTTTTTTCCACAGATTGCTGTCTGAGCGAACAAGCACACAATAACAATGCAATGCAAGCATATATAAAAATTCTTTTTCCCATTATATTTTTTATTAATTACAATATTTTTTTACCCTGTTGACAGCTTCTTGATAATGAAATGACGCCGCCTTTTGCATGTCGCGACAAGCACCGTCATAATCGTGAAGAGCATCTTTGCATGCTCCTCTCAAATAATAAGCTTGTGCATGATTATTACAACGTTTTATCACCACATTCAAATCTTCTATTGCTAATTCATATTTTTTCATTTCCATATAGGCTTTGGCCCTGGAAAAATAGATATCCCATGCCTTTGGACTAAGCTCTATGGCACGCTTGTAATCGGCAATAGCCGAAGTATAATAGCTTCTTTTAACATAGTTTTCCGCTCTATATAAATAAATACTGTAATTTTTTTTGTCTAAAGCCAAAGCCTTGGTGAATTCTTTTTGTGCCGTGACGGAATCGCCCAAAATGGAATAACACACTCCTCGTTTAGCATATATTTCCGGCTTTTTCATTCTAAAGGTGTCCACCAACACATTATAATCGGTTAAAGCAGAGCGATATTGCAAGGTGGTATAATAAAGGTCTGCCCGTGCTTTAAGCACTTCTGCCGTAAAGGCACCATGCTTTATAGCTTGAGAATAATCTTTGACGGCATTTTCCGACAAGCCCATCTCCTCATACACCTTCCCTCTATTCCAATAGGCTTCTGACATATTGTTACGAATTCGTATTACCATATTCCAATCCGCTAAAGCTTCTTTATTGTTTTTCATACGCATGTATGCTAAGGCTCTACCATAATAAGGCTGCCATTGGTTGGAATTGATACCTATGGCGGACGAATAATCGGCTATAGCATCCTTGTCGTTTGAGAGACTTTCATATACTTCTGCACGCAATATGTAAGCATTATAATAACCTGATTTCAAACCTATTGCTGTGGTAAGGTCTTCTATGGCCTTTTTATAATCTTTTACCACACGGGCATAATAGGCACCCCGCTGATAATAAGCCTCATAAAAATTGCTATTTTTAGCAATGGCACTATTATAGTCAGCCAAAGCCATATCGTGTTTTTTTAATGCTTCGTAGCATATACCTCTTTGCAAATAAGCATCAAAATAATAATCACTCTGCTTGATGATATAAGAAAAATCCGCTATGGCACCTGTAAAATCCGATTGCTGCATTTTGGCTATACCCGCATCGTACTTTTTGGACAATTCCTGTGTGTATGCCGTAAATATCAAGGTGATTATTGCTATTAAAACTAATATTTTTTTCATTTTTTGCATTGTTTATTAGCTAACTGACCACAGGCTGCATCTATATCGCAACCTTTGCTGTGTCGCAATTGCACTACCATGTTTTTTTCCTCCAAATATCCCATAAAAGCATCTCGCTGCTGTTGAGCAGAACGGGTGAAAACGGTATGGCTGTTTTCGTTATACTCTATGATATTTATTTTTACCGGAAATTGACGACAATACAATGCCAATTGTTTGGCATCATCCAAGCTGTCGTTAATGCCGTTGAGTAATAAATATTCAAATGTAATACGCTGATTAGTAATTTGATGATAATATTTTAAAGCATCAGCCAACCGGATAAGCGACTGACTTTTGGCTATAGGCATTATCTGCTCACGCTTGCTTTGTATGGCACTATGTAAAGAAACGGCCAATCCTATTTTGGGTTGTAACTGTGCCAATTGCTTAATACCCTCACTTACTCCTGCCGTGGATAATGTAATTCTTGACGGTGACATGGCCATACCGTCTTGACTTGTAACTATATTCAAAGCGGCATTCACATTATCAATATTCAGCAAAGGTTCTCCCATGCCCATAATCACTACATTGCTTAAATGCGTACCATAATTTGCCTGCGATAATTCATTGGCCATATACACTTGATCATATATTTCGCCCACCGATAAATTTCGCACAAAACCCATGGTGCCCGTTGCACAAAAAACACAACCCATGGCACATCCCACTTGGGAAGATATACACACCGTTACCCTGTCGGATGAAGGAATAAGCACCATCTCTATATAATGCCCGTCGTGCAATTGCAATAAATATTTTCGTGATAAATCTTTACTTATTTGTTCCTTTTCTATTTTCACATGCTGCAATGTATAATTATTTTGCAACAATAATCTCAATGAAGACGGAATGTTGGTCATGGATGCAAAATCGGGAACGTTTTTTTTCCACAACCAAGCATACACTTGTTTGGCACGAAAAGCCGCTTCTTTGTTTTTAACCAAATAATCGGTCAATTGTATTAAACTCTCATCACGAATATCCTGCATATTTTGTTTGGGATGGTACAACTATGCAAAAATAGCATTTTTTCAAATATTCCTGATAAGTAATGGTAATATTTGTTCTAAAATGACAACTTTCCGCACTAAGTTCAACAATTTATATAACACAAAACTTCTTCTAATTGTCTAAAACACTATAAAAACAGCTCGTTCCGCAAACATTAATTATGCTTATAATATATTGATTATATGTTATTTAGTTCGCCTACAAAAAAAATCAATCCACATACATAACTTATATATAAAAAATGTATTTTTGCGACATGGTAACTCAGTTTTAAAGGATTAAATAATTATAAATATGAAGATGAAAGTATTTAGCGGACTTTTTTTGACATTGACTTTGATGATGCTGACAACTATCACACGAGGGCAAACACCTTTCGGTACACTGAAGGTAAAAAATGCTGACAATGTGTATATAGACCGTACGGAAATCACCAATTTGGATTGGTTGGAATATCTTTATTACTTACAGAGAGAATACGGGGAAAATTCTCCTCAATATTTGGCAGCACTGCCGGATACCACACAGACATCCTCTTCAAACAAGCCTTCTCTATACAGACTTCCTGCATACCACAGTCACCCCATAGTCGGCATTACTTGCAAGCAAGCGGCAGACTATGCTCAATGGCGAACCAAAGCGGCAAACATAATTTTGGAACAATCAGGTAAAAAATATCGTTTTGAATATCAATTGGCCACAGAAGAGGTGCTACAACAAGCTTTTTTGCAACAAAAAGACAAGTCGATTCCGGCTCAGGAATTAAAAGCCGTATCACGATCTGCCAAAAAAATAGTCAACATAGAGGGCAATGCCAAAGAAATCACCGCCAACGGAACCGTTGTTACGGGTGCTGACAATGATAAATTAGCTTTTGAAACCTATCGGCAACCCGATTCATTAACAAGTTTCCGTTGCATGGCAAAAACAGTCAGATAGACAAAACAAGAGATAGTAAGGGAGATAGCATTCTCCCTTTTTTTCTATATTTTTTATGCTTTTATTAAATGTGATACGTGTATTTTTGCTACCTTTGCATAAAATATATTGATGTCGCATGAAATATTCGTATCGTTTTAGTATCGTTATTATTGCTGTTTTATATTTTGTTTTCGGTTTTGTTACATGGCTTAACGGCACATTAATACCTTTTTTAAAAACAGCCTGTCAGTTAAATAATTTCTTGGCCTATTTTGTTACTTTTGCTTTTTACATTGCCTATTTTGTTACGGCATTGCCCTCTGCGGCATTGCTTAAGAAAACAGGTTTAAAAAGCGGTATCTCAATAGGATTGTTCACTATGACCATCGGTTCTGCATTGTTTATCCCTGCAGCATTTAGTCGGTCATACATATTGTTTTTAATAGGTTTGTTCACCATGGGAACGGGTTTGTCAATTATGCAAACAGCCGTAAATCCATATGTTACTATATTAGGACCCATAGAAAGTGCCGCCCGGCGTATCAGCATTATGGGTATATGCAACAAGTTGGCGGGCATTATCGCACCTTTGGTGTTATCGGCATTTTTAATAGCCGGTTCCAACGACTTGTACTCCTCAATAGATGTTGACGATAAGAAAGCCGATCTCCTATTGGATTTGTTAGCCATGCGACTGATTAAACCTTATTTGGTAATGACCATACTTCTCTTTGTATTAGGTATAGTCATGAAATTTATACACCTGCCAGAAGTACAAGAAGAGAAAAATACTGCTAATACCTCCAAAGAAAAAAGTATATTCCGTTATCCCTACCTATGGTTTGGCGTAATAGCTCTTTTCTTTTACGTGGGTGTGGAAGTGATAGCGGGTGACACCATCATACGATATGGAGAATCGTTGGGTATAGCCATGGAATCGGCTAAATATTATACCAGCCTTACACTTTTGGCCATGCTGATAGGATATTTTATAGGTGTAATACTTATTCCTCGTATAATATCCCAACGTACGGCATTGGTGTTTTGTTCTCTCACGGGTATTGTTTTCTCCATGTTAATCATATTTACATCTGCCGGCAACTGTATTAGTTTTCCTTTTATAGATATCACCACCCTCCAACCCATCAACATGACTATTCCTTATACCGTGCTCTTTGTCGCCCTGTTAGGATTATCCAATTCATTGATATGGCCCGCCATCTGGCCTTTAAGTCTGGATGGCGTCGGCAGCCATACCGAAACAGCATCGGCCTTGCTTATTATGTCTATTGCCGGAGGTGCCGTTATACCGCTGCTTTACGGAAAGTGCTCGGATATAATAGGAACACAAAACGCCTATCAAATATGTATTTGGTGCTATGTTATCATATTGGCCTTCGCCTTGTTCGGTTGCCAATGGGGTAAAAATAAAATAAATCAACAATAAAATTTTGTTATGCTTAAACTTATAAAATCATTCAGCCTGATTCTTCTTCTAACCTCTTCTCTATACGCACAAGATACTGTTTATGTACGACAACAACTCAATATTTTGTGTTCCGATAAATTTAAAGGAAGAGGATATGCGTTTCATGGCAATAGTATTGCCGCCAAACACATAAGTAAACAATTGAAAAACATAAAATTACAAACATGGTATCAGCATTATCAGCAAAAATATACCATGGGAGTAAATGCCATAGGTAAAAATGCCATTTTTGATTTCGGAGAAAGCTATCCTGCAAAATATCAAAGTGATATGTTAAAAATAGACCCTTGCAGCGCCCGTACAAAAGGAAAATTCCATATAGTGCAATATGAGGCATTAAAAGCCGGTGCCGACTATGGGAATAACATGATATGCATAGACGCCACCCGATATAAAAACGATACCGCTGCACTGCGTTCTTGCTATCGTGCCGCTTACTCCAACAAATATAAAGCCAAAGGCTATGTGATACTTGAAGAAAAAACGCGCACCGCCTCTCCCGGAAACGCTTTATATCACGCTGACTGTTGCATAGTTTATTTGATAAAAGATAGTATACAAGCACCTCTTGATGCGGTGAAGATTAATTTAGACGCAAAATGGGATGACCAATTCACTTGCCAAAATGTAGCGGGATATGTACGCGGTAATGATACCAACGAATGGATAGTAATAGGCGCCCATTATGACCATGTGGGGATGATGGGAAAACATGCCATCTACCACGGAGCACAAGACAATGCCTCCGGCACCTCCATGCTGCTTGATTTGGCCCGCTACTACTCCACTCTTACTTCCAAGCCTTCTTGTAACATACTTTTTGTATTCTTCGACGGAGAAGAGTCCGGACTTTTGGGATCCTCTTATTTCGTGAAAAATTGTCCTGTTGCCATTTCATCCGTCAAACTAATGATTAATTTAGACCTCGTCGGCAACGGAGAAGAAGGAATATGTATATGCGGCGGAGAAAATTATCCTGAAATTTTTGAAAAAATAACAGCCATTAACGCCTCCAAAAACTATCTGCCCGATATCCAAAAACGAAATATCACCCCCAATAGTGACCATTATTCGTTTCACAAACAAGGCTGTAAATCCTTGTTCATCTACACCCGCGGTGCATCCGGCCCCTATCACCACCCCGACGACCTGCCGCAATATTTAAACCTTGCCGGTTATAACGGACTTTTTAAACTTTTAACAGACTATATCAGCACTCTATAATATGGCCAAACTTATATTGGTTCCCACTCCTATAGGGAACATGGAAGATATTACTTTGCGTGCTTTGCGTATATTACAACAGAGTGATATTATATTAGCAGAAGATACGCGTAAAAGTAAAATGCTATTGCTCCATTACAACATAAACACGCCCTTAATAGCTTATCATCAATACAATGAGCACCAACAACTGAACAAATTTATACAACTCATTCTTAAATACAATCAAGTAGCCTTGGTTACCGATGCCGGAACACCCGGTATTTCCGACCCCGGCTTTTTGTTGGTAAGAACATGCATACAAAACAATATAGCTGTAGAAACCTTACCCGGAGCCACCGCCTTTGTACCTGCGTTAGTCAATTCGGGATTGCCCTGCGACCGTTTTTATTTCTATGGATTTTTACCCCATAAAAAAGGAAGAAAAAGCACTATAGAACAATTGTGTGAACTAACAGAAACTTTTGTTTTATACGAATCTCCGTTCCGGTTAGTAAAAACACTGGAACAAATTTCACTCATCATTCCCGACCGACTGCTGTGCATATGTCGCGAACTGACTAAAATTCACGAAGAAAACTTTAGAGGCACCGCTGCACAAGCCGTGCAATACTTTCAATCAAAAGAAGTAAAAGGCGAAATAGTGATCATAGTGCAAGGAAAAGCACAATATAATAAAACCGCCGACACCAAAGAAGAAGAAGAGTAACATGGGAGCTATCTATATACATATTCCTTTTTGCCGGAAAAGATGCAATTATTGTAATTTCTTTTCCTCTACTCTTATTGAACTAAAACAACAATATATTAAAGCTCTGCAAAAAGAAATAGAACTCAGATATTCCTACCTGCCCTCCCTAACTTTGAATAGTATCTATTTTGGCGGAGGCACCCCCTCTTTGCTGACCAATGATGAAATTAACCAAATTTTTGACACTATTTGTCAATTTTTTACCATCCGACCGGATACCGAAATCACATTAGAAGCCAATCCGAATTCACTTACCCGAGAATATGTAAAAAGCCTCACTTCCACCCCTGTCAATCGCTTGAGCATAGGCATACAATCGTTTTTCAACACTCATCTGCAAGTGCTGGGACGTATACATTCCCCACAACAAGCACACCTGAGCATACAATATGCACTGCAATACGGCTTTACCAACCTGTCGGTGGATTTAATGTATGCCTACCCGCTGTTGACATTGGAACAATGGAAGCAAAATTTGGCATACACCAAAGGCATTCCGCATCTTTCGTGCTATGCACTCACGTTGGAACCCTCCTCGGTGTTGAACCTACAGATACAAAACAAGGAATACTCATTACCCGATGATGATGAGGTAATAGCACAATACCAAACACTTACCGAATATGCTCAATCCCAGCAAATGGAACACTACGAAACTTCCAACTTCTGCCTACACGGACATTATTCGGTACACAATACCGCATATTGGCAAAACCGGCCGTATCTCGGCATCGGCTGCGGGGCACATTCTTTTAACGGACACTCACGTCAATGGAATATAGGCAATATTCCGCTTTATATACAACATTTGCAAAACACACATACACCTCAACAATTTTCTTCACTTGAGAACATCATTTTTGAAAAAGAAAATTTATCTGTTACCACTCGCGTAAACGAATATATCATGACATCGCTGCGCACTATGTGGGGCTGCAATTTGGACTATATCGCCGAACAATTTTCTCCGCTTTATGCCGAAAAACTACATAAGAAAATAGCACATTTGCCCTCAGCACAATATATATTACAATCTTCCGTTCTGCGTCTTAACGAACAAGGAGCTTTATTCGCTGATGCCATTGCCTGTGAACTATTTTTTGACGAAAACGAGAATTTTTAATAATGGTTAAATAACAACAATATTATGAGTTTAAATGTAACAAAAGAAAATATATTTATTTTCAAACACACGTGGCAAATTATAGCCAATCCCACAGCCATGTCCAATACGGGCTACAAATATTGGAACAAAATAGCCAATCAACTCAATAAGTTACAGTTAGACTACCGCTTTTTTATCTCCGATGATAAAGACACATCACATATACTCATTAAAGAATTGTGCCAAGAAGGACACAAACATTTTATAGTAATAGGCGGAGACGGCACCATTAACAATGTGATAAACGCTATTTTTACAGCAGGCGTTGACACTCATGACATATACTTGGTGGTATTGCCTTTGGGAACGGGTAACGATTGGTGTCATACCCATAACTATCCTCAATACTACATGGATACCATTAACATATTTCTCCGCGGACAATTTGTTCGCCACGATATAGGTCAAATTGATTGCATAGCAGACAATGGAACCAGAACCACAAAGTATTTTATCAATATTGCAGGCTTTGGCTTTGACGCTAATGTTATTCATCATACAGCACGCTCAAAAAAACATTCTTCACATGTATATCTCATCAATCTTTTAAAAATTCTATTCTCTCACAAAGCACAAAAAATCTCCATACAAGCCGACAATGCCACCATAGAAAAAAACATTTTTTCCATAGCCGTCGGCATTTGCCAATATAACGGCAACGGCATGCGGCAAGTGCCTATGGCCGACCCCACCGACGGATTGTTCAATACATTGATAGTGAATAAAATATCCCCATGGAAAATAATACGAAATATTAAACGGCTCTACAACGGAACCATAGACCATATTAATGAAACTTCTTACATTACATCGCCCAATCTGCATATAACTGCAGACACTCCTATTTTAGGAGAAATAGAAGGGGAACCCCTGCCTATTACCAACCATTATCAAATTCAAATATTACCGCAAGCCATCAACATGCTTACGGGATTGTAATAGTTTGTAGTCCTGACACGGCATATATCTACTCTTCCTCTACCTGAGTTTGACCATTCACCAACTCTTGATATATATACAATGCTTTGTCATAGTCTTTTTCTTCCACCCATATTTCGGGGTTGGCAAAGCCCACTCCGGGGTATAGCATAGCATTGGCTTCATTGGTAAGTATGCAGTATATTCCTTCATCCATTAGAATGTCTCTCAGCATATAAGCCTGCTGTATGGTGTCACATGTGGTTAATCGTATGGTTTCCATCATATATGTTTTTAAAATTTACTTTCTTTAGGTTTATTTCCCATAGGGATATGAATAATATATTTTTCGCTGAAATATTCTTCTTCAAACCATTTTGCAATAGGATACACTACCGTTTTACGCGGCAATTGTTGCAATTCTTGAGCAATATCTCCGCCTTTGAGATACAATATGCCGTTGGCTATGCTATTGAAAGAATCCCTTGCCACACGATGCTGTACCCATTTATAAAATACAGGCAAAGCCGTAACGGCTCTGCTGACGATAAAATCATATTCGTCATCCAACATTTCCGCCCTTGTTTGTGTGCATTGCACATTATCAAGTTTTAAAGCATCCGCTACAGCCTGAGCCACCTTGATTTTTTTGCCTATTGAATCCACCAAATGAAATTGCACATGCGGAAACATGACAGCCAAAGGTATCCCCGGAAAACCCCCGCCCGTACCGACATCCAACACCGTTGTCTGGTTTTTGAATTGCAACAATTCGGCTATGCTCAAAGAATGCAATACATGATTGAGATACAAATTATCCATATCCTTGCGGGATATGACATTGATTTGAGCATTCCAATAAGTGTAAATATCTTGCAATGCCGCATATTTTTCTTTTTGCTCCGGCTTTAAATGCGGAAAATATTTTTCTATTACTTGCATGTCTATATTTTCATTCTGCAAAAGTAATCAAAAATTTAAATACTGCCAACGAGGAATAAAGAAAATATTTTTAGAAAAAAACATCTACTAATATGCTATATCTCCGCTTTTATATCGCTTGTATAATATATATTAACATTTCATGTAAAAACTCACATATAGTATCACTACTATCTATTGCGGATTTCATCTCGGATATACTTGTCACCGTATTTTGTTGCCTTTTTCAAATAAATCTTCTCTTTTTTCCTGTCACCCAAACTATTATAAGTATCTGCAATATTGAGTAGAACCAAAGCGTCCCGTGGATTCACTTTTTCTGCTCGTAACAACCACACCAAAGCGGAGTCTTCTTGTCCCATGACATGATATGTAACCGCCATTATGTTAAGACTGAACACATCATGCGGATATAACCGTAGCATTCTTTGCGCAATGCTACGCATATAGTGTATCTTCATCGTATCTTGCACGGTCAGAGTATCAGATTTTGACAACGCACTATACAATGCCTTCTCATAATCAAGAATTGAATATATCAGTATAGTGTCCATAGATTCCGTAACATTTGGATACTTCCACGCATTATTGTTTTTTTCACTATGTTCAAGGGTAGATAGTATTTCATCCGTATATGATTGCCACCGTCCGCTTTGACCTAACAAATATATTTTCCCGAAACGCATATCCAAACGATTAGGATGCCGCTGTATTCCCTCCGAAATAATTAAAAGTGCGGAGTCTGTCAAGAGTGAATCGTAATATTCCACACCATACATATAGCCTGCTATATTTCCCATGCTGTCTGTCAAGGTAAACACTCCTGATACATCCACTCCTTCCGGAAGTTCTGTAGAAAGAATAGGACCTTCTGAAACGTGTGCCTTGTTCACCCAATAATTGTATTCTGCTATGTAACGCTCTGCACTTTGGTCGTTACTATAACGAATTTCAGACAATATTTGCTCAACTGTAGCACTATCCTTTTCATGCAAAGCTTTATAAAAATTATCATACACATTCTGTGCCTCCACAATTTTGAAGGAAAAAGCATATAGCACTACAACTATTCTAATTATCAATTTTTTCATAAATTAAAAATTTTGTAATTGCAAAAGTAATCAAAAATTTAGTTCTTTATCACTTTTTCTATGAAAATTTAGTCTATACTTTATTTTTACACTCAGCGGTTTCACGCTTCGCATATACTGTCTGCATTTTTTCGCAAATAAGCAATCAACAACGCATCAATATTCTCTTCTTTATCGAAACCGGAAAATTCATCAACGAAATATGACATTTCATCAAACATAGGATCGGATTCCTTTTCCTCTGTCCACTGGGAGCAACAAAAACGTTCATTTTCCGGCGTCATCAGTTTTTGCAGGACTTCTGCATGTTTCATGGCTCCAATTTCCTTATAGGCAGAAATAAGAAGATACTCTCCGTCAGAAGACTTCTCCCAACCTATCCCATCATAAACAATATCATAGTAAATATCAATATAATAAAGGTAATAACATACATCTTGCACGTGGTTATGCCCAGCAGATAATTTTTTATCATAAAGGGGATTGCAGCACCAATCTATAAGTTCCTGATCACAAAGGCTGTCAAACAACTCGCGAGTCATACGGGGAAATTGGGCAAGTTCGGCAGTCTTTTCAAACTGTACCCAAATACGTGTTCTATGATAAAGATATATGGCAAGCAATATACAAGGAATGGCACCGAAAAGCAGGGCTTTCTTCAAAATGTCGGGATTCAAAAATTCCTTTGAACCTATTATAATGGTTAGAAAATATATCAATGGAATTAAGAAAAAAAACAACATAAATGGAATAAAAAACCAATAATCAAAACG
>DBXT01000045.1:0-60575 GCA_002309615.1 Bacteroidales bacterium UBA1205
AACAAAATTTTAATACGAATCCTCCTACTTTTGATAATTTTTCCAACGGATTGCCTATCTTGGAAAGTTTTTCGTGCCTATTTTCGTCATCAAACAATGTTTTGTATCCTGTCTCTTTGTATTTCTGCATGGTATTTCTTTTTGACTTACAATTATATAACGAATAAAATAAGACCTTATTGTTTGATTGTTAAATTTTTATCTATTTTTAGAGATGTCCCTAATTTCCAAGAATTTATCTCTAAAAAAAACGGGAGGACGTTTTATCCTGATAGTATATTTTTTATTCACATCTTGTGTGCTCTTGCAACTAATTGAAATACTTTGTATTATTGCTTGTGTTTTGCTAACAAACAGGAAAAAAAGCGGGAGTGATGTGGATGAATTTTTGTATTCATGTGTAACAAAAGTAAAAATAAAACGTATAAGCCAAGAATAAAAAAGTAAAAAAACTTGCAAAGATGAGAATTTGTATTAAAAAATTAAGTATCTTTGTGCGTTGAAAAAATAAGAAATATGTACGGGAGAAAAATTATAGGTTTTTTAATGATTTTGTCGCTGCTTGCACACAGTGAAATGTTTGCGCAAGATGTTCATTTTTCGCAGTTTTATGCGTGTCCTTTATATTTAAATCCCGCTTTGGCAGGTTCATCGGTATGTCCTCGTTTGGCGGTGAATTATCGTCACCAATGGCCGTCGGTTTCCGGAAAATATACGTCATATGCTGCATCTTATGACCAACATTTTAATGCATTGTCCGGTGGAATCGGTGTGCTTTTCTTAGGCGATAGAGCAGCCAATGGTACCATTAATACCAATGCCATCAGTTTAATCTATTCTTTCAAAGTGGATTTAACCCGCAAAGTGAGCATGCGTTTGGGTATTCAAGCTACCTATCAACAAAAATCTCTCAATTATGACAAATGCACTTATGGTGATATGATAGATCCCAAATACGGGTTTGTATATGCCACTTCCGAAAATTTGACAAGATATACAAAAGGCGTTGCTGATTTCTCTGCCGGTTTGGTAATATATTCTGATAATATTTATGGCGGTATCGCTGTTAATCATTTTACCCAACCCAAAGAAAGTTTCTTTGATTATGACGGCAAAGAAACACGCCTGCCTTTAAAGTTAACCGCTCATTTCGGAGGTAATTTCAGTATAAAACGTGCATTGAAAAAATCCAGAACATTCGGAGATATGTCCTTGTCTCCCAATGTTATTTTCCAATATCAAAATAAGATAAGCGGAGGATATGCCTATGCGGCTATCAATTATGGTATGTATTTTACTTGCTATCCTATGGTAGTAGGATTGTGGTTCCGTCAAGGATTAAAAAATACCGATGCCCTGATATTTTTAGCAGGTGTACATTATTCTTTTTTCAAAATAGGATATTCGTATGATTTTACCATACCATCGGCTAAATTAGGAAAACCCAGCACAGGCGGTTCACATGAAGTATCGGCACAATTTGATTTACCGTGTCCTATAAAAGCCCGTAGGGTAAGAAATATTAATTGTCCTAAATTTTAATTTAAATAGTAAATAATAAATAACATTACATATGAAGACCAAGAGAAATTTTTTTCGTGCATTGTTTATGGTAGGTTTAGCAACCATAGCATTGGTATCTTGTAAAAGCAAAGAAGTGTCTCATACTACCGGTTGGGCGTATAATGATGCTCGTAACGGTGGCTTTGAAAAAGCAGCTTTCCACGGACAAATCACAGGTCCGGGTTTGGTGTTTATAGAAGGTGGTAGGTTTACCATGGGAAGAGTAGAAGAAGATGTAATGAAAGATTGGGATAACTATCCGAGAACGGTTACCGTATCATCATTTTATATGGATGAAGGAGAAGTTACCAATTTTGATTATTTGGAATATTTGTATTGGTTGGAAAGAGTGTATGTTCCCGTTGATTTACAATCGGTGTACTATGCAGCTTTGCCCGATACGGCTTGTTGGCGTCATAAATTGGCATACAATGAACCTATGGTAGATTACTATTTGCGTTATCCTGCATATAGAGATTATCCTGTAGTGGGCGTATCTTGGGTGCAAGCCACTAAATATTGTGCATGGAGAACAGACCGTGTAAATGAGCAAATATTGGTAGATCAAGGTTTGATAAATATGACTAACGAACCTACTGCAGAAGGTCATTTCAATACCGAAGCTTATTTATTGTATCCGGATTATGAACAAAACAGTGATCGTCGTTTACAATACATACTCACCGGTGAAGAACGTAATGCAAGAATGGAAGATGGTATATTGCTTCCTAAATATCGTCTGCCGACAGAAGCAGAATGGGAATATGCCGCTCTTGGTCTAATAGGCAACACATTAAGTGAACGTATTTTGGATAGAAGAACTTATCCTTGGAACGGACAAGTAACCCGTACGGATGATAAAAAATATATGGGTAGTTATGTGTTGAATTCCCGTAGAGCAAGAGGTGATTATATGGGCGTTGCAGGCGCTATCAACGATGCTAATACTTATACCGGCTCCACTTATGACTATTGGCCGAATGATTACGGATTGTATAGCATGGCAGGTAATGTGGCAGAATGGGTGATGGATGTATATCGTCCTGTTAATCACGATGATGTTAATGAATTAGACCCGTTCAGAGGTAATGTATATGAAACGGTAAAAGTTCTGGATGACGGTACTATAGAAGATAGAGATGAAGAAGGAAATGTTCCTATGGTTCCTGTATCGGACTTCAAAAACGACAGACGTAGAAATTATCGTTCAGCTAACAATATCAACTATTTAGATGGTGATTGGGCTTCTAACCTGGATTTAGACGGAGATTCCTGGACCAGACAAAATAATAACAATTCCACTGTCAATATGTATGACAAAAAAGAATACCCGAGAGGAAATTATTCTTTGGTTGCCGATAATGCAAGAGTAGTAAAAGGCGGCTCTTGGGCAGATATACATTATTTTGCATCACCGGGTAATAGAAGATATTTAGACCAAAACGAGTCAACATGCTATATAGGTTTCCGTTGTGCAATGACACGTTTAGGAGGACAATCTTTAAGATAACATTATGTAAAATTTATAAATCATCTAAACCCCCATTTTTCTAATGGGGGTTTTTGATTTAAAAAAAACGGGAAAAATGAGCATAGAAGAATTATACAACGCATATTTACAATGCAATGGCATATCTACCGATACCAGACAATCATTGTCGGGATGTTTGTTCTTTTGTTTGAAAGGAGACAATTTTGACGGAAATAGTTTTGCCTCCCAAGCTGTAGAAAAGGGAGCTAAATATGTGGTGATAGACAATGATAGATATGCTATAGAAGGGAAAACCATATTGGTGGAGAATACCTTAAACACATTGCAACAACTTGCCAAATACCATAGACAACAATTAAATATACCTATTTTGGGCGTTACCGGTACTAACGGCAAAACCACTACCAAAGAATTGGTAAAGGCGGTGTTAAGCCAAAAGTTTAAAGTGCTGGCAACGCAAGGCAATTTGAATAATCATATAGGAGTGCCCTTAACCTTGTTAAATATAAATGCCGACACTCAAATAGCCATAGTGGAAATGGGGGCTAACCATGTGGGAGAAATAGCTCAATTGTGTGAAATCGCCATGCCGAATTATGGAATTATTACCAACATAGGAAAGGCTCATATAGAAGGGTTCGGTTCAGAAGAAGGTATTATAAACACCAAAAGAGCTTTGTATGATTATGTCACCCGTGTACAAGGAACTTTATTCGTTAACCATGACGATGCACTGTTGATGAAATTATCGGATACTTGCACCCGTTTGACATACGGAAATAGTAAAGAAGCCGATGTGAGAGGGGTATGTAATGCTCAAAAATTATATATGACCTTCAAATTACCGCAATTTAACAGAACCATATCCACGCAGTTGGTAGGTACCTATAATTTTAATAATGCAATGGCAGCTGTGTCGGCAGGACTGCATTTCGGTGTGGATGTTGAAGATATAGTATATGCTTTGATATCTTATAAACCTACCAATAATCGTTCCCAAATAGAATACATAGGAGGGCACATGGTGATAATGGATGCATATAATGCCAATCCTTCCAGCATGAATGTAGCGATAAACAATCTGGCCGGACTTAAGGCTGAGAATAAGGCCGTGATTTTAGGCGGTATGATGGAATTGGGCACCGATAGTGAACAAGAACATGAAAAAATAGTGCAAATGGTTAAAGATAACCATATAGAACAATGCTATTTTTTTGGCGAAACCTATATGAATACTTCTGCCGATAAAGCAAATGTATATACCGATTTTGAACATTTAGCACAAGCCATAAAAGACACGCTTAAACCGAATTCGACTATTTTGTTGAAAGGTTCTCGTTTAATGCGTATGGAAAGAGTAGTGGATGTATTGAAAAATGAGAAATAAGATATATCATGTAATCGGTTTTATGTCAGGGACCTCTCTTGATGGTATGGATATCGCATATTGCCGATTTCGATATGATAATTGCTCTGGTTGGCAATATGAATTGTTGCAGGCATGTACTATTCCATATTCCCGACAGTGGAAACAGCGTTTGAGCGGTTTGTTGTCTGCTACTGCGGAACAATATGCACTCACGCATGTTGAATACGGACATTTGATAGGTCAAAATATCCGTCATTTTATTCAAGAAAATAACCTAAAGGTTGATTTTGTGGCCTCACACGGTCATACTGTATTTCATCAACCTGAACGTTATTTCACTGCTCAAATCGGTGAAGGTGCCGCTATAGCCGCCGAATGCAATATGCCGGTAATATCTGATTTCCGCACTATGGATGTTGCTTGTGGCGGACAAGGGGCACCATTGGTCCCCATAGGTGATAAATTATTGTTCGGTAAGTATGACTATTGTTTAAATATAGGCGGCATAACGAATATCTCCTATGATAATGATGGTGAACGCATTGCTTTTGATGTATCTCCTGCTAACATGGTGATGAATTATTTCGCCGAAAAAACAGGAAAATTATATGACAAAGACGGGCTTATGGCAAAAAAAGGAATGCTTAATCAAGATATGTTCCAAGCATTGAATGCATTGTCATATTATCGGCAAGCCTTCCCGAAATCGTTAGGAAGGGAATGGTTTGAACAATGTTTTTTACCCATAGTATTGAAATATGATGATAGTATAGAAAATATTTTGCATACTATATGTCATCATATAGCGTATCAGTTGGCTCAAATAGTGAATAAAGGCAGCATGTTAATAACAGGAGGAGGAGCTAAAAATAAATATTTGATATCTTTGTTTAAGCAGTATATGCCTAATGTTAACATGATAATTCCGGATAATATGCTTATAGAATATAAAGAGGCTTTGGTATTTGCATTTTTAGGGGTATTAAGAATGCAATCTAAAGTGAATTGTTTAAAATCGGTCACGGGGGCTGCCAAAAATGTGGTAGGGGGAGCGGTATATTATAATACAAAACCAGCATTATGAAAATAGAGAAACATGCATCATTAAAACATTATACCACTTTCGGTGTAGACGCATTTGCCGATAGGGTGTTGGAGATAGAGCACGAAAATGAGTTGTATGATTTTTTTTCGTCGGAATATGCTCGGCAGCCCTATATGTTTATCGGCGATGGAAGTAATCTCTTGTTTGTAAATGATTATCATGGCACATTGGTAAAAATGCAAACAAAGGGTATCATCAAAAAAGACGAAAACAAAGAAAAAGTATTAATAGCGGCAAAGGCGGGTGAAGAGTGGGACGAATTTGTTCGTTATACATTGCAACAAGGATGGTATGGCTTGGAAAACATGGCATATATCCCCGGAAAAGTGGGCAGCAGCCCCGTACAAAATATAGGGGCTTACGGATGCGAAGTGAAGGATTTTATTTACAAAGTGCATGCCTATGAAATAGCAAGCCGTCGTGTTTGTTCATTTGCTAACGACGAATGTGAATTTGCTTACCGTAATAGTGTGTTTAAAAACAGACTAAAAGGACAATATGTGATATTGGAAGTGGAATTTATGTTGTCTCAATGTCCTGTAGTGAATATACAATACGAAGATGTAAAAAAGAGATTGGAAAATGGTTTCGACATCACCCCTGAGCAAGTCTACGAGGCAGTGGTTCAAATAAGGAAAGAAAAATTGCCCGATCCACAACAAACAGGTAATGCAGGTAGTTTTTTCAAAAACCCTATAGTTCCGCTATCTCAATATTTACAATTAAAGCAAGACCATGATTTAAAAATGTATCCTGTTTCGGATGAAGTGTGCAAGTTGTCAGCAGCAGAGTTGATAACCCTTTGCGGTTGGAGGGGCAGAAGGATAGGCAATGCAGGCGTACATCCCAATCAAGCTTTGGTATTGGTGAATTATGGCGGAGCTACCGGACAAGAAGTGTTAAATTTGGCAAAACAAATACAGATGGATGTAAAGCATCAATTTGGTATAATGTTGGATATGGAAGTGAATGTAATACAATAGATTATGATAGAAATAATATGTACTAACAATAATGTTAGAAAATGTATTCCAAGCGGAATGTCGTTGAAAGAATTGGCTGAAGATATCAATGTTCAGTTAGCTCATCCTATTTTGGGAGCAAAAGTCAACAATGAATTAAAAAGTTTAAATTACGAGTTATACAAAAATAAAGTCATTACATTTGTTGATGCTACCGATTCGGCAGGTTATGGTATGTATGAACGCTCTTTGTGTTTTTTGTTATATAAGGCTGTAAAAGATTTATATCCGGAAGAAGATATTGTAATAAAACATTCCATCTCCGGCGGTAAGTTCTGTGAATTTGAAAGTTCTAACTTTGAAGTAACCGATGAGGTGGTACAAAATCTGAAAAAACGCATGTTGCAATTGGTTGCAGACGATATTCCTTTCATAAGAGGATATTTGTTGACCGACGAAGCTTTGTCTTTGTATGTTCAAAATAAAATGTATGACAAAGAAAAATTATTGAAAAACAGAGCGTCGTTTTATACTTCTGTATATGAATTGGATAAAACCATTAATTATTTTTTCGGTTGTTTGGTTCCTTCCACAGGGTATATCAAATATTTTGATATAGTAAAATATGAAAACGGAATATTGTTGAGTACTCCTTCAAGGCGATTTCCGAACAAATTGTCTCCTGTTAAAAAATCACCGAAATTGTTCAATGTTTTTAAAGAACACAAAGAATGGGTGAAAATTATAGGTTCTCCGTATGTGGGAGATTTAAATGAAAAAATTCTGCAAGGAAAATCAACGGAAGTAATATTGCTTTCGGAGGCTTTGCATGAGAAAAAATTGGCTACCATAGCAGATGAAATAAAGCATAGAGATGAAGTAAAGATAGTGTTGATAAGCGGACCGTCTTCATCAGGAAAAACCACTTCATGTCGTCGTTTATCGGTACAATTGGGTGTGTTGGGATTTCAACCGGTACAATTATCGGTAGATAATTATTTTGTAGAAAGAGAACAAACTCCTTTGGATGAAAACGGTAATTACGATTTTGAACATATCAATGCCTTGGATTTGGATTTGTTTAATCAACATTTACAAGATTTAATAGCCGGAAAAGAAATAGAAGTGCCTACATTTGATTTTGTGCAAGGTAAAAAAATATGGAAAGGAAATAAGTTGCAGATGAATGAAAAATCTATATTGGTAGTGGAAGGTATACATTGTTTGAATCCATTACTTACGCAAAGTATAGATAGCAGTAAAAAATATAAAGTTTTTGTTTCTGCACTCACATCTTTGGCTATAGATAAGCATAATCCTATTCACTCGAGTGACAATAGGTTGATACGCAGAATAGTACGTGACTTTAATTACAGAGGTTATTCTGCTGAAGATACTATTAGCAGGTGGGCAAGTGTACGCAACGGTGAAGAAAAATGGATATTTCCATTTCAAGAAAATGCCGACGCTATGTTCAATTCCGCCATGTTGTGTGAGTTGAATTTATTAAAGAAACATGCAATGCCTATTATCAATAGGGTTGCTGAATGTTCTTCCGAATATACCGAAGTAAGAAGGTTGAAAAAAATGTTAGGTTATTTTGTAGGAATAGACGATGAAAATGTACCTCATTATTCTATTTTGAGAGAATTTTTCGGAGGAAGTATTTTTTCATATTAACAGCAGATGATATCTAATAGTGAGTTAAAATTCTTGCGACAACTCAAAATGAAGAAATTCAGAGAGTTGAGTCGTAAATTCATGGTTGAAGGAAGCAAAGTGGTACAAGAAGTTTTAAACAGTTCTTGGCACATACATTCTATATATGCTACAGATAAATATTTGTTATCACACACTTTTCCCCAAGATGTTACAGTTATTACCAAAACGCAAAGTGAACAATTAACTTCGTTCAGTACCGATGCAGAGGTGTATGCATTAGTGGAAATGCCTCATGAAGTGGTATTTGATGAATGTCAAAAGAAAATATTGTTGCTGGATGCCGTGCGGGATGCCGGTAATTTAGGAACCATTATACGAACTGCGGATTGGTTTGATATTCATACTATAGTGTGTTCCAAAGATACCGTAGAATTGTATAATCCTAAAACATTGCAATCCACCATGGGCTCTTTCACCAGAGTGAATGTATGTTATACGGATTTATTGCCGTTTATGCAGGAGCATAAGCAATATACCTATTATGGCACCTTTATGCAAGGAGAACCCATTAGTGAATGTGTGTTTAACGAATATGCAGCTATAGTATTGGGTAGTGAATCACATGGTATCAGTAAAGATATAGCAGCAGCCATACAACAAAAAATAAGCGTACCATTAGCAGGCAGTACACATAGGCAATCGCAGCCGGAATCATTGAATGTGGCTGTTTGCGCTGCTATTTGTTGTTATGAATTGAGTCGATAACATTATATTTCAAATAAAACATAAAAAAATAAGGTTGCCAATGGCAACCTTATTTTTTTATGTGCTATTTAGCTATCGGGTGATTTTGTTTGAATTTTTCCAAACGTGTTTTTAATGCAGGAAATTGATTCCGATTAACTAATGATACGCAGGCTCTTAATCCGTATCTTGTACTTCCGGTAGTAGATAATGAGATGGCACTGATACCATAATACAATAATTCTTCTATCAGTTCTTCACCTGTAAATCCGGGGTAGGAGATAGTAAAATAAAAACCATCCGATACATCTTGGTCTTCATCTTTGTCATATACTATATTAAAGCCGTTTTCGGTAAATAATTGTTTCATGATATGAGCTTTTTCCGCATATTCACGAATATCGTTAATGAAATTATAGGTACCGTCATTGCAGGCTTTCAATATGGCTGCCATGGCATATTGAGTGGAATGAGAAGTGCCGGAACTTAAGGCATAGATGGAGCCGTATACTATAGCTCTTGCTAAATTGTCAGTGCCGAAATTTTCTTTTAAAGCAGGATAATGTCCTTGGAATAATTTATCGGATATCACCATTACGCCCAAACGTTCACCTGCATAACTGAATGCTTTGGAACTGGATAAAAGTAAAACGTAATTGTCGGTGTATTTAGCTACCGTGGCTTGATATGGAGGTTGGCCCGGAACAGAAATATCTTTACGAAGGTCCATTCCGAAATAAGCTAAATCTTCAACTATTACCACATCGTATTTATTAGCCAATTCACCTATTATCTGCAATTCGTTTTCGGTAAGACATATCCAAGAAGGATTGTTAGGATTGGAATATACTATGGAATGAATATTACCTTTGGAAAGGTATGATTCTAATTTATCTCTTAATTTATCGCCTCTATAGTCATATACATCAAAGGTTTCGTATTTGGCTCCCATAATACGATGCTGTTGTTTTTGTACCGGGAATCCGGGGTCGATAAATAGGGTGGTGTCTTTAGTGGCATGCAAATGTTTGAATGTCATGAATACGGCATAACTTGCTTGCATAGAACCTACAGTAGGAATACAACTGGAGGCGGGAACATCTAAGTTTAAAAAGTTTTTACAAAAACGAGACATCTCGTTTTTCAATGCAGGAATACCTTCTATATCAGGATAGATAGCGGCAACCCCTTTTTGCAATGCTTCTATTTGGGCTTTTACTCCTACCGCTGCAGGCGGTAATCCGGGAATACCCATTTCCATTCTAACAAATTTTTCACCGCTGGCTTCTTCTATTTCATTAATCAAACGTTTAACTTCACGAATAGATGCCTTGCCGACATTTTCTAATCCGCTTTCTTTAATCTTTTGTTTTACAATATCATATTTTATGGGTGTATCCATATTGATTTAAAAAATATTATGTTTTACAAAGTAAATTTTAATTTTTACAAAGGTATAAAAAATACCAATATCAAACCACTTTTTATCGTTTTTTATTTGCTCGGAATAATGCATTGGTCTATAAGAATTTTCTTCGTGATTAGTTTTTAATGATATCTATTAGAGATATTTGTTTTTTTACTATCTTTGCCAAAATGTTTTATAGATATAGATATGGTTTTAACTGTATGTATATCAATATTTTATAACTTTATTGGATGATGGAATTTCGGAAAAATCAAAGAAAAAAATGCGAAATAGTTCTAATTTTGCTTTCAGTATTGACAATTATGGCTTGTCAAAAACCGTTTTCCATTAACGCAGAATACGAAGATATTCCTATAGTATATGCGGTGTTTAACATATCGGACAGTACACATTATATTAAGGTGTATAAATCGTTTTTAACAGATGGAAATGTGAAAGAAGAGGCTCAAAAATTGAGTAGTATTTCATATATAGACAGCATAGATGTGTATGTTGAGGAATATAATTCAATTACTCATAAATTGTTGCGTGTTGTTAATTTTGATACCACTACAGCCATTCCAAAAGATTCGGGTTATTTTTTGTATCCCACCCAAATTTTATATAAAGGAAACATATCTTTAAACAAAAATAATTATTATAAGGTAAAAATATACAATCCATATACCGACAAAATGGTGGAAGGAGAGGTGAGTGTGGTGGATACGGTAAATTTATTATATCCCAAACGCAATATTAATCCCCCTATTTTATTGTCCTTGCCTTATAACACCGATATGTATGTTGAATACACAACAGCTCCCAATGCTTATATGTATTTTGTTAAAGTGTATTATTATTATACTCAAATAATGCTGGACAGTACCATGCAGAGTAAAGGCCCTATAGTATGGGATTTGGGCAGTGTAGACGGTACGGTATCTTTAAAAACATTGAAAACAAATTATGTAAAATCGGATATGTTTTTCCGAAATATAGCTAATAATATAAAAGATGACTCATTAGTGGCAAAACGTTATACCGATTCGCTAATTATAGAAATCACCTCCATGAGTGAAAGTATTTATAAATATGTTTTAGCCAATAAGCCGTCTTCAAGTATCAATCAAGAAAAAGGAATATATACTAATTTGCAGGCATATAATGTTAACACCAATGAAAAACATACTGTATATGGTATAGTAGGTGCAAAAAGTATTACACGTTTTTATTACAACGATTTGGCTACACCCGGTTCACGCGATAGCCTGTTCTATGGAGCTCACACCAAACATTTAAGATTTACAGATATACATTAACATGACCAATAGTTTGGGAAATAAGTTTAAAGAAAAGTATCGTTTAGTGATATCGGATAGCGAGAGCTTTGAAGAACGTATATCGTTTCGTTTTACGCTTGTTTCATTGGTTGTGACTTTGATTTTGTCTATGTTGGTGCTGATAGTGCTAACCTCAGTGATAATAGCTTTTACCCCATTGAGAGAATATATTCCGGGTTATGGTAGTGCCAAAGAAAGAGATCAAATATGGATGCTGACTCAAAAAGTGGATTCATTGGAAATGATATATGAGCAGAATGCAGCCATAGAAAAAAGTATAAGAGCAATAGTGTTGGGAGAATATGAGCAAATGTCTGCAGAAAGTGATACTATATCGGAAAATGTAATCAAAGACACCGTGATGTTGTTTACCAAAATGGATAGTATTTTACTTAAAGTTAAAACGCTCAACGGAAATAAGAATATAGCGAAGAATACGGACATTCAAAAAGTAAAGCCACAAGGTACAACCTATGCTTATATGTTTTCACCGATAGTGGGTTTTATTCAGCAGATAACCCCCACAGCAAACGGCGGAATAGATTTGCAATGCGGTCATTTGAGTAATGTGTGTGCCGTGAATGCCGGCACGGTGGTATTAGCCGATAAATCAGGAAATAATAATGTATGTGTGATACTTCATCCTGATAATATAGTGTCGGTATATCGCATGCCTTCAAGGTTAAATGTGTATGTAGGGCAAGCGGTGAAAGCCAAACAAGTGCTATCGGTGTCTGATGAAGAACAAATAGTACATTTTGAATTATGGGTGAACGGAAATATGGTAAATCCAAAAGAATATATAATGTTTTAATATTATTATGGCAGATTTAAAAGATAATTTAAGGGTAATTTACGAAGATAATCATCTGATAGCTATTAATAAAAGAAGTGGAGATATAGTACAATCGGATAAAACAGGCGATGAACCTCTTCCTGAAAAAATAAAGGAATATATACGTCAAGAGTATAATAAAGCGGGTAATGTATTTTGCGGTGTAATTCATCGATTGGATCGTCCTGTGAGCGGAGTGGTGGTGTTTGCAAAAACCTCCAAAGCATTAGCTCGCATGAATCAATTGGTGCATGATAGGCAGATGAAGAAAATATATTGGGCTATAGTTAAAAATGTTCCTGAAAAAACAGAAGATACACTCATTCATTATTTGTACAGAGATGAGCGTGCCAATAAGACTTTGGTATCTTTTACACCTAAAGACGGATATTTAAAAGCCGAATTGAAATACAAATTGGTAGCCTCATCGGATATTTATCATTTATTGGAAGTGGAACTTATTACAGGAAGGCATCATCAAATACGCTCGCAATTGGCAGCTATCGGTTCTCCTATACGCGGAGATTTAAAATACGGATTTCCGCGTTCGTGTGCAGATGCTTCTATAGGATTACATGCCAGAAGCGTATCGTTTATTCATCCGGTGAGTTTGCAAACGGTGGAAATAGTGGCAGCTCCGCCCAAAGATAAATTATGGAACCACTTTTGTGAAATCATGAATGTTGTTCCTTGTTCAAAATAACAATATTTTGTTGTGTTTCAATTGCAGACTCGTGAATGCATTGAAATATATTTTCTATCAGACGAGGGTCTATATTGAGTTGCCGGGCTTTTTGCAGGCTGTCGTCTAAAACTTTTTGCCACCTGTCTATTTGTAATATAGGCAGGTGTTTTTCTTTTTTATATAAGGCTATCTGTTTAACTATATCTATTCTCTTGCCGATAAGTGCAATTAATTCGTTGTCAATTTCATCTATCGCCATGCGATATTGTGTTAGAGAATTGTTGTTGATATCTTGTTGTTGTGGAAATATTACATTGTTCAACATAGCAATATAGTCGTCCACGGAGAGTTGTTGGTGCTTATCGCTAAGGGCATGCTTCGGATTGCAATGCGTCTCTATCATTAGTCCGTCTACGTTTAAATACAATGCTTTTTGTACCAGTTGCGGAATTAATGCTGCTTGTCCTGCAATGTGGCTGGGGTCAAAAATGATAGGTATGTCTTTGTGCTTTTGTTTGAATTCAATCAGATGCAACCACAAAGGGTCGTTACGATATATTTGTATTTTTTCAGAATATCCGCCACGGTATACGGCTGCCATTTTTTGTATGCCGACTTTGTAGAAGCGTTCAAAATTTCCATACCAAAGATTAGTATCCATGGCGATAGGATTTTTTATCATAATTGCTATGTCGGTACCTTTTGCCGCTTGGGCAATTTCTTGTACGTCAAAAGGATTTACACTGGTACGTGCTCCAATCCAAAAGTAGGATATGCCGGCTTTAAGAGCAAGTTCCAAATGTTGCGGAGTGGCTATTTCTATGCAACAAGGCAAGTGATATATATCTTGCACTTTTTGCAACCAAGGTAGAGCAGTAGCACCTATTCCTTCAAAGGTGTTGGGGGAGGAACGCGGTTTCCAAATGCCACATCTAAACAAATGTACATATTTTGTTCGCGATAGTTGCTGGGCTGTAGTGAGTACTTGTTCTTCCGATTCGGCGCTGCAAGGTCCGGCAATAAATAAAGAGCGGGAGCCGGTATCAAAAATAGGTGTTAATTGCATATTATTGTTTATAATCCGAAAGAGATATTTCTCTTATGAAACCATTATAAATATAAAACACGCCGTTTTTTGCTTTACTTTCCGTGTGTATTATTTTTTGTGATATTAAACCTATGTAAGGAGCATACACCTCTTGTTCTGAATCGGCATTGATTAAACTGGCAAACTGATGCAGATTGATGGTTATACAATCGTGGAAAGTTTTATCATTAAGGTTGATATCGGTTTTATAGTGAGCAATAAAGGCATCGGTGTTTTTAACATTATTGTTGATAATGTTTGTAGTGGCATAATGAGTTTGGTAAAATAATGCAGAATCTATGGCATTATATTCATTCCAATGAGATGATGCGGATAATGGAAATGCCATTTTGCAATATATCAGGTTTTCATCATTTAGTAATAATTTTTTTTGACTTTTAATAATGGATTTAGAACCTTGCATTTGCCAAGGGTCATTATCATTCATTCGTTTGAAATATTCTATTCTGTATATGGTGTCTTTTGCAGAAACGGATAGCACGGATTCTATGCTGTCTTTTATTTGATAATGCAATGTATCAATGGTGTTGTGAAAGTCGTCCCATATTATTTCATCTACATTGTAAACATGCCAGAATCCGACCTCTAAAGGGTAATATTCATATCCGTAATCTATAACGGGAGTTTCGGGCATGTTTTGTTTGCAACCTTGTAATAAGCAGAGTGTGATGAGTAGTCCCGATAGATATTTTATATATGACATCATTATATCAAAGTTTGTGATTTTAATAAATACATATTAGTCGTTGTCCGACGGTTCATTGGTGTTTAACAAGGATTTGAGTGATTCATAATAATTTCCCGATGCTATTACTTCAAACGGAGGTGTGGGGCGAAGGGTAACAACGGCTTCGGGATTACCGTCTTCATCCTTGCTGTATACCACTTTTCGAATAGCATTGTAGGAAGAAAGAACATTGTCGTTGATGAAAATTAAAATTTCAACACTGGCGTTTGATGCTATGTCGTTTAATGTGGTATTGATAATTTTTATGGTTTTATTATTATTCAATCGCAAATATATATCATCACCTTGATAGTATAGATATGCTATTTGAGAGGCATCAATTTGCAGCCATTGAGCTGGAGTGGCAAATCCCAATATGGTGCGAACGGGAAATCCCTTTTCCAAGGTCTCTATTTTGAGTATGTTGCCGTCTTCGTTGTAGCGGGTCCATGTGCCGCTTTTAATATTGTTGGTGTATTGCCCTTGATTCCATATTTTACCGTCGGGATAATAACAAACAAAACTTCCGTGCATTTTGCCGTTTTCGTAATTCATGGATATTCTGTTTTGTCCGGTGGTGTAATAGGTTTTATATATACCGTGCATTTTCCCCATTTTCCAATTTATCTCTTCTAATAACGTGCCATCGGTAGAGGAGTATAAGGTGGAAAGCCCGTTTTTGAGACCCTTATTCCAATTTTCCTCCGAAATAAGGATGCCTTTATTGCTAAAATATTGCCATTTACCGTTTTTCTTTTTGTCTATATATTCGCCTTGTGCAGCCTTCTGTCCGTTGGAATGGTAGATAACAGCATCCACACGAGGAGAACTGGGGTAATATTTTGCTATGCTTTCTATATTACCGTTGGTATAATAATGTATAATACTACCGACGGGTTCTCCGTTGAAAAAATTTCCCTCCCATGCTAATTTTCCGTCTTTATATTGTTTCCAATAACCGTATTTCTTACCATATTTATCAGTGCGATTAAGCGTATCTGAAGCATTTTGAGCCATAGATGGTACCATTATACAGAGAAGGATAACGGGTAGTAATCGGTTTATTGGTTTCATTTTCATTGTGTTATAAATTATATTTTGAATATTCATTACCATATGTATATAATTACAAAATTACATATTTTCATAATATGCGGGTGGATGCAATAATTTTTTTTTCACCTGCATAATAAAATTAAAATAAGTTCGTTATCCAAACAAGAAAAATATTTTGCTTATGAGTGATTCTACCATTTTTAAATCCAAACAACCCAAAATAAATCATGCAAGTGTGCCTTGCAAGCAAACCATTAAGAATATATTGAACTATTCCAAAGCTTTGCAGGTAAAGAGAGTGCCGTCGTATGGGACGATAATATTTATGAATAACTAATAATATACTTACGTTCCAATGTATCATCAGCTTACGTTATGGTCAATATTTGGAATACTTGGATATTTATTTTTTATATTGTCGATAGCCCTTTTTACCGTCGGCAGGAAATATGATAACAAACAATTACGATTCTATTTTATAGCAGGCTTGTTAATCAAATTGACAGCCGGAATAGCTTTCGGTGTGTTATATGAATTCCATTATCATTGGACAGGAGATACTTTTTATTATTTTCGCAATGCCTGTCGTTTAGCTAACACATTTTATGACAGTCCGATATCCTATATTAAAATATTTTTTGATATGGTGGACGTGTCAAATTTAAGCACAATAGATATTACTAATTATAATCCTATGCTATATTGGGATAATAGAAGCGGTATATATGCCATTCACCGGTTTGTATCGGTATTTGCTATTGCAGGGTTTGATAATTATTATATTACATCCTTGTTGATGAATACCTTTTTATATATTATCAATTGGAAGGTATTTCGCTTTATTATAGAGTTATTCCCCAAACAACATAAAATCGCTTTTATATCCATGATGTGTATTCCGTCGGTGCTACTGTATGGTTCCGGCATTATGAAAGATGCTTTTACATTGTCATTTTCCGGTTTGATAATGGTAGCTATGTATAGAATCTTTTTTGAAAGGAAAATAAATTTTAAATATATATTTCTGCTTTTATTATCGTTGTATGTGGTGTTTGAGCTTAAGCCGTATATAATATATGCTTTTGTGATTGCTATGCTGGCATGGTGGGCAATGGAATATATACAAAAAGTAAAAAATGCCGTTATCCGTATAGTGGTTTTACCTATTATGGTTGTAGTGACTGCCATTATGTTGATGTTTTTTGTTTCTACCATGGGAAATTTAGCGGGAGGACGTTATTCATCAATAGAAACCATGGTGGAAAGTGCATCTATGTCACAATATGATTTAAAACAAGATTACTATGAAGGACAAGCTTTTGATATAGGTACTTATAATGATGTGTCAGGAGCAATTTCATTAATTCCGTCGGCAATTATCGCAGGATTGTATCGACCGTTTTTGTGGGAGGCACATTCTTTTGCAATGGCGATTTCGGGTCTGGAAAACTTAGTGATCTTACTCTTATCTTTGTATTTATTGTTTAAAGTAGGATTAAGAAAAATAATCAGCACCATGGGGCAACAAAGGTTTTTGCTGTTTGCTTTTCTGGTGTCGTTGATATTATCGGTGGGTATAGGACTATCAACTTCCAATTTTAGTGCCGTGGTCCGTTTTAGAATACCATTAGTTCCTTATTTTGTGTTCTTTATGTTATATATCATTCAAGTGAATAGCAAAGCATATATTAAGAATCAAGAACAGATATGAAAACATTGTATATTACTTATGACGGACTTACCGATCCTTTAGGACGATCCCAAGTGTTGCCTTATTTGTGCGGATTGTCCGGTAAAGGACATGATATCATTGTTTTATCTTGTGATAAACCCGAACGCTATAAAACCTCAAGTGCTGCGGTAAATGATATAGTGAATGCAAATCATATTCAGTGGATAAGCGTTCCCTATACTTCCGATATTCCGATATTATCTGCATTGTATAATATTTATAGAATGAAAAAAACTGCATTGAAGATATGCAAACATGAGGATATACAATTAGTGCATTGCAGAAGCTATATGGCAAGTTTTATCGGCGTATTGCTTAAACAAAAATATGGTATCAAGTATATATTTGATATGCGTGGTTTTTTTGCCGACGAACGGGTGGACGGTAAAGTGTGGAATAGAAAAAATCCCGTATTTAATGCGGTATATAAATATTTCAAAAAGAAAGAAAAATTATTTTTATCCGAAGCAGATTATATCATATCCTTAACACATGCCGGTAAAAGTGTGTTGCAAGAGCAAATGCATGTTGCGGCTCCTATTATGGTAATACCATGTTGTGCCGATTTGCAGCATTTTTCCATATCCAATGTTCAAGAAGAAAAACGCACACAATTAAAAAATCAATTACATATCGGAAATCAAGATATGGTGATATCTTACACGGGCTCATTGGGAACATGGTATATGTTGCCTGAAATGATGCAATTTGTGTCGTTGTTAATGCAGCGTAAGCCGAATGTTAAATTTTTACTTATTACCCCTGATAGTAAAGAAAAAGTATTGCAAATATCCGCTCAATACGGAATTCCGGATGAAAAGGTTATAGTAGCATATAGCTCTCGGGAAATGATGCCGACATATATCTCTTTATCTCAAATTTCCCTGTTTTTTATCCAGCCTGTATTTTCCAAAAAAGCCTCTTCTCCCACCAAGATGGGTGAATTGTTGAGTATGGGTATTCCTTTGATAGTGAACGCCGGAGTAGGCGATGTGGATGAAATAATATCAAAATCGCATTGCGGGCATGTGGTTCAAAATTTTAATAATGCAGCATATGAGCAGGCTATCAGTCAGATAGAGTATTTGTTGAGCATTCCCAAGCAACGATTATATGCCGCCGCAGAAGCGTATTTTTCTTTAGAAAAAGGAGTGGAGAAGTATAATGAGGTTTATTCTTCTTTAGGGAAATAATAGTGAATTTTCGGCATATTACATCAAACAGATAAGCACATAAAACCAGTGAGCGGCAATACCTGCCACTAAACCGCCGATAGTATGTGAAAGGATAGCTTTAGATGTTAATTCTCTATATCCTAAAGAATCCAACATGGCAGTATGTGTGCTCAAAAATCCCGACCAGCACATGCCCATGGCCGTAAACACCGCTATGGCATTGCCATCTATTAAACCTGCTTCTTGAAATTTCGGCACCAAACCCAATGCAGCCCCTACCGCACCCAGGCTGGTAATAGGGAATGCCACCAATTCAGGATGGGTAAACCCGAACAACCAGTGAAAAGCGAAGTCTATTTTTCCGGCTAAAAATGGTAATACCGGTACTCCTTCGTAAGCCGCTCCCGTATAACCATCCGGCGAGGCTCCGAATGTCAGCATCATCACAAAAGTGGATATAATCAACACACCCGGGATAATTGCCAAACCGATATCCACACCCGATTTTCCGCCATCCAAAACAGCGTTCAAAGCACGAAGGAAAACACCTCCTTCCGATTTGAACGAAATAGACTGTTCGTCGCCGCCGGAGGCTTCTTCATTTTTGAATTCAGGGTATTTCCGCAAAGTAAAATATTGCATCAAACGTGTGGTGACAATGCTACCGATAAAAGCTCCGATCAAGCCGATAAGCGCTCCTTTCACATAACCCTTTCCTATCATAAATGCAGCCACCACCAAGCCCATTCCGAAGGAAGTGCCGAAATTGGTAAGTGATATTAATTGATATTTTTTGAAATACTTGTTGAAATGATGATCTTTTGACAAGGCGATAATGGCAGGATTGTCTGACAAAAATGTCAATACACCTCCCAATGCTGCCACTCCGGGCAAATTGAACAAAGGCTTCATCAAAGGTCGAAGTATATATTCCAACAACCTGATAACACCGAATTCTATCAGCAAACTGCCCAAAGCACCTGTCAAAACGGTAATTCCCATAATATAGAAAACCGTCTGTAAAAGCAAACTATACGATGTCTGCATGATGGTGTTGAGCATATTCGACATGCCCATTATATGGGCCAATGCTCCAAAAATCCCGAAAAAAACCAACAAAAAAATTGAAGCTTCTATGCGTCTTTTTGTTAAAAATTTCCAATCTTTAATTTTCATCTTTATTCGTTTCTATTGGTTTATGCCCTTTACGAGGGCGTCTGTCTTTGTTTGTTCTTTGTTCTTTCAAATAACGGAATGCCTGCAGAAAGTCCATTTTCCATGTAACACCTGCATTTAACTGGTAGGTGGTATAATCTAAATGATTAACGGCAAAAAAGGCATGAAGCCTGATCATGTCATTAATCAAAGGATAATAAAATCCACCTATTCCGCAATAATAATATTCTTCACCCGGCAATACCAATTTGTCGTATGCCATTTGATAACCGGTGGCAGCATCTTGTGCATGATTGACATCATAGCCGCCTTTTATAAATAAATTCCAATGATGATTGAATCGATAGTCAACTTGTCCTATGAGCGTAAAATCCTTGAACAAAAAATTCTTTTGTGCAAACGATGCCCTGTTTTGGAAGTCAATATAAAAGGACAAATTGTTGAAAGTAAATTTATTTCCTAATGAAATATAAGTGATATAGTGGTTTTTAGTATATTCTATCAAATTGAGCGAATAAATGGTGCTGAAAACACCCATATTGCCATACCAAATTAAATTGTAAGCATAAATATTTTCAAAAGGCTTGCTTACAAAGGGAGAATTGCATACTTGAAATATCAAAGTATGTTTGTGGGCAGTATCGTGAAATGCCACCGAAGCGCCCATTTCGTAGCAAACTACATTGTTCCAAAACCTTGACCAATAAAATACATCTATCGGGGCATAATCGTATTCAAAGCCACCGATATATACCACTTGTTTGCCCGCAGAGAAAGTGAAATGCTTGCCTAAATGATAATCTAAATACAACCAGTCACAGCCACGGAAAAACGAGGAAAATGTAACGTCTGCAATATTCAAACGCTGCCTGTAATGATAAGAAAATCGGTGTGTAAGATGACCGTCTATGGCAAAATTGATAAATTTGCCGGCAAATCCGCCTGAATTGGCACTTGTATCATCTTTTATCAATCCTTCATAGTCTATTCGTGCTTCCAAACGTAACTTATCAATTTTGTATAGATTATCCTCTTGTGAATAGCCGACTGCCACCACCCATAACAAAACAGATAATAATAAAACTTTCCTCATATTTTCCTCTAAAAATAAGAAAAAGTCGTCCTTACGGACAACTTTTTCTATTTTCTCTCTATATCATTTTATTTTTCTTCCGGTTTGATATTAGGCATTTCCAAACCATAACCTTTCTTTTTATCGACGGCCTTGAGGTAGATGGAGATAAGGAGAGCGGCGATACCGAGGGCAGCCAGCATCACGAGAGCCCAAGTGTAGTCGAGGTCGTGTGCAGCGGTGTCTTTGGGGTTGGTGTTGGTAAGCACGGAGCCAATCAGTGCAGGGAACAAACCGAGGCCGATGTTCTGAATCCAGAAGATGGCAGCGTAAGCAGAACCGATAATTTTTTCATCCACCAACTTCGGCACGCTCGGCCAGAGGGCGGCGGGCACCAGTGAGAAGGAGGCACCCAACACGAGAATGGTCAGGTAAGCTACCACAACACCACCAGCGGGGGATTGGGCTGAAATGCCCGGAAGGAGGAAAGCGAAGGTAAGGTGGCAAACCACGAGGAGGACAGAGCCCAGCATCAGCATGGTGGCAGCTTTACCCTTGTGGTCCACGTAACTACCAAGAATAGGGGTGATAGCCACAGCCAACAGTGGGAACACGGCGAAAATGGTTTCGGCGGTACCACGCATGTAACCCATGAAGCAGAAGACGACCAATGCCACAGCAGCGAAAGCCATCAAACCAATCTTCAAACCTTTCTTTTTGGAGAAATTGCTGGTGAAGGCGCAGATGGCCACTACCAACATGATGATATACTGCACGATGGTTACGGCATCCTGACCCCAGAAGGTGGTGGAATCTGCCTCGGTGAGTTCCAGATTGCATTGCAGCATGTTAACGGCATATTTCTGGAACGGGAAGATAGCGGAATAGTAGAGAACGCAGAGTAGAGCCACCAACCAGAATCCGAGGCTGGAGAAGATTTTGCCCAAGTCGCTGATTTTGAAAGGATCGTCTTTCTCTTCTGCTTCACCGGTCTGAGCATCCAATTTCTTATCCATGAAGAAATAAACGATGAACATCATAAGGGCGATGCAGAGCAGTACCACGCCGAATTTGACGGAATTCTCAACATGAACTCCACCACCAAGTTTGGCGAAGAATGGTGAGAATATCATACAGGTGGCTACTCCCAAACGGGCAAGGGCCATTTCAGAACCCATGGCCAAAGCGGTTTCACGACCTTTGAACCATTTTACTATACCACGAGAAACGGTGATACCTGCCATTTCAACACCGCAACCGAATATCATAAAACCGACAGCGGCAAACTTGGCCGAGCCGGGCATGCCTTCAGCAAAAGGAGGGATATCTTTCAGAATCGGTATGGTGAGGTGCCAGTTGAAATGGGAACCGAACCACATGCCGAGGCTGGTGTCATCGAAGCCTTCCGTACAAGCATAGAACTTGAGGATACCACCTACGAGCATCACAGCACCGGAGAGTACAGCTGTGAAACGAACGCCCATTTTGTCCAAAATGATACCGGCAAAAATAAGGAAGAACACATAGACGTTGAGGAATACCTCAGCACCTTGCATACGTCCAAACGATTCGCTGTCCCAGCCTCTGGTGTCTTGCATCAAGTCTTTAATAGGGGAGAGTATGTCCATAAATATATATGAACAGAACATGGCTAATGCCAATAACAATAATGCAATCCATCTAACTGTTGCATTATCTCTCAATGTTGTCATTTTTTCTGTCATGGTATTAAAAATTTTATGTTTATATTATATTTTTTCAATTTTTGTATCTTAACCATTTCCATAGTTCTTTATAGGTGATTTTTTTACCATACATGAGTATTCCTGTGCGGTATATTTTGGCTGCCATCCATATACATAATGCACAAGACAGAATGAGAATAGAGCAGGATAGTAATATATGCCAAGCCGGAACAATTTCTATGCCGGCAGGAATACGCGTAAGCATGACTATCGGTGATGTAAACGGAATGATGGAAAACCAAAATGCAACTTGTCCATCGGGGTGGTTGGCCACATAAGTAGAGATGATAATAGCCAGAAAAAGCGGGGAAGTGAGTGCTGTGATAAACTGTTGCGAGTCGGTTTCATTATCCACGGCAGAGCCTATGGCTGCGTATAGGGAGGCATATAAAAAATAGCCGCCTAAAAAGAAAAATACGAATAGTAGTATTAATTGTGTGAAATCTATTTCCATAAGCGCAGACAATACACTCCAGTCGGCAGCATCTAAAACAGCCGTATTGGGAGCACCTTGTATTTGTTGTAAAATTTCTGTGCTATTGTTCAAGCTGTTGGTAGGTAGCAGGAATGCAAATACCCCGAGTATTACAAAAGTAAATATCACCCATAATGCCAATTGGGTAAGCCCGATACAAGCTACCCCTATTATTTTGCCTATCATTAACTGTATGGGTTTTACCGATGATACTATTATTTCAACTATTCTACTCGTTTTTTCTTCCAACACACTGCGATAGACAGTAGAACCATACATAAAAATAAAAATATAGATGAGCAAGCCCGCAATTATTCCTACTATTAATTGAATTTCTCGAGTATGTGAGGATTTTGTTTCTTCTAATCCATTGGAATCTATATGGGTGTATCCTAAGGTGATGCGTTCGGTATGTTGGTTGATATAGCGGTCTAATGAATCTTTGGCAATATTAAAATCCGATATCAAGATAATATCGGTAAAATTCGTTTTCATGGCGCTAAGAATATTAGACATAACACCGGAATTCAGGCTGGAATGAGAATAAACCATGCCGCCTATAGCAATGGGATCATCGGGAATATATAGTATTGCATTGTATTTTTTTTCTAGCAATTGCTGTTTGAGATAGTCAATATCTTCGTGTACATATTCATAGTGGATGTCTTTGTCGTTGGCACTATTAAGATGCCTGAATATGCCCGATTCGTCCAATACGGCAATAGTAGTGGTGTCGTTACCGTATATGGCGAGCAAGGTGGGTACTATACACAAAGCTGCCAATATGATAGGTCCTAATATAGTCATTATAACAAATGATTTTTTACGAACCACTTGCAAATATTCTCGCTTGATAATAATGAAAATTTGTTTCATGTAAGCGATAGTTGTTGACTATAGGATATCTTATTCTTGTATGGGTTCTTGTGACGGCTTTTCTCCTAAAAGATTTTGTTCTTGCATGTCTTTTATGATTTTGCCGAGTTCCTCATGAAAAGCAACAATATCGTAATTGTTGACAAATATTTTGTGCTTTTCAAAAAACGAAATATCTTCCTTGTCATCGTAGCAACGTTTGCTTTCGGTGATGGTAAGATATATTTCATTGGTACGGGATGATTTTAAATCAAAAAAGTAGGTTCTACGTCCCGAACGCATCCGAGAAGATAAAATCTCCTTCTGTTGATTATAATTGTTATTATCTTTATTTTCAGTGTTATCCATTTCTTTGTTGAGTATTAAGATTTATATAGGTACAAAAAAGCAAAAATAACTAATTTTTGCATTGCAAAAGTAATTTTCTTGCGATTTTTTTTATTTATTCATCAATCTTGTTGCCAAGTGGTTTGAATTTGTGCCAAAATACTATTGTCCTCAATGCGTATTATTTGTTGTGTGAATTGCAAATCGTTTTGTGCGGTTTTTATCTTAAATTTGTCACCATAGCGGGCTTCACTATTAAAATTAACGGCAATGTGGATAAGATGATGTTTTTTTGCAAATTCAAACGGAATTTCATCAATAGCCCATCGTATATAATGTGTATTATTGGCATGGAGATTCATGTCTATATCACTGATATAAACTTTTCTTTCTTCACTTTCCGTATAAGGAGCGTTGGTCGGCATTACCACCTTTATGGGTTTTGTCTCTATTGCATTTCTATGCGGACAAGAAGGAAAATCTTGTATGTATTTATCCGGTTGTATGGGCTTGTGGGTGTCGGTATCCAATATCAACCATGATGATGTAGCTGTTGCTATAGTGTTGTCTTGCATGTCGCTGATGATGAAATCACGGTACAAAGTGAGTAGTTCAGCCTTTTTACCCCACGTTTCCACTTGTATGCTTTCGTTCCATGCCGCAGTATGCATTATATTGACTTCTATTTTTGCCAATACCCAAAATTGATGCTCTTGTTGTAATTCGTACCATCCGAAGTGATTGAGGTCAATATGCTGAGAAGCGGTTTCTTGCATGAACATCAACAGGTTGTCTATTGACAACTGCAATTTGTGATTGATATTGTAGGAACCTACAAAATAGGTTTTTTTCAATGATTCTACCATATATAGTCGCTTTGTGTTTCTAATTTAAAAAGTGCAAAAGTACAAAAAAAATAAATAGCAAAACAGACATGGGATGTGCGGTAAAAGGTATTGGAAAAAATGCTATCTTTGCACAGCAATGAACACAGATGAATATTTAGAGCCGGTAGTATTAGTAGGGTTGGTAAGGTCAAATCAAAATGCAAGCCTTACCAATGACTATTTGGATGAATTGGCATTTTTAGCCGAAACAGCCGGCGGAAAAGAAGTAAAGCGTTTTATACAAACCTTAGCTTATCCCGATCCTCGAACTTATATCGGTTCGGGAAAATTGGAAGAAATAGCATGTTATATTGAAGAGCATGCTATCAGCACCATCATTTTTGATGACGAATTATCCCCTTCGCAAACGCGTAATATAGAACGTTGTATTCATAATTGCAAGGTGATTGACCGCACTCGTTTGATATTGGATATATTTACCTACCGAGCACAAACAGCTCATGCTAAAATTCAAGTGGAACTCGCTCAGTATGAATATCTTTTGCCTCGTCTTACGGGCATGTGGACACACTTGGAAAAACAGCGAGGAGGAATAGGTATGCGTGGCCCGGGTGAAAAAGAAATAGAAACCGACCGCCGAATAGTGCGTCAGCGTATGTCCCTTTTGAAAGAGAGGTTGAAGCTTATAGATAAACAAAAAGCAACCCAACGAAGCAATAGAGGTAAATTTGTGCGGGTGGCTTTAGTGGGTTATACCAATGTGGGGAAATCTACATTGATGAATCTTATCAGCAAGTCGGAAGTGTTTGCCGAAAACAAACTTTTTGCCACTTTGGATACCACCGTTCGCAAAGTGGTGGTGGAGAACTTGCCTTTTTTGCTTTCCGATACGGTGGGTTTTATTCGTAAATTGCCTCACGGATTGATAGAATCGTTTAAATCCACTCTGGATGAAGTGCGTGAAACTGATTTGTTGTTGCACGTGGTGGATATATCCCATCCTGATTTTGAATCACAAATAGAGGTAGTAGAACAAATATTGCAGGAAATAGGAGCTGCTAACAAACCTACTATAATGATATTTAATAAAATAGATAATTATAAGTGGGTGGAAAAAGCCGCAGACGACCTTACCGAATCCACTCGAGAAAATATTTCCTTGGAGGAATTGCAACGCACATGGATGAATAAAAGTAAATATCCTGCTATTTTTATTTCCGCAAAAAACAAAACGAATGTCAATGAGTTGAAAAAAATGTTGTACGATGAAGTAAAACGCTTGCACGTAAAAATATATCCGTACAATAATTTTTTATGGGATATTCCGTCTGAAGAAAATTAAAAAAAATGCGGATAAAAAAGCCGAAGCCGTTTTATCCGCATGAGTGCTGTTCTTTTATGGTTATTTGGTGCAAAAATCAAACATTTTGTTAAATGCTTGTGTGCATACAGGACAAAAATGATTGTATTTGATTTCTTTCATGCTGCAATGCAGCCATGGGCGGTACAATCCTTGTGCACAATATCCTGCACCTTCGTATACACCTAATAATTCAGGTTGGTTTTCATCCGCTTCTGTCGGAACAGGGGTGTCGGGAGCCAACATCTTTTTCCATTTTTTATCAAAATTAACCAAACTGGTGATATTAGGTTCGGCCGGTTCGGTGCCGGCAGGATAAAAATCTTGTACGCTTACTTCCGAAGTGTAATATTCATCAGCCAGTCCGGCTATGCTATGACCCAACTCGTGTATGCATACATAGTCAAAATATATGTTGTCGGATACGGTGGCATACCAATTGAATATACCGCCTCCGCCGTATTTTGAAGTGTTGCATATGATAAGTATGGCTTCATAGGGTGTTTTAGCACACAAATCATGCATACGCCAAATGTTTTCTAACATCAGATATCGTTCTGTCCCCAAGGTGTAAAAAGAGGTTCCTAATATGGTGTTGCATACGGTGGTGCTATCTTTTTCTCGTGATATGCCCGATACTCGGGAATAACTTAACAATGCCCTTATGTTAATCCTGTCGGCATTGGATTTATAAGGCTCACAATTTAGTATGGCTTGCGCACCTCGTTGAATGTCTGTGCGTAATTTGGCACTGTCTTCTATGCTGTATCCTTCGGGGATGATAAGCAAATCGTAGGCGTGACTGTAATGTGTGCCTATGTGTAAATCCACAACTTTGCATTGGGGTTTTAAAGTGTTGATTTTTTGCTTAACAGGGAAAAATATAGTGTATTTATATTCGTATTCCGCTCCTTGTTTGCGAGTGTAGAATCTTATTTCCGCATTTTGTTTGGGCATGGGTATCATCACACTTTCTTCAAACGATTTGCTCGTGGTTTTTCCGGCTTCGGTGGTGCGATATTCTCCCATGAGCGTATTGTAGGTATAGCTGTAAATAAGTGTGCCGGTGCTTAAATCATATACTTCCACTTTTTGATTGCCGTATTCAAAAGTGTCTATAAGATTTACTTTGGATTTATACCATGCTCCTTGTATGGCATAAGATGAAAATACGTAGGTATCGTTGTTAATATCGCCTATGTGCAAGTAATCTATCCGCAGCGTCAGCGGTTTGAAGTATCGGGAAAATGATTGAGACTGCCCCGTATGACATAATGCAACAAGCGATAAGATTACGGGAATGATAATTCTTTTCATTTGTCGTTTTTATTTTATGTGAAAAATCAAGTTAGAAAAATATTGTTTCGCTTTACACTAACGCATCATTCTGGATGCTTCCAATATGGGTAAATTAGCTTCGGTAGGCACGTATATTACGGAGTTGCTTTCATCGTATAAGGCTTGTATCCAAAGATAAGTAAGATAATCTTTATTATCTTTTAGGCTGCCGCCTATAATTTCATTGGCCTTAGCTACACCTTCGGCACGGATGATTTCTGCCTCGGCTCTGAATGAAGCACTCTCTTTTTCGGCACGGGCCTCTTCCACTTTAATTTTTCTGTTTTGTTCTGCACGTGAAAATTCTGCTTTACCTCTCATTTCCTGTTGCCATACATTGTATAACGGCATGCCGAACATTAAACCGAAAAGTACTGCTGCAGCAATAACGAATAAAATGATAATTCCTTTAATTTTGATATTCATAATGTGTATTTGTTTAAGTAATAAAAATTATAAATTAAATTCAACGTTTTTTATGGAGAACCATAAATACATGTGCAAAGGTAGTATTTTTTTAGCAATACGATGCTATATTATTCACAGAATACCTTTTGTCGGTTCATTTTTTTGTGCTATTTTTGCACATGCAAAAAAATAATCAGTGATGGAAAAAGAAATAAGAGTCAAACAAATTACACGTACCAGTATAATAGGTATAATCACCAACATTTTTTTAAGTGTTTTTAAAGCAACTGTCGGGCTGATATCCGGTTCTATTGCGATAGTGTTGGATGCAGTGAATAATTTAACGGATGCCTTGTCTTCGGTGATAACGATAGTCGGCATCAAGTTGGCTCGTCGTTCTCCCGATAAAACCCACCCGTTCGGTTACGGCCGTATAGAATACATGAGTGCAATAGTAATTACGGGTATTGTATTTGCAGCAGGTGCTACTTCATTGGTGGAGTCAATAAAAAAAATAATTCATCCGCAGTTGCCGGAATACAGCACTGCCGCTATTATAGTCGTGGTGGTAGCCATAGTGGTGAAATTGTTGTTGGGAAAATATGTCAGCAATCAAGGAAAAAAATATAATTCCGATGCACTTAAGGCATCCGGCGCCGATGCTTCTTTTGATGCTATCATTTCTTTTACCACTTTGGTAGGTGCCGTTATTACCATAATATGGAATATATCTATAGATGGTTATATAGGAGCGGTAATATCATTGTTTATCATGAAAGCGGGTCTGGAAATGTTGTTCAGTCCGTTAAGACAATTGCTCGGCACTCGTAATGATAGTGTGCTGACGCGTGAAATCAAGCGGGATATAGCTTCTTTTGAAGGCGTTAACGGTGTCTATGATTTGATTTTAAATAATTATGGTCCAGAAATGGCCATCGGTTCCGTGCATATAGAGGTGTCCGATACCTTGTCATCTAAAGAGGTGTTTTTGTTAACCAAGCGTATACAACGTCAAATGAGGAATAAATATCACATATTTTTCACCATAGGTATCTATGCCGTTAATACCCAAGAAGGGGAATTGAAAAATATGCAAGAGACCATCAAACCGTTGGTGTACAATCATCAGGGGGTGATAGGTGTGCATGCTGTGTTTATTGATGTGGAAAACAAATTAATATCATTTGATATGGTGGTGGACTTTGAAGTTCGCGATATTCCCGCTTTGCAATCGGAAGTGATGAAGCAAGTGCAGGAATTATATCCTGAATATGCAGTAGAAATTAATATAGATACCAATTATAGCGATTAAAATCGGCGAATTGCTGAACGGTTTGCCAAACAAATGAGGAGAACCCTCCTTGTTTCTATCGGTGGAATGTTTTTTTCGCCTTGTCAGTTTTTTTGGATTTTAAATTAATATTGTAATACAAAGGAAAACAGTGTTATACATTTTTTTATGAATGTGATAAATAAAGGTGTCAAAATATAAAAAAAGTGTTATATTTGCGGATTGAAAAATGGCTACTATAAGAGACCATTTGATATATTGTATTTTTATAATGGTAATTTAAAAAAATAATGAAAAAGAATTTAATGATAATTGTGCTTGCTTTATTTATAATAGCGAGCGGGACATCGCAAGTTTCGCATGGGTTGAAAATATATTCAACAGTAGAATGCGATATTTATTTGCTACGGTATATTCACTTTGAAGATAATCAGGAGCAGATGCAAACACTATGTGTTCAACCATATATAGGAGGAAGTGTAGGCGGATTGTATTATTTGAAAATAAGAAATGGTTTTAATTTTTCAATAGGATTGGGTTATTCATCTGCAGGATACAAAAACGAACAGAAAAATCTGCCTTTAAAATTTGAAGATATAGGCAGGTATCACAGTGTTTCAGTCCCTATTATATTCGGATATGATTTTTGGTTAAAAGAAAAACACAGCATAGGCCTAATGCTGGGTTTGCAATTTGATTTTTTATGTAGGACAGCTCTATTATTTAAAGAGCAATGGTCTGACGGGGTCGTCAATGAAGAAAAAAGAGTATTGTTGTCATCAAAATCGGGACATTCAATTTCGCAACTGACATCGCCGATAGTTCTTTTAGGCGTTCTATATCATTATAGTCCGACAGAACGCATTGTTTTTGAGTTCGGACCGCAAATATCATATTCATTTGCAGCAAGAGGAGATGAGCCGTTAAAAAACGCATACGATGCAAATCAACAACATAATTTGAGCCTTGGTGTGAGATTGGGTATTAGGTATATGTTTAATTGAGCAAGTTTTTTAACGGGTATTATTTAACACATGGCATTCAAAAGGAACCACAAGGTTCCTTTTTGATTTTTTCATTGGAGTATTTTATAGCGACAGAACGAAGCCGGTAATAGTATAACTATTTGGTAATAAGTAGTAATTAACTTGTTTCTTGTGCGGCTTTTGTAAGGGGAGAATGTCAATTTTGTTAAACTTTTGTTGTGAAAAAAAAATGGACAATAAAAAAAATCGCAATAAAAAAATGCTAATTTTGCACATTGAAAATTTTGCTTTTTGCCTATGTGGCAAATATAGAATAATAATGTAATTAAATAGAATAAAAAATGGTAAATAGTAGTTTTACATCTCGTCAAGTAGGTCCGTCGCCTAAAGATGTAGAAAAAATGTTAAAAGTGATAGGTGTTTCATCCATGGATGAGCTCATAGAAAAAACCATACCTTCGGCAATACGTTTGCCCAAGGCTTTGAACTTGCCTGAAGGCATGAGCGAATATGAATTCACTAATCATATTCATGCCTTGGCTGCTCAAAATAAAATTTACCGCACTTACATCGGTATGGGTTATTATAATACGATAGTTCCCGCCGTAATAATGCGTAATGTGTTTGAGAATGCAGGTTGGTATACCGCATACACTCCGTATCAAACGGAGATATCCCAAGGCAGGTTGGAAGCATTGATGACTTATCAGACCATGGTAGCCGATATGACAGGAATGCCCTTGTCGAATGCTTCTTTATTGGATGAAGCCACCGCAGGCGGTGAATGTATGATCATGTTCTATAATTCCCGTAGCAGAGAGGCTGTGAAAAACGGTGTCAATAAGTTTTTTGTAGATGAAAATGTATTTCCGCAAACCATAGATGTTATTCGCACCAATGCCGCTCCTCGTAATATAGAGGTGATAGTAGGCAAGGCAGCGGAAGTACAATTAGATAATTCCTATTTCGGTGCCATAGTACAATATCCCAATCAATTTGGAGAAGTGTGCGATTATACTGATTATATTGCCAAAGCTCACCAGGCAGGTGTATTGGTAGGTGTGGCATCCGATTTGTTGGCATTGGCTTTGTTGAAAACCCCCGGTGAAATGGGTGCAGATTGCGCTTTCGGTTCCGCTCAGCGTTTCGGAACACCTATGGGTTTCGGCGGTCCTGCAGCAGGGTTCTTCGCTATTACCGAAACCTTCAAACGTGCTTTCCCCGGACGTATTATCGGTTGGACCATAGATGCAAAAGGGAACAAGGCTCTTCGTATGGCTTTGGGTACAAGAGAACAACATATCAAAAGAGAAAAAGCCACATCCAACATATGCACCTCTCAAGCTTTGGTGGCTATCATGAGCGGTTTTTATGCCGCATGGCACGGTCCTCAAGGCATAAAAGAAATAGCGTTGGCCGTTCATAATAAAGCTAAAAAATTAGCTTTGGAAATGGTGAAATACGGTTACAAACAACACAATCGTTATTTCTTTGATACTTTAGCCGTTCAATGTCCTGTTAAAACGGATGTGGTGCGTAAGGTGGCTTTGGAAAACAAAATTAATTTCCGCTATATATGCGATGAATGCATAGGCATCAGTATAGACGAAACCACTTCTTTGAACGATATTAACGATATATTGCGGGTGTTGGCTACGGCAGCAGGTCGTGATTTTGAACCGGTATGTTGCAACGGCTCATGTTCCTGTGAATGTGATGAAACTATTGCCCCTAACTTAAAACGTACCTCCGCCTATTTGACACATCCTGTCTTCAACACTTATCATTCCGAAACGGAGATGATGCGTTATATGAAGAAATTGGAAGTGAAAGATTTGTCCTTAAATCGTGCAATGATACCGTTAGGAAGTTGTACCATGAAATTAAACGCAGCAGCCGAAATGATGCCTTTAAGCTGGGCTGAATTCGGTGCTATACATCCGTTTGTTCCTGCCGATCAGGCACAAGGATATTTAACCATGATACACGAAATAGAAAAAATATTGTGTGAAGTCACCGGTTTTGCCGGCATTTCATTGCAACCCAATGCAGGAAGTGCAGGTGAATACAGCGGTTTGACGGTGATACGCAATTATCATTTGTCTCGTGGCGATGTGAATAGAAACGTTTGTTTGATTCCCGCATCTGCTCATGGTACCAATCCTGCCTCTGCCGCTAAAGCCGGAATGAATATAGTGGTGGTAAAATGTGCCGCCAATGGCGATGTGGATGTAGCTGATTTAAAAGAAAAAGCAGAAGCCAACAAAGAAAATTTATCCTGTTTGATGATCACCTATCCGTCAACACATGGAATTTTCGAAGAGTCTATATTGGAAATTATTGATATCATACATCAAAATGGAGGTCTGGTATATATGGATGGTGCCAATATGAATGCACAGGTAGGGTTGACTTCTCCCGGTTACATGGGTGCCGATGTGTGTCATTTGAATTTACACAAAACTTTCGGTATGCCTCACGGCGGTGGCGGTCCCGGTGTGGGTCCTATCGGTGTATCAGCTAAATTGATAGACTTCTTGCCATCGCATTCCCAAGTAAAAGTGGGAGGGTCAAAAGGTAATGCCATGAGTGCCGCACCATATGGCAGTGCTATGCTTTTGCCCATCACATACGGTTATTTGAAAATGTTGGGAAGAGACGGCTTAACCGATGCTACACGTTATGCCATATTGAATGCTAATTATATTAAAGCACGTTTACAAGCTTATTATAAAATATTATATGTAGGCAGTCAAGGTATGTGCGGTCATGAAATGATAGTGGACTTCAGTGAATATAGTTTGAAAGTGAGTGTGGGAGATGTAGCCAAACGTTTGATGGACTATGGTTTCCATGCTCCTACTGTAGCATTCCCCGTTCATAATACTTTAATGGTAGAACCTACCGAAAGTGAGCCCTTGAGCGAATTAGACCGTTTGTGTGACGCGTTTATAGCCATACGCCAAGAAATTCAAGATGTGATGGACGGCAAATACGAGGAAAAGAACAATCCTATTTACAACGCTCCTCATACCATGCAAGTGGTGTGTGCCGATGAATGGAATTTGCCTTATAGTCGTCAAAAAGCGGCGTTCCCGCAAGCACATGATGATAAATATTGGCCTACCATCAGCAAGATAGACGATGCTTATGGTGATAGAAATTTACAGGCAGTATGGCCGGTAGAATAATATTAAGCAGAACAGTCAACATTAGTATTAACATAAAATTAAGAAAATGAGAAAGTATTTTGCAGAAATGATCGGAACATTTGTTCTTACCCTTTTGGGATGTGGCACAGCCATGTTCTTGGGTTGTAACGAACCTGCCGGAGTAGTGGGCACCGCCATTGCTTTTGGTCTCACAGTGGTAGCCATGGCTTACACCATAGGCAATATCAGCGGTTGTCATATCAATCCTGCTATCACCTTTGCCGTAGCTCTTTCCGGTAGAATGTCATGGAAAGATGCTTGCGGATATTGGGTTGGTCAAATTATCGGCGGTATCATTGCCGGTGCATGCTTGTTGTTACTTACCAATGTAGTGTCAGCTCCTGATCTTACCGGTGGTCTTGGTACCAACGGCGTAGCTAACGCAGGCGGCTGGGCAGGTGCTTGCTTGGTAGAAATAATTGCTACTTTCATATTCGTATTGGTAGTGCTCGGCACCACCGATGCCAATATCGGAGCAGGCAAAGTTGCAGGTTTGGCAATAGGTCTTACCCTTATTTTGGTACACCTTGTATGTATCAATTTAACCGGAACATCTGTTAACCCTGCACGTTCTATAGGACCCGCCATTTTTAACGGAGGACAAGCTTTAACCGATTTGTGGGTGTTCATAGTAGCGCCTATGGTAGGTGCAGCTCTATCAGCATTGGTATGGCACTGTTTGACTTCCAAATGCTCAAAGGTTAGCGAATAATTCTAACCGTTGAAATTAAAATAGCGGTCAGCATATGCTGACCGCTATTTTTTTATTCCTTTTTTACTTTTTGCAACCAAGCGTAATCTTGTGCATAGGTATAATTTAGCATTTGTTGTAATAAGGGTTCCGGTTGTGTGGCTTGCAATAGCATTTGGTAATGCTTATGGTATAAAAAACCTTCGTTAATCATTGTTTGCAATTGCAGGAGCATGCCGTTATAATAGTTGGCGGTGTTGAGCAATCCGACTGGTTTTTCATGAAGGTGCAATTGAGAATAGGTGAGCACTTCAAATAATTCATCCATGGTGCCGATACCTCCGGGCAGGGCAATGAATCCGTCGGAGATATCCGCCATTATATTTTTTCTTTCGCTCATGCTGTCTACCATGATCATTTCGGTAACATTTTTGTGGCCGACAGCCTCCGCATTGAAAAATTTGGGCAACACCCCTATTATGTTGCCGTGTAATAATGCCATTTCATCGGCCATGGCACCCATTAATCCTATACTCCCGCCCCCGAAAATGAGGGTGATATTGTTTTCAACAAATAGTCTGCCTAATTGTTGTGCCGCTTGTATGTATAGAGGGTTGTTCCCGCAGCGGGACCCGCAAAAAACGCTTATTTTTAATGCTTTTTCCATATCAAATGCAATTCTTATATTGCAAAGGTAGCATTTTTAAGCGTATAAATAATTGTTGTTAATAATTCTTGAAATTCACCTGCAAATATTTGGTTGTTAAATATTTATGTCGGATGTAAATTTTGTGAAAAAAATTTTTTTTGTCTTATTCCGACAATAAAAAAAATGTTATCTTTGCAAACGATTTGGTTCTGTAATGACATTAGTCATTCGGATTAAAAGGGAATAAGGTGAAAATCCTTAACAGTCCCGCTGCTGTAAGTTCCAAATAAGGATTGTAACAGTAAGTCACTGTCCGAAAAGTGTAAGAAAACACCCAGTAAGGCGGGAAGGCGTTACAATAGGAACAAAGTCAGAAGACCTGCCCGATCAAAATTTTCACTAAAGCTTTCGAGGAAAGAGCAGGTGAAACAGCATTCTCATAGAATACAGTATCCTATCTCTTTTCACTTTAGCTTGTAGTATGATGTTAGTAAAATATGTACAAGGTAAAATTAGGTTTGTTGGCGTGTTGTGTACTATGTAGTATGTGGGGTTATGCTCAGGAAGACAGCGTAACAATACATACATTAAAAAATTTTACCGTGTATGGAACTTATGTGGATTTTAATGTGCCGGGCAAGCAAAAAATTGACGTGCAAGATTATTTCAAAAATGCCATGCAGGCATCGGAGGTGGTGAAATTTTTCTCCGGTGTAAATATGAAAGATTATGGCGGTATCGGCGGATTGAAAACTGTATCAATAAGAGGTTTGGGAGCCAATCATACGGCAGTGAGTTTGGACGGGGTGCCGCTTACCGATTGTCAAACAGGACAAATAGATTTGGGTAAATTATCGCTTGCGAATGTGGATTACATATCAATTCTTAATGCCAATTCCGAAACGGATATATTTAAATCGGCACGCTTGTTTTCTGCCGCCAACACCCTGCAAGTGCATACACATGAACCTCAATTTCAAGAAGGCAAACCTTGTAATGTGAGTGTGGGCGTTAAAATATCTTCCGCTACCACATTCAATCCTTATTTGTTGTTGGAAGGACGTTTGTCCCAACGATGGTCTACTGCATTATGTGCAGAATATTTGTACTCAAAAGGCAATTATAAATATGTAATGCATTATGGCGGAGCTGATGACAGCACCTCTGTGGAACGCAGGGTTAACGGTGATGTTTCTGCAGTGACGGCAGTATGGAATTTGTTTTACAACGACAGCTCCAATCATTTTCATTTTAAAGCCTATGCCTATAGTACCCGCAATGGTTTGCCCGGTGCCACCATATTGTACAATTTGGAAGCGAGTCAACGTTTGAATAATGATATGTTCTTTTTACAAGCAACATACAGTCATTATTTTAAGCATAACATCAGTTATAAATGTGTGTTGAAAGCCAATTATGCCCATACAGAATATATCGATACCACATTTTGGAATTCAGAGGGAGGCTTGGATAATCATTATCAACAAAGGGAATTGTATTTGTCCAATGTATTGCTGTATGCTCATCCTAAACAATGGCAGGTTTCTTTATCAAACGACATAGTATATAATAATATGTCACTAAATATGAAAAATTTTCCCTTGCCTCATCGTGTAACCGTTTTTACCAATGCGGCAACAACCTATCGTTATAAATGGTGGCGTATGCAAGCGAATATCTTGCACACATATGTGTATGATATCACCCTGTTGGATAATGAACGTACTCACTATAGCCAGTGGAGCCCTGCGGTGAATATGGAATTCAAACTTTTGCCCAAAGAAAAATTCACTTTAAGCATAGGTTATCAATATGTATTCCGTTTGCCCTCTTTCAATGATTTGTATTACACCAATGTGGGGAATAGAAGTTTGAAACCCGAAACCCTGCATCAGGTGGTGGGAACCTTGGCATGGGTGAAAAGCATACACCTTAAATTACCTTATTTCAGAATAGCCGTCTCGGGTTATTATCACAAGGTGAGAGATAAAATTGTGGCCATTCCTACGCGAAATTTGTTCCTGTGGGGCATGTATAATTACGGTAAAGTAAATATTGCAGGGTTAGACGCCAATGTGGACATGCAGGTGACAGCAGCACGCTGGCTGCGCATAGATATGTCGCTGAATTATGCTTATCAGCGGGCGGTGGATGTGACTTCTCCCGACAGTAAAACCTATAGGCATCAAATTCCATATACGCCCCGGCATAGCGGCAACGCCCGTGCGGTATTCCATACCACGTGGTTTGCACTGCATTATACATTACAAATAGTGGGAGGCCGTTATCGTTTGGGACAAAATATCCCTCAAAACTATATGCAGCCCTATTTTGACCATAGTGTGGGGGTGAGCCGTGATTTTCACATCAAACAAACCCTGTTGTCTGTCGGCGTGGATGTGCTGAATTTGGCCAATAAAAATTATGAAATAGTCGCCAATTTCCCCGTTCAGGGCTTGTCGTGGCGGGTGAATGTGACATTTAAATGGTAAATAAATAAATAATTAATTAATATAATAATAACAAAATGAAAAAATTAGTATTTAAATTAAGCGTAGTGGCAATAGCCATGTCGGTTTTGGTATCATGCGACCCCGACAAAAAGAAAGATAATGCCTTGTTTAATAACGGAATTTTGGTGTTGTGTGAAGGCGTGTATCAACAGAACAATTCAACCATATCTTATTATGATTTGGATAGTGATTTGGCCTATCCCGATGTGTTCTATGATAAAAACAACCGTTATTTGGGCGATAATGCCAACCATATGATAGCATATGGCAATAAATTGTATATTGCCGTGGATAATTCCAATTTGATTGACGTGGTGGATATGACCACAGGAAAATCTTTATCCCAAATATCCTTCAACAATAAAACATTTGAAGGCGTTACAGTAGGCAATCCCCGTCAATTAACCACCTATAAAGGCAAAGTGTACGCATCGTGCTATACCGGTCATGTGGTGAGGATAGATACCGCAAGTTTAAATATTGACAAAATAGCAAAAGTAGGTGCCAATCCGGAAGGTTTGGTGGCTGTTAACGGCAAATTGTATGTATGTAATTCCGGTGGTTTGAATCCTGATTATCAATACGATTCCACACTTTCTGTGGTGGATGTGAACACCATGCAGGAAGAATCCAGAATTACGGTATGTGTCAATCCCGCCAAAATTGCCGCCGGTGACAATGGTTATGTTTACCTTGTAAGTTATGGCAATTATGCGGATATCGCTTCTTGTTTCCAAAAAATCAATACCAACACCAATACCGTGGAAAAAGTATATGAAGGTATAGTAGCTTCAAATTTTTGTATCAGCGGTAATTATGCCTATGTTTACGGAGTGGATTGGTCGAATTATCCTGATGTGCAATCGTTTGTTAAAGTAGTGGATTTGGTGTCAGATGTGGAAACAGGCGATTTTATCAAAGACGGTACCACTATTAAAACAGCCTATGCCATTATGGTAGATCCAAACAATCAGGATGTGTATATCAGTGATGCTTTGAATAATGCAACCAATGGTGACGTATATTGTTTTGACAAAAACGGTAAAAAACGTTTTTCCTTTGAGGTCGGAATCAACCCTAATACCATCATTCGCGTCAACAAAAAGTAAATCAAAAAAATAAGTTTTCCCGCTTGAAAAAAGTTTTCAACAATCGTTAACATGCTGATAATTATATTATTATGGAATTTTAATGTTGGTTATTAGCATGTTAACCTTGTGTAAAGAGTGTTGAAAACTATCGTAATAAAATGTGTCAAGAGGTGGGGAATAATGATATTTTTGCAAATCATTTTTCAAAATCAAATAGGAATTTATGTACGTCATTAGCAGAGACAACAAAGCCCATCGTTACGATAGGAGTAGGATTTTTGATGCTTTAGTATCGGCATTCAGAGCTACGGCAGTCAAGTTTAAAGATGCAGAAATAGATGAAATTATAGATAGTTTGCATCTGTACAACTATATTACCATAGAGAGTATATCCGACCAATTGGAAGTGGAATTGATGAAACGCGGATATTTTGAAGTGGCTAAAGCTTTTATCATCTATAGAGAGCAGCATCGTAAAGACAGGGAATTGGAGAAAAAGAAAAAGTATATAGCCAAATATTTAAAGCCCTCTAACGCCGCTACTGCCAGCGAATTTGATTCAAATGCTAATGTTACGGAGAAAAATATAGCCACTTTGAACGGAGAATTGTTTAAAGGGGATATTATTAAATTGAATCGTTCACGTCTTACGGATAAAATACGGGATTTGTATGGTGATGATTTAGCCAAGGAATACATAAGGCAATTGGAGAGTCATGAGTTGTATAAACATGATGAAACATCCATTTTCCCTTATTGTGTGGCCATTACCATGTATCCCATGCTTTTAGACGGCTTAAAACACATGGGCGGAATATCGGCTCCTCCAAAACATTTGCGTAGCTTTTGCGGTATATTTGTGAATATGGTGTTCACTATTGCCGCTCAATTTGCAGGTGCGGTAGCCACTCCGGAATTCCTATTGTATTTTGATTATTTTTGTCGTAAAGAATGGGGTAATGACTATTATCTGCATTATGATAAAATAGTGGAGACATCCATATCCAAAGAGCGTACGATTAAAGATGTGATATTGGATTATTTCCAAAACATAGTTTATTATCTCAACCAACCGGCGGCTGCCCGTAATTTCCAATCGGTGTTTTGGAATATCAGTTATTTTGACAGCTATTATTTCAAAGGTGTGTTCGGTGAGTTTTATTTCCCTGACGGCACTGCACCTCAATGGGAATCATTAGATTCTTTGCAACGTTTGTTTATGAAATGGTTTAACAAGGAGCGTACCAAAGAAATTTTAACTTTCCCTGTAGAAACCATGGCATTGTTGTGTGATGATAATGATGTGTTGGATAAAGAATATGGTGAGTTTACGGCAGAAATGTATGCAGAGGGACATTCCTTTTTCACCTATATGTCCAATTCGGCCGATAGTTTGAGCTCTTGCTGCCGTTTGCGTAACGAAATGCAGGATAACCAATTTAGCTATTCTTTAGGTGCAGGCGGAGTAGCCACGGGCTCAAAATCGGTAATGACGCTTAATATCAATCGCTTGGTGCAAAATGCGGTGCGCGATCATCAAGACCCTATGGAATATTTACGCGAACAAGTACAAAAAGTGCATAAATATCAAACCGCCTTTAACGAACTGTTGAAAGATTTCTTTGCCGCCCATATGCTTACCGCATACGAAGCCAATTTTATCTCTTTGGAAAAACAATATTTGACCATAGGCGTAAACGGAGTGGTGGAAGCTGCCGAATTTTTGGGATTAAAAATAAGCGATAACGATGATTATAAAGCGTTTATACAAGCTGTTTTGAAAACCATATCCGATGAAAACAAAGCCGCTCGCACCAAGGAATTGATGTTTAATACGGAATTTGTGCCGGCAGAGAATTTGGGTGTTAAACATGCCATGTGGGACAAACAAGATGGCTATGCGGTTCCGAGAGATTGCTACAACAGCTATTTCTATGTAGTGGAAGACCATTCGCTGAATATCATGGATAAATTCAAACTTCATGGTAGAGAATATGTTCAATATTTAGACGGAGGTTCCGCATTACACATGAATTTGGATGAACATTTGTCAAAAGACCAATATCGTAATCTGTTAAAAGTAGCTGCATTGGAAGGTACCAATTATTTCACTTTTAACATACCTAACACCATTTGTAAAGAAGACGATTGCGGACATATAGACAAACGTTATCTGAAAAAATGTCCTAAGTGCGGAAGTCCTAACGTAACATGGGCTACCCGTGTGATAGGCTATTTAAAACGTATAGACCATTTTTCACAACCTCGACAAATGGAAGCCGACAGAAGATATTATTATCATGTTAGTCAGGAGTAAGATATGATGAAATATGTGAATTATAATATCGTTTTTCAAGAGGTTCCCAACGAAACCACTTTGGCTATCAATATCTCCAATTGCCCATGTAAATGCAGTGGTTGCCACAGCAGTTATTTGATGCAAAATATAGGAGAAGAATTGAACGAGGCGGCGTTAAATCATTTGGTGAGCAAATATGAGAAAAATATCACCTGCGTCGCTTTTATGGGAGGCGATGCCGATGTGCATGGCGTGATGCACTTAGCTCATTGGATTAAGAATCATTATCCGTTAAAAGTGGCTTGGTATTCGGGGCGAAGTGAATTGTCGGATAAATTTGCCCCGCAATGGGTGGATTATGTAAAAGTGGGACCCTATAAAAAAGAATGCGGAGGCTTGGAGAATCCGCACACCAATCAAAAAATGTTTAAGGTGGACAAAAATTTGAACGATTTTGTATATACCGATATAACTCAACAATTTTGGAAAAAACATCTTTAAAAGATGTTTTTTTTTTGATGTCAATTTTAACTTTTTACCGATAACATAGTCTATTATTTAAACGTTGTAACAATAGATGGATAACAATAAAATTATCAGTTTATTACAACAACCATCCTCCTTTAAGGAAGGATATAATTTGTTGGTGGAGTCATATACTTCGGTCTTGTATTGGTATATAAGGCGTATGTTGGTTGTTCATGAAGATACGCAGGATGTATTGCAAAATGTGTGGGTGAAAGTTTATTTGAATTTGCCCGGCATAAAAGGAAATGCAGAGTCGTTGAAGGCATGGTTGTATAAAATAGCCACTAACGAGAGTATCAATTGGCTTAAAAAAAAGAGGGCGTCAAAATGGGATTCCATAGATGATGTTAATGAGCAGTTGTTGTCATCTTTTTCGGAGCAGATTTCATGTTCGGAAGAGGAGATGGAAGCAAAATTTCAAAAAGCAATAATAGCCTTGCCTCATAAACAAAAGGTGGTGTTTAATTTGCGTTATTATGATGAATTGCCTTATCAACAAATAAGCGAAATTACAGGTCAAAGTGTGAATACCTTAAAAACCAATTATCATTACGCAGTGGAAACAATAAAAACCAAATTGGATATAAAAAATGAATAACGAAGATTTCAATTCTATAGGAAAACAAATGCCATACCATGTGCCGAACGGCTATTTTGAACAAGCCGTCAGAAATGCTCAAGCCATAGCAAAACGCAAGATAAAACATCAGCGAACATGGTTGTTAGGGCTCACTATCGGTTTAAGTTCGGCTATGGCTATCGCCTTAATCGCATTTATATGCAATATGGATTTGTTTTCTCCGCAGCCACCCATGGAGCAATATCAAAATTATATAGCACAAATGTCAGAAGATGATTTGGCTAATGTGTGTGCCGAAGTGGAATATATGGAAAATATGTATTATTAATTGTTGATAAATAGTATTAAATTTGAAATAATGATGAAAAAAAGTTTTCTAACCGCATGTTTATTGTTAGCCTTGTGTACCATGTATGCACAATCAACAGCACAAAAACAAAAAAACACTTCCGTTAAACCTACTACGGAAGCAGATATGTTGACAATGAAATTGAATGTTTTGAAAGATGTATTGTTACTCTCCGATGAGCAATTTGCTAAATTCAAACCTATTTACGAGCAATATTTTGAAAAGGTGAGTGCCATAAAAAAGAATAGATGCAAATGTGATAAAAGCGGACTTACCGATGCCCAAATCAAAGACTGTTTGGAACGTTCGTTTGATGAGGTGGTGAATTTGGCTACACTTAAAAAACAGTATATATCGGAATTTTCCAAAGTGCTCACCATGAAACAAGTGGAAAAACTTTATTCCATGGAAGCGAGAATGAAATACAAAGTCAGAGATGAAATGGACCATAGAACAGGTGAACGTGTTCCGCCTGTAATAATGCAAGAAAATCACAAGAAATAATTAATGAAAGTTTTTCTTTTTTGAAGACTCTCTTTCGGGGAGTCTTTTTTTTTGTCAAATGGTGTCAATTTTATTGGATGATCAGAAAATCATCTTTGGTAACGCCCAGTAATTTACTATCTTTAGCCTGCTTGTAGTTGCCATAGAGCAGGCGTCCGTTTTCGCAGGATATTATTACAAACATGCTCCAATTGCCCAATTCTCCTATATGATGTACAAAGGCTTTGTTTTCATTTTTATAAATGGCTTCTTCTATTTTGTTTTCTTCCACAAAAGCAAATTTGTAAGGATATACTTTTTTGAGTTTATCTGCCGTATTGATATCGGAAGAAACATCATCAGGGGTGAGTAGCAGCGTTTGTTGTAATATGTCATGCCTGTTGGCACGAAGAAACATCTTTAAGTCATTGGGAGAAATGTCTATTTGTGCAAGCGTATCCAGCATGTAGTGCATGGCTTTGATAATTCCGGCTAATTTATAGCCGTAACTATTGCTTTCTCCGTCTTCATCAAATGTGGCCAACGGAATGGAGATTACTTCTCGCATTTTGTCTATTTTTCCGCTTTTATCCCCAATCACCAAAGTGAGTAAATTGACCTCTAAAGTGTTCTTACCGAGACTATAGGTTCCGTTTACCAAAGTGAGAAACGAAGCATTGCTTTCCTGATTGCATAGCTTGGCAAATTCCGATTGACCTATGATTTCGTAAGGGGTGATTTTCCAATAAAGTTCCGCAGCCTTCTTGATATTGGCATTGAACTCGGAAAACATATTGTCTTCCAATACTATGTAGGTTTTAGTGTTCTTAAACTGCTCCAAATTGCTTTTGGAAAAGGATAATTGACCATGGAGCAGATTGGTGCCGCAAAAAGCGATTAGAATAATGGTGAAAAGTTTTTTCATTGAGAAAAATTTTTTTTCTTTTTTTAACGAGAATAATCCTTAAAAAGTATACAAAGAATGATAAAAAAAATTAACAATATGCTGTTTATAAATAGTTAAGGTAGTTAGAATGTAGGGCTATAGATTTTCTAATTTTGTATTTTGAGTTAAAGTAGGCTGTGATTTACTGTATATGGTTTAATTTATAGTATGTTACGCCAATATAATGGGTTTGGGTTATATGTCAAATATTCAAAAAAATAAAGTGTCCACAGCGTCTAAAATGCGTATAAATAAAGGCGAAGAACATTCGTATAATAAAAAAAGCGGAAACAAAAAAGCTCGTACCGTTTCCAAGAAGAAAAAAGCAAAAGCAAAAGATAAGAATCACAAGTCGTCAAAGAGTAATTTCAATCTTAAAGCTTTTTTCAGCAGTGAGAAATTAAGAGTGGTATTAGGCTTTTTATTGGTTTTTTTCAGTATTTTCTTGCTGATATCGTTTATATCGTTTTTCTTAACACACGATATGGATGACGGTTTGTACGACAAAAATTTCTTTACATGCTTATCCAAAGGCGACACCGTTGAAAACTTGTTGGGTGTGGTAGGAATGTATTTTTCGTTTTTGTTTATTAAATCGGGTTTCGGTATAGCGTCTTTGGGTTTTATATTGTTGTTTGTTCTTTGGGGCATACGTTTGATAAGCGGTAAAAGCAAAATGCCTTTGGGTAAAATCACCATATACACTTTGGCCATAATTTTAGCTGTCAGCGGAGCTTTGTCTTATCCTTGTGTGGTGAGCGGCAAGCTGGCTGAAAGTTGGTGGTTGGGTGGAGAAGTGTGCCAAGATTTGCTTACCTTATTGTCTTACAAAGTAGGTAAAGTGGGTGTGGCTCTTATCGTTTTGCTGTATATAGCTATAATAGTGGTGCTTTGCGGCGGTTGGACCTTGGTGAAATCCATGAAATCATCCTCCGAAGCGGATAATACCGCTATCAACGAGGATACGGAGAAGGATACCTTGCAACGTTTGTTGGATGATAATAAGCAATCGGAAAATTCATCGGATGAAACCGATGCCGATGCTGATGATTCCGACACCGATTCCGGTTCGGATGAGAGAATATCAATTTTTTCCCGTATCAAACTATGGTGCACGAATAAAAAAACATCACATCCTGAGGAAGAATCTGTGGCTCAAGTGCCCGAAAATGAACCTTCCGTGGTGGCTGGTGAGTCTGTTGTTGAACATTCGGATGAGCATACATCTCCTTCGGAAAACACAAGCGATAATAGGCAAGAATCACATATAATAACGTCTATACGTGAAGAGTTGCCCCGACAGGAAGAGCAGGTGAGTACCGAAGCCAATTTTATGGGGGAAGATATATTGATAGACGATACCTCCGACAATGATGTTGTAGAAGGCAGTGTGATGGAAAAAAACATTACAGCCGGATCCTCAGTCACGGGCGATGAAGACGGTATCAGTGTTATTGCTACAGAAGACGAGCAACAAGAAAGTGCGGATGAAGAAATGACACCGGAAAAATTGTTGGAGAAATACGGACCTTACGACCCGCATTTAGACCTGCCCGATTATACCCTTCCTACCTTGGAATTGTTAGAAGAGCATACTAATGCCAAACGTTCTCCGGAACAAAAAATGTTGGAGATAAATGCCAATAAGATCAGAATAAAGAAAACATTAGAAGATTATAAAATAGAAATAGAAAGCATCAGTGCCATAGAGGGACCTACCGTTACCCTTTACGAAATCAAACCGGCTCCAGGTGTGCGTATCGCCCGCATAAAAGGACTTACCGATGATATAGCCATGAGCTTGTCAGCCAAAGGAATACGTATTATAGCCCCCATCCCTGGAAAAGGTACTGTCGGTATAGAGGTAGCCAATGCCAATCCGCAAATAGTACCCATGAAAGTTTGTATGGCATCGGAAAAATTTCAAAATTCAGGAAAAATGGCTTTACCGATAGCCATAGGTAAAACCATATCCGATGAAGTATATGTGTTTGATTTGGCTAAAATGCCTCACGTGTTGATGGCAGGAGCCACAGGTCAAGGTAAATCGGTGGGATTAAATGTGGTGTTGACGTCTTTGTTGTATAAAAAACATCCTTCGGAATTGAAGTTTGTATTGGTTGACCCTAAGAAAGTGGAACTTACATTGTATTCCAAAATAGAAAGACATTATTTGGCAAAATTGCCCGATTCGGCGGAAGCCATTATCACCGATACCAAAAAAGTGGTGAAAACACTTACCTCTTTGTGTTCCGAAATGGATATGCGTTATGCATTGTTGAAAGAAGCCCAGTGTCGTAACATAATAGAATATAATGAAAAGTTTAAAGCACGCAGACTCAACCCCGAAAAAGGACATCGCTTTTTGCCGTATATAGTGCTGGTGTTTGATGAATTTGCTGATTGTATCATGACAGCAGGAAGAGAGGTGGAGCAACCCATAGCCCGTTTGGCTCAATTGGCAAGAGCCATAGGCATACACCTTATTATTGCAACGCAACGTCCTTCTGTTAATATTATCACAGGTCTTATCAAAGCCAATTTCCCTGCCCGTATAGCATTTAAAGTGTCGTCCAAGATAGATTCACGTACTATTTTGGATGAGCAAGGTGCCGAAAACTTAATAGGAAGAGGCGATATGTTGATTTCCGCCAATAGCGAAACTTTACGAATACAATGTGCATGGGTGGATACTCCGGAAATAGAAAGCATATGTGATTATATCGGCAATCAACGCGGGTATACCTCAGCATTATATTTGCCCGAAGTAGCTGAAGAAGAAGGCGGCACAACAGAACAAACGGCTGATGACGATGAATATGATACTTGTTTTGCCGATGCTGCCCGTCAAGTGGTGCTCACCCAGCAAGGCTCCGCATCATTTTTACAGCGTAAACTTAAAGTGGGATTCAGCCGTGCCGGCAGAATTATGGATCAATTGGAACGCGACGGCATAGTGGGGGCTCAAGTGGGCAGTAAAGCCAGAGAGGTGTTATACAAAGATATAGCAAGTTTGGAAGAATATTTGAAAAGTAAGAATCTGTAAAAAATTGTAGTGAGATGTGCAGTTTGGCTTGATTTTTTATATATTCAATATAAAAGGAGGTGTTATGAAACGATTATTGTATTTATTGGTATGTATTTGTAGCATTAATATGCTATCTGCACAAACATCCAAAACGCAAACAAACAAATATGTAGATACACAATCCAAAGAGATATTGGATGCATTGTATCAAAAAATGCTTTCGTATGCCAATGTGAACATACAATTCACCTTCCGTACCGAAAAAAATGCCGCCACGTTGGCGGAAATGAAAGGGGATATATGGGTGAAAGGCAATCAATATAAATTGATTACAAAAGAACAACAGGTGTATTGTAACGCAAAAGAGGTATGGACTTATTTACCTGAACAAAAAGAGGTGAGCATAGCCGCATACGACAGCACCGATGTAGAACAGTTGAACCCGCTGCAAATGGTGAAAGACTATCAAAAACATTATCGCTCCACGTATATCAGAGAAGAAAGCAGAAGAGGAATTTTGGTGCAGATAATAGACCTTACTCCCAAATCCGCTACCACGGTAGCCAAGGTGAGGTTGGTAATAGATAAGTCTAAAAAGCAAATTTTGAATGCGGTGATATATGAAAAAGACGGCACCATGTATCATTATATAGTAGATAAATTTCTGGTTAATCAAAAACTGACGGATAATACTTTTATTTTTGATACCGCCGCTCACCCCGATGTGGACGTAATAGATATGAGATAATGAATTTCATTCACCGACAAACATTCCGACCCCGATGGGTGTACACATTCTTGTTGTTAAGCATGGTGTGTGCGTTTGTTTCGTGTGCTCCCGAAAAGTATTTGCATGAAGATGAATACCTTTTGGTGAAAAATAAGGTGAATGTAGATAAAAAGAATATAGAGGTATCCAATGATTTGGTTTATGCGGTACGCCCTAAAACCAACAAACGAACCTTTGGCCTGTTTTTATGGAGAGTGGGTGTGTATCAATACCTATCGGGGCAAGAGTTGAAAGCCCAAGAACGAAGACCATGGGTGCAGAAAACCCGTACTTCCGTCGGGAAATATCCTGTTTTGTTAGATACTTCCGTAATAGATTATCATCGCACAAAAATTTCCCTGTTAAGAAAAAAAATCCAAAACGATTTCGGCGAAGAGCCGGTATTGTTGGATACCAATATGATTGCTTATTCTATAGCACAGGTGAAGTTGATGATGTTTAACAACGGATATTTTAATGCCGAGGTAAGTAATCGTATTAAATATAAAGGGAAACGGGCTATTGCTATTTATGACGTGGAAGCCGGAGAACCCTATAGAATACAGAAAATAGAATACGATATAGCTGATAGTGTAATACGCCGCAAGGTATTTGCCGACACCATACATCGATTGGTGAAAGTAGGCGATATTTTTTCCGTTGACAAGCTTACCGAAGAGCAGGAACGTATAGCTAACCGTATGCAAAACAGAGGCTATTTCTATTTTACTAAAAATTATATACATTTCTTGGTGGATTCCAATCACAACAATCAGTGCCTGGATGTGAAAATGGTGATAAATAATCCTACCTATCAAGTGGATGATAGCACTTTTGTAGAAGGCAAACACCGTATATTCCGCATCAATTCCGTTAGTGTGATGAGCAATTTCGCCACTTTGGACGATAATGAATTGCAGCCTACTGACACCCTGTATTATGTAGAAGTGATAAAACGCAGAGATACCAACGAATATGCTATTTATAATACCGGTAAACGGCAATTTAAACCCAAAGCCTTGGTATATCCTATTTCCATGAGAAAAGGAAGGTTGTATTCTGCAGCAAGGTCGCAATCAACTTACGACCGCTATGCCGATATGCAGAATTTTGAGTTTATCAAAGTGTCATATGCCGAAACGCAAGAGAGCATGTTACAATATGACAGCGATACCGGAGATTTGGATTGTCGTATTCAACTTTCACCGCTGAAAAAGCACAATATGGTGATAGACCTAATGCTCAAAAACACCGGTTCCCGCATAGGTTTTGGAGGTAGCATAGCTTTGATAAATAGAAATTTGTTTAAAGGAGCTGAAATATTTTCTTTTGCCGTAAAATATACCCATGAACTGCAACATGACAGTATGGGCACCCGCTTTCGTAATTTTGAAGTGGGCGGTACATTAGGCCTGGAAGTACCCCGTTTTTTGTTTCCTATTAAACAACAAAATATCTCCAAATCGTTCCGTCCGAGAACTTCTATACAGCTTACAGCCAATTATATGCGGCAAGATTTGTACGACAGATTTCTTTCCAATGTATCGTTTGCCTATAAATGGTCCCAACGATTAAGGTCCAATATGAGGGTGCGTATAGAACATGTGGTAACGGTGTTGGATTTTAGTTTGATAAAAATGTACAATGCCGAAGGCTTTGATGAAGCAATAGCAAAATTCCATTTTAAACGCCGTATATTGGAAAAATACAAAGACCATTTTATATTGGGCAGCAATTATCATTTCACCATGTATGATGCCAATAAATTTGTGTTTAAATTGAATGTGGAATGGTTCGGCAATGTGCTTTATGGCATAATGAAGGCAGCCGGAAATAAGGCAGAGCAAACAAAAAACGATTACGGACAATATACCATATGGAAAATTCCTTTTGCCAACGGGTTGGATGCCGATGCAGACATAGTGTACAATATAGTTAAAACCAAAACCCAACATTTGGTGATGCATGCCGATATAGGAGTGGGTGCCCCGATTTGGAATTCCACTTCATTGCCGTTTGAGCACAGTTTTTATTTAGGAGGTTCCAATTCTATGAGAGGATGGCGTTTGCGTACCTTGGGTCCGGGAGGATATTGTGATACATCCGCTTCCATTGGTTCTATCGAAAGTGTGGGGGATATTAAATTAGAACTCAACCTTGAATACCGTTTCAAAATATACAAAATATTTCACGGAGCCTTGTTTGTAGATGCGGGCAATATTTGGCTTTTACACAAACATGTGGATTTTCCTAACGGAGAATTTGCTTTTAACCGGTTTTATAAAGAAATAGCCATGGATGCCGGGATAGGTCTGCGTTTAGACCTCTCTTTCTTTGTTATTCGTTTGGATTATGCGTTAAAAATACATAATCCCGCCATAGAAGGAAACCAAGGATGGCAGCATTTCAAATGGGATAATTATCAAGCCTATAAACAAGATCGCTCTATAGTATTCGGAATAGGATATCCGTTCTAATAACGTAAGGGATGGAAATATGTTAATAAATAATAGATAATAAAAATCAGGGTTATGAAAAATGTAATTATAATAGCATTGGTAGTGTTGTTAGCTATGGTAAGCGTGCTCACTTGTCCCGATAGACAAGCACATTTGGATGCTATCGGTAAGGAATTGAATAGCGGAATAAGTCAAGGTATTTCATCTGTTGACAACCCCGAAACAGATGTCTTATTGGGAACCTTGAATGTGTTTGCAAGCAATCTTACTTTAGGGGTAGTAAAACAATATTTGGAAGTAGACAATTACTTCATTTTCAGCATAGGTAAAATCACTTGCAGGGATGGTAGTGTGAAACGACTTTCTGTGGGTGTGTTCGGACATGTGTTCACCACCTTTGACGATAAAGATGTGAAAGAGTGGATACAAAATTTATAATGGGGATATTATATCCATTTCTTCTTTTTGAACACGTATAAGAAAAATACTATCAGTACCACGCAAATGCCCATTATCAATGCGAAAGCATAAGGCTTTTCCGCCAAGGGCAAAAATAGATTCATGCCGTAAACGCTGGTTACAAATGTAAGCGGCAAGGATATGGTGGAAATGAGCGTAAGCACTTTCATGGTTTCGTTAGTCTTGTTTGCCTGCACCGAATCAAATGTTTGTGAAAGGGAATAGGTCAACTCTTCAAAGTCTTCTATCATATCCCACATTTTTTGGTATACGTCCAAAATATTACCCCAATAGTCTTCCATATCTTCGGTGCTTTCATAACCTTTGATATCACCTGATTCAAATTTGTGAAACACCCTTAATTGAGGTTTGAAAATAGTGTTCAATTGAATAACATTTCGTCGGGCAATGGATATTTTTTCTATGGTTTGCTCCGGCTTGGTGTCAAACAATTCTCTGTTGATTTCATCTATTTCCTGACCTACGCGTGTAACCAATAAGTACGATTCGTTAATCAGCCTGTTGAGTAAATTGTACAAGATTGCATCGCTGGATTTAGCAAACAAATCGTTGAGCGCATCAGGATTTTGTTTGTAATAATTGAACAAATCTTCCACCACCCAGTGGGAACGACCAATGGTAATGATGTAATCTTTTCCCCAGAAAATTTTCACCTCTTGGGCTTTTACAAAACGTTTAAGATTGTCAAAATGCGGAAAATGCAGAATAAGAAAGTAGTAATCGTCGTAGATATCTATTTTCGGACGTTGGGTGTAACTTCGACAGTCGTCAATATCCAAAGGGTGAAAATCATATTTAACCTGTATATGTTCAAAATCTTCGTTAGTAGGGTGCTGTACATGCAGCCATTTCAATTTTCCTAATTCCAAAGTATCTATCATATAATAGTCCCCCCTTTCTTTTCTGTCAATGCTACATATTTACTCTATTGTGCAATAAAATATTAATAATAAGTTAATTATCTTTATGTTGCTTGCTTTATTATGACCCTATTGTTCATACTATAGCCTGAAACATAAAAGCAACTTGCAAAGGTAAATAAAAAAAATGATACAAATATGATTTTGTCGGAAAAATATCGCGGAAGAATGAAAAAAAATCGAATCGGGACTTGTTTTTTATGGAGGGAGGCAAAAAAAATTTTACATTAAAGTAGTGTAAGTAAAAAAAATGTTACCTTTGCCAAAATGATTATCTTGGCAAAATTTGTTTTTTAGTCTGTTGATAAAAGTATGATTGAGTATAAGATGTCAAATATAATAGTGCTATTCTGGGTATTGGTGCAGTCGGTGTTGATAGTGGCAGCACAAACGTTTCTTAAAATTGCTGTAAATATGTTCGGGGCTTTTGAACTATCGTGGCGATATTTTAGAACGGTATTGACTACATGGCAGTTGTATGTTTCCGGATTATTGGCTTTATCCACAGTGGTGCTATGGGCTTATCTTTTGAAACACAATGATTTGAGTTTTGTATATCCCTTACTTTCCATCAGTTATATCATCAGCTTGTTTGTAGGAAGTTTTATTTTCGGAGAAACCATTCCTCTTACCCGTTGGATAGGGGTGGTGATAGTGATGATAGGAGTGTATTTTATCATTAAATAATAGGAGTGTTCTACAAGGGCAGGCTACCCTCAAAATGGCACCCTTTCCTTATCGGTCGTGGGGAAAAAGCATGCAAAGAGCAAATAAAGTAAATACCAGTAAAAGTTTTCCCGTTTTCGGAATTTTACCTTTAAACATTTAGTATTTTTCGGATGCCGGTAGAAAAGGGTTTTCCTTATTTTAGAATATTGAAGCCAATCCGCCGGAGGCGGTTTCTTTGTACAAAGATGGCAGGTCGTGACCTGTTTGTTTTAAGGCTTGCACCACTTTGTCAAACGATACCACGTGCCTGCCGTCGGTGAGGGTGGCATAAATATTGGCGTCAAGAGCGCGGGCGGCAGCATAGGCGTTACGTTCTATGCATGGAATTTGTACCAATCCGCAGATAGGGTCGCAGGTGAGTCCGAGGTGATGTTCCAAGCCCATTTCGGCAGCGTATTCTATTTGTGAGGGGCTACCGCCAAAAAGCTGGTTGGCAGCGGCAGCCGCCATGGCACATGCTACCCCTACTTCTCCTTGGCAGCCGACTTCGGCACCTGAGATAGAAGCGTTGTATTTTACTATATTACCTATCAAGCCTGCTGTGGCTAAAGCTTTGCATATACGTTTGTCGGAGAACAAATGACCTTTGTGCAGATGATACAGCACCGATGCCAGCACACCGCAAGAGCCGCAGGTGGGTGCTGTTACTATTTTTCCGCCGCAGGCGTTTTCTTCGGCACATGCTAAAGCATAGGCAAACACCAAGCTGCGTGTGCGGAGATTATCGGTATAGCCCATGGCTTTGATATAATATTCAGGTGCTTTTCTTCTTACTTTCAGTCCGCCGGGAAGCATGCCTTCCGTGTCTAAACCGCGTTCTACAGCGGCTTGCATGGTTTTCCATACTTCAAACATATAATCCCATAGGTCGTCGGCTTCGTGTTCTTCTACATATTCCCAATAAGAACGACCTGTTTGTTTGCACCATCCCAAAATGTCGGTAAGGGTGTGTAGCGGATATATCTCTTCTTTGGCAGAGTGGGGCATACCTTCGTATTTCAATGCACCGCCGCCTATGCTGTATACGGTAAGTTTGTCTACAATGCGGTCATCGGCATTGAAGGCTTCAAAGAGCATGCCGTTAGGATGATATTCAAGTGTTATATCCGGATGCCATACTATTTCGGTGGGAGCAACGGGAGCCAAAACACTCAATATAGCTTTGTCGGTAAGGTGCCCCTTGCCGGTGGCAGCCAAGCTGCCGTAGAGGGTAACGCTGAATTTAGCTGCATCGGAATGCTTGGAAAGGAATATTTCAGCCGCTTTTTTAGGTCCCATGGTATGGCTGCTTGAAGGACCGTTACCTATACGATATATATGTTTTATGCTTTCCATTTGCTTAGTATCCTAATGTTTTTAACATCGATTTGTAACTTTGCTCTTTGGCAAACAGTTTGGTTACTATTTCACCTTCTTCATCATCAGGATTAGCATATTCTTTGTCTATAATCACATGTTTGGGTGCCGGAATGAGGCAATGTTGTATGCCGCCGTAGCCGGCTAAGGCTTCTTGATAGGCTCCGGTGTGAAACAATCCGATGTACTGCGGCGTTTCATCTTGGGTGATTTTGGGCAGGAATATTGCGTTGAGGTTGGATTCCGAATTGTAATAGTCCTGACTGTCACAGGTGAGACCGCCCAAGAAAACACGTTCGTATTCCTTGTTCCAATTGTTGATAGCCAAAGGGATAAATATTTGATTGATAGCCCATGCATCGGGGATGGTGGTCATAAATGAACTGTCTATCATATTCCACAACTCACGGTCGTTTTGTTGTTTTTGATTGAGTATGGAGTAGAGTACCGCACCGGATTCACCAACGGTATAAGAACCGAATTCGGTGAAAATATGCGGCTCTTCTATGCCGTTACGATTGCAGGTGGCTTTTATCTGTGCCACTATTTCTTCTGCCATGTATTCGTAGTCGTAATTGAATTCCAGTGAGCGTTTAATGGGAAAACCTCCGCCTATATTCAGTGAATCCAACTCGGGTGCAATCTTTTTTAAATCACAATACACATTAACCGCTTTTGCTAATTCATTCCAATAATAGGCAGTGTCTTCTATGCCGGTATTGATAAACATATGTAACATTTTCAACTCAAATTTAGGATTGTTTTTTATCTTTTCCTGATAGAAAGGAATGATGTCATTGTAGCGAATACCTAATCTTGAGGTGTAGAATTCGAATCTCGGTTCCTCTTCGGAAGCTATACGTATGCCGAGTTTGCATTTGCTGTCCAATATGGAATTGAGTTGGTCAAATTCTTTCATATTGTCCAATACGGGAATGATATTGATGAATCCGTCGTTCAATAATTCAACAATACCTTCTATGTATTGCATTTTTTTAAATCCGTTACATATTATATAATTGTCCTTTTCAAACAAACCTCTTTCGTATAAAGCTTGTATGATGTTGAGGTCAAAAGCGGATGATGTTTCTATATGTACATCGTTTTTAAGCACCTCTTCCAATATAAACTCAAAGTGTGAACTTTTGGTGCAATAGCAATAATGGTAGTCCCCTTGATAGTCCGATTTTGCTATGGCAACATTAAAGCAACGTTTGGCTTTTTGTATGTTTTGAGATATTTTGGGCAGGTAGGTTATCTTTAACGGAGTGCCGTATTGTTTGATTATTTCCATCAAATCAATGCCGTTAAATAATAGGTTGTTGTCTTCTACTTTGAATTCTTCTTGCGGAAATTCAAATGTCTGTTGAATAAGGTCAATGTATTTGTTTTTCATGGCACTAAAGTTTTGAAATTAAAATCGGGGCAAAGGTATAAAAAAAATAAATACGAATGTTAAATCGAATCCAATTAATTTACATTGCATGATTTTTTCCGATTTAACTCAGTCGGATTTTGGTTTTGATGATAATGCGAAATGATTGATTAAAGGGTTTTGATGGTTTGCGGGTTATTTATAAATATGCTGATTGATAATATATTGTAGTGTTTTTGCGGGGATCTCTTGGCTGCAATCTTCTCCGTTTTGTAGTTTTTTTCTTAATTCGGTAGCGGAGATATTGAGCAAAGGAAGTGAGACAATGATGATATTTTTTTGCTTTTTGAATGTGTTATTTTCTCCGCGAGGGTAGATATACAGGGTGTGATTTTGCAGTATTTCTTCATAATTTTTCCATTTATTTATGTTTTCCAAATTGTCCGAGCCCATGATGAGTGAAAATCTCACATCGGGACGGCAGAGGGATAGTTTGCGTAATGTGGCATAGGTGTAATTGGGTTTAGGCATATTGAATTCCACTTTGCTGGCTTTTATATAGGGGTAATCTTCTATGGCCAAGCACAGCATGCGGTAGCGTATGTTTTCATCTACCAAATCGGAATAGTTTTTAAACGGACTGTTGGGGGATATGATCATCCAAATTTCATCAAAAGTTTGGGTGCGGTACATAGCTTCGGCAATGGCGATATGTCCGTTGTGTATGGGATTGAAAGTGCCGAAATAAAGACCTATGTGCATTGTTGGTATATTGCGGAGAGACAGGGATTCGAACCCTGGGACCGCTAATGCGGTCAACGGTTTTCGAGACCGCCCCGATCGACCACTCCGGCATCTCTCCTCACTCGCTTTAACGAGTTTGCAAAGGTATCATTTTTTTACGATTGCACCGGAATATTTTCCAAATTATTTTCTATGGCTATTTTTACAGGATTGGCGTAAATGGTAAGTAAGCGTTGTTTCATTTTAAAGTAGCTTACATCGTCAATGTTGGCTTGCTTGCGTATATGTTGGTTGAAATCTCTTTTGGCAAGTTCGCTGTATTTACTTTGAAATGCCGTGCTGTTGTTAAGCAAATCGTAAGCAATGTAATTATTGGGCCACAGGTGATAGTGTGCATACATCTGTTTGTCAATGAGAGCACACAGATATTGTATTTTTTCGTTTTCGTTGGAAAAATGCAGACTTTCGTCTATGCTGTCATTGATAGGTGTTCCGAATTGAAGATGAACGCGACTTTTGTAGGCGAAAATACCCGTGGTGATGCTTTTGTAATCTTCATCCGGCATTTTCTCGTATTTTTTGTTTTTCTCGGTGAGTATTAGCTCACGCGCTTTCATTTGGTCGCAAGGTTCAAATTCGTAGGAAATGGTTACAGGCACTATGTTAAGCTCTCTGATGTGCTTAAACAGGTCGTTGTTACCTCTGCTCATGCAAAACATTTTCAGCACACTCGGTTGGGTTTTGTCGCATCCGTCCTTGGTGCGTCCGTTACGTTGGGCTATCCATACCGATTTGTGTTTTTTATAGATATTGGTATGTATATATTCCGATACCAATTTCGATTTGGTTACCATTTGGCGGGCGTTACTGGTGCGGGTGATGGTGAACATGTTGCCTGTTTTGGCGATATCGGTAAATATTTGCGACATCAACAAATTGTCGCCTATACCGCTCAAACAGGCACTCTCTCCGTTACGCATGAGATATTCCTGCATGATGGCCGAATCCATTACTATATCACGATGATTGGCTACAAACAAATACGCTTTGTTTTTTGGCAATTCTTCGTAGCCTCCGAAAGTGAGTGTGTCAATACTTCTTTCTTCAAAAGTTTGTATGATAGGTCCGAACACTTTCTTTTGCATTTCATCCAAAGTGCTGATTTTGCGAATGCGTTTCACTGTTACATTCAAGGGTACATCGGGCATGAAATTGGTGATGGAATTAATGAATCCCGGACTTTGTAACATACGATTTACCACATAAGGTAATTCTTCATCGTAATAAGGTCTGATATCTATAAAAGGGTCTTTTTTTGCCATATTAGTTCAAAAATGAGATAATAACTTTTTCTTTTTGATGACATTCGGCGGACTCTATATAAATATAGAACCCGTCGGTGTGTGCTGTGGTGATGGTATTGTCTATACTTATTTGGTATTGTTTGTGTGCAGGAGGTAATATTGCTTGGTTGTTCAAGGGCATAAAGCGGGTGTATTTTGTCCATGACCCTGCGTTATATGCTGTTAAACTGTATTGATAGCCCAACATGGCATTGGCTCCGGCAAAATCGCCTTTTAGTATCTTTGCCCGTATGGCGGAAGAACTCACTTTTTCTTGGTTGATATAGATATCGTCTACCAAGGCTATGTTGATGTTTTCCGTTGCTGCAGCTGCTTGTATAGCAGACAAATTGCCACCTTTTTTCTTGCCGAAATGGTGGTTTCCTCCCATTACCAAAGTGTGTAGGTTAAGTTTGTTTTTTAGTGTGCGGATAAAATCCAGATAGGATGTTTCGGCCATTTCTTGATTAAAATTCAAAGAGATATAATAGTCTATACCCATATCGGCAATACGCTTTATTTTATCTTCTTCGGAGCATAATAAGCCGAAATGTTTGTTTTGAGGATGTAACACCGCTTGCGGGTGCTTAGAAAATGATATCACTACAGATATCCCGTTCATGTTGATGGCTTCTTGTCTGGTTTGTTGTAAAATTTGCTTGTGTGCAGTATGTACGCCATCAAAATTGCCTATGCATACTGCAGATAACCTTTCTGTTTCTAATGGATCAATAGCATGTATTATTATCATTATATCATATTGTTTTGTTTTTAATTTTAGTTGTAAAGACGGAATCATTCTTGGTCGAACGATGCAACAATTTCTTCGGGTGTCATACCCAAATATTTGATAGATAATTGAGCATCGGTTACCATGGGATGTTCCGGAAAACGATTAATAAATTCTGTGTAACCGGCACGCGCTTGTGCCAAATCAAATATTACCGCCTCGTAAGTATATGCTTTGTAGTAATATACTTCCGGCAACTTGGCAAAGTTGGGGTAATAGTTGATAATACGATCAAAATTTTGTATAGCTTCGCCTCCTTTACCTAATTTAATATTGATACTACCTGCACGTAAAAGATATTCCGCCGAAAGGCTGTCTTGCGGAAAGGTTTTTACATAGTCTTTATAGGCCGTTGTCAATTGATTGAGCAGGGTAGTGTCATATACTTCGTATGTGCTTTCCTCTAATCGGGCTATCTCTTTTTGTTTTTCTGCAGCCGAAGGTTTACAAGCAGCACACATCAGTGCAATACTGCATACGTATAAAATATATTTTGTGTGTTTCATAAGTCTATTTATTTGGTTTGGTTCTATAAAATGTTGTCTTTTTGCCTGTTTCTATGTCTTTGAGTTTTCCTTTAAGCAAGGTGCGTTTAAAAGGCGATATCCTGTCAATAAAGGTTTTGCCTAAAATATGGTCGTATTCGTGCTGAATGACACGGGCGGCCATGCCTTCAAAAGTTTGTGTGTGCGACTCCATGTTTTCATCGCACCAAGTGATGGTAATGGAGGATTTGCGTATCACATTTTCATTGATACCCGGCACACTCAAACAGCCTTCGCAAAAAACTTCATCGTTGCCGAATCGCTCTGTGATTTCAGCGTTGACAAAAGCCATTTTGACAGGTTCGTTCGTGCTGCCTTCTTCTTCCATTTCGGTGGTGTCTATCACAAATACATTAATGCTTTTTCCTATTTGCGGTGCTGCCAGCCCGCAACCGCGGGCATGGTACATGGTGGCAAACATGTCTTCTATCAATTGGTGCAATTCCGGATAGTCGGCGTCGATGTTCTTGGCTTGTCGCTTTAATATGGGATTCCCATATACGGTAATAGGCAATATCATTTCTCTTCCTTTCTTTTCTTAAATTCCATACTTTCCATATATGATTGGAGTATGATGGTGGCACTGATGGTATCAACAAGGGCTTTGTTTTGTCTCGCTTTTTTGCCCAAACCGGCATCTATCATGGTTTGAAACGCCATCTTGGAGGTAAAACGCTCGTCCATGCGGGCAACGGCAATGTCGGGAAACTCTTTTTTGAGGCGAAGCAAAAAAGGTTGAATGTATTTGCTGCTGTCCGAAGCTTGGTTGTTGACTTGTTTGGGCTCTCCCACCACAATGAGTTCTACATGCTCCTTGAGGAGATATTGATGCAGAAAATCAAACAATGAGGCAGTAGGCACGGTCGTGAGAGCATTGGCAATTAACTGTAAATCATCAGTAACTGCAATGCCGGTGCGTTTTTGACCATAGTCTATAGCCATTATTCGTCCCATATTTCTCTTCAATATGAAAATTTTTGCAAATATACCATTTTTTTGATTATAAATTTGATTTATAAAAATATAAAAAATAATATGTAATGCCATGTGTATGACTGCAATATGAAAAAAATAAAGTCACGAAAAAGCCTATTGTTTATTTATTGAGAAGAAAAAACGGCTTTAAAAAGAAAGAAAACATTTGACAAAGCTCATAGTGACTAACCTTGCCGATTACGGCTGTAAAAAAGGCGTTTTGTTTAGTATGCGGTAGCTATTGTTTATCTTTGTATGTCTTTTCCCAGAAACCGGCATTTTTTATATTGAATTCCTCGGGGTTGAAGGTTGGTTCCTGACCCTGTTTTTTCTGTTTTTCGTACGATTTTAACAATCGGAAGGCCTTGGGTGAGAGCAATATGATGGCTATAATATTGATCCATGCCATCATGCCGACTCCTATATCGCCCAAATCCCAAATGATTTTTGTTTCTTTAACGGCACCCAAAAACACCATGCTTAACACACTTATCCGCAACACCCAAATGAGAAAACGTTCTTTTTGGGTGTGTCCGAGCAGATATACCAAATTGGTTTCCGCATAATAATAATAGGCCATAATGGTGGTAAAGGCAAAGAAAAACAATGCCACCGAAATCACTATTCCTCCCCATTCATTTCCCAATAAGGTTGAAACGGCGGCGGTGGTATATGACACATCGGGCTGACCTAAGGTCATGTGGGGTGCCGACACCAATATGCTGCCGTCGGCTCCGTATATATTATATGTCTTGCATGCCAATATCATCACTGCGGTGGCGGTGCATACCAACAAGGTATCCACATAAACGGAAAATGCCTGTACCAAGCCTTGTTTGACAGGATGCGACACCTT
>DBXT01000045.1:60583-60789 GCA_002309615.1 Bacteroidales bacterium UBA1205
CCTTGTCCGGCTTCGTTGGAATAGATACCCCGTTTTACTCCCCATGCTATCGTACTGCCCAAAATTCCTCCTAAGGCTTCGTTCATGCCGAAAGCACTGCGTATCATGTCGGCAAAAACAATTGGAACTGTTGATGCATGGCAGATGAGTATCACTACTGCCAGCAATATATAGATGATAGCCATAAACGGTGCCACTATTTGTGC
>DBXT01000024.1 GCA_002309615.1 Bacteroidales bacterium UBA1205
TATCTATTTTTAGAGATGTCCTTTAAAAATTTTTGCAAAGATACAACAAGACTTCCATATTTTTCCATTTTTTATGTACTATTTTGTGAAAGACAAATAAAATTAAGAAAAATATTTCTTGTGATAAATACCTATTGCTATCACGAAATTAGCATTTATGGGTTGAATTTAGGCTTAATAAACACATAGTGACCAAAAATTTGTCAGGAAGATTAATCTATTGGACAAAATCATTTTGAAATACAATGTGCAACAATCAAAATGTATGTTGAAAAAAATGATGATCAGCATTTCATCACAGAAAAAAAGACAAAAAAAAATAGTTGCCGTTAATGGCAACTATCAAAAAATAAATGTTTAACCAAATTAAGCTTCTATTTGTTCTGAGGGAACAACGGAAATATAAGATTTTCCTTTAGCTTTCTTTTGAAATTTTACTACACCGTCAACCAATGCGAACAAAGTGTGATCTTTACCCATTCCAACATTGTCACCGGCATTGTGAACGGTACCTCTTTGACGTACTATAATGTTTCCGGCAATACATTTTTGTCCGCCGAAAATTTTAATACCTAAACGTTTACTTTCGGATTCACGACCATTTTGTGAACTACCGACTCCTTTTTTATGTGCCATCGTTTAATGTTTTTTACAATTAATAACTTTGGTTAACCTATGATTTCATCAATTTGAATACGAGTAAGTTCTTGACGGTGACCATTTAATTTTTGATAACCTTTTCTTCTCTTCTTCTTGAAAACCAATACTTTTTTACCTCTTAAGTGATTCATTACGGTTGCAGATACTTTTGCTCCGTTTACTTTAGGAGTACCCACATTGATAGTGCCGTTATTGTCCACTAATAATACCGTATCAAAATCCACTTTTGCACCTTCTTCAGCATTCAGGCGGTGAACAAAGATTTTTTGATCTTTTTCAACCTTAAATTGTTGCCCTGCGATTTCTACTATTGCGTACATAATTCTATTATTAGTTTATTTTAAAAATTTAGGTTGCAAAGGTAACATTTTTTTTTGAACCATTTGCCTTTTTGCCTAACTTTTTTTTACTCACCCGTTTTTTCTAACCTTTTTAGGGCTCTTCTACATTGAACTCATATTTTGTCAAGAACTTCTTTTTGGTACCCAAACCTGCTATGGTATAACGATATGGAGCCAAATTGTTTTTAGCATCGGCTTTTAGTATTTTCTTTTTCTGAGAGGTATTTTTGATATATTCATTAAATGCTTTTTCCGAAGAAAGGGCTTGCATGGTGGTTCCGGAATAGTTAAAATAATACCATTGGTCATCGAATTCAAAATAGAGTTGCATAGATGTTTTGTTATTGGATTTTGAATTGGTGCTCTTTTTTTGTATTTCCATTATGCCGGGCACAAATTTGTTCACTTCTTTTTTGCCGCATATAGCCACTCCTATATCGCCTACCGACACAAAAGCTTTATTGTCTTGTTTCCACACCATTTTCATATCGGCAAACACAAAATTCATTTGCAACACTTTCGGCAGACGGCGGAAATGATAATATTGTATTAATTCTGCATGTGCTTTATCATACTCTTTTTCACCGAGTATTTCCAGCAGAGCTGTCTGATAACTTTTGCTTTCCACCACATCCACGGGTTCCAAATTTTGCGAAGATTCCATGTGGTTGCTTAAAATTTTCATACAGTCTTCGTTAAAATAAAAGTCCATGGAAGCCGACACCTCTATTTCAGCGGAGTCTTGTTCTATATAATTGGTGATAATACCCATAGGCACAAATTCCATGCGTCCGAAATTAGTACCCAAATCCAATTTTCCCTCGCCTCTGGCTATACAATTTTTGTTATCCATATATACTATATTGCCGGGCAGAGACAGGTCTTCCAATTTTTCTTGTGATGCCACCACATACATTCCCAATTCCTCGTTATAAGTAAGATATCCGTAAGCCCTCACATATTCGGGATTGTTAATAGCATCTTTGGCGCGGGCAAAAGCAGGATATATATGCCCCGATGAATTGGAGGCAATGGCTGCCACCACCGGTCGGTTGTTGGTATCTCTGGTATGTTCTCCTATAGGTATCAGCACAGAATCGGGATTAACGGCTCCCGAAAAACGTATGGGAGCATACATGTTGGTATCACAACTATACAATAGCGATACGGCTCCACGCATCAATAAAAATTCGTTTTCCGCTTTTAATGTTACCGTTCCGCTATATCCGAAATGCGGGTTTAAAGTAAAGCCGGCTTCTTCGGCAATTTTTCCCGCACCGCGAGATTGTTTGTCCCTACTTACCCAAATGGAATCAAAATAAATTTCTTGTATTTTTTCCTCTGCGTCAACATAATTGTAATAGCCGTCAGCCTTATAACTCTCACGCGATTCCAGCATGGTGTTGGCCCTGAATATTTCATGATATTGATTGTCCAAATTGGCCAATATTTTTGAATCTTTTAATGGAGCTATTTCCGCTCTGCGGTAGATATCCACCAAACCATCTTTGGGGAATATGGCTGCGTCGGCTACTTCTATATATCGTACGCCTTCGGCGTGGATTTCATATTTAGCAAAACTATAGGTGGCTTTGGTGGCTGTAAATTGCAATTCTTTTTGTGCCGGATGTGTGGAGATAAGTTCATTGCCGTGCGATTGCATAGCATACAATTCTTTAATGGGGGTATTCGGTATATCCACTATGGCATACGGGTCGTCGTATTGAAATACCAATTGTTTTTCTTTTACCTTCCACTCAAAGGCTTTGGAATAAGTTTTGAACATATTGATGGGAAAAAGCAAGGGTTGTGCACTGCCATTGGCAACAAAATCACCTTTTTCCTTTTCAAAATCCATATATCCTTTATGGTCGTATGCTCTAATGTGATAATCGTTCAAAACGGAGTCGTATAAATCTATATCCAGACTTTTGGCAAACATTTCGTGATGAGCAAATTCATAATTATCAGAATGCATAGTAGCAATATCGTATAGGAATTTTCCGGCTCCGGTAACGCCTTTATTCGACACCACCAATTCTCCTTCATGTTTGGCTCGGTCATACATGCGGAACTTATAATTGGTGCTATACACTTTCATTTTATCTTGGTAAGGCAACCAGTAGAGTGAATCGTTTTTACCCGTTACAGGAGGATATTCCGTACCTGCCAAAAGTGCATCTATTCTGAAATCATCAAAACGACCGATTGCAGAATCAAGGAAGAATACTATATTTTTACCTTCTCCGTGTGCCTGTGTATAATCTATGGTACCCGTGCACCTTAAACCTAAATTGCTGAGGTCAATTTTTCCGCTAAAATTTGCTTTGTTTTGATAGGCAGGCATACCTGCTTCGTCGGTGTAATAGATGAATCCCAAAGAAAAATCGGGTCTAACCTTCAATGGCTTTTCTATGTCGGGGAATATTCCTCCTGAATGCAAATAGCCGTTAAAAAGTAAGGAATCGGTGTCAAAATCGTCCAAATCTCTGATTACAAATCTATTCACCTGAAAATAAAAACGTTCTCTATCATAAGCACGATTATACACAAAATCATGATCGTAATAAACCTTACCGGGTGACTTACTTTCAAAATAAGGATAACCGGGTATGGGCAAGGTTCCCGATTTATTATTGGGCTGGTCAATATACAATGTGCCGGAAATATCAGAAATATAACTTCTCACCTTTTCCAATGGATATTCACCCATGGCATTTTCACCTTGTGATTTATCTTCCACATAAAACACTATGGAGTCTATAACGGTAAAATCCATGGTAAAAGGTTCATAATTAAATTTACAATTGCTCACCCAATAGTCGAACAAACCCGCCTCCACTTTGCCATGAAACAGAAAATCTCTGTTCTTCTGCATGGTTATTTTTTTACCTTTTGGAAACACATTAACTATTTGGGAATCGCTCACTATCAATAGTTCTATTCCGTTAATGAGTAAATCATAATTCAACATACTCAAGGTGGCATTGGACTTATTTCCGGCTACTTCGGAACGGAATTGTAACACATCGTAATCCTTTTTCTTTACTTCATTGAATAGATAGTTACCCAGTTTTTCACGATACAACACCCTACCTGTGGCAATGTCATAATCAACAAATCCGTATTGCACCAGTTGGAATATTAAACTTTGCACATCTTCCCTTCCGTATTTAAAGAATGCCGTTATTTCATCCACACTGCCGGACTTCACATGATTACGCCTATAAAATTCATACAAGGTATACATGGGGTTCATGTCATTCATTCCCAAAAAACGATTCAGACGGTCGGAAGTAAAATAGTTGATGGATTCAAACACGGCCGTAGTGGCAGACACAGGTCCGGGCATGCTGCAAAACTCTATATTTTCTTCATTAAGTTTCCAATGCAATGCTTCGACATACATGTCTATATTGTGATAGGTATTCAAAAAAGGCATACGCATAGGTCCGTCTTGGCCGCGTATCAACCACATGTCTCTATTTTTCGGCGTATATTTAAGTTCTATAGCCGAATGGGTAATAGAATCTTCACCCAAATACAGCACTATCTTGCACATAGAGGAAGATATTTGATTATCTTTCAGCAAAAATGAAGGTGCGTATGCTAACACTGCCGGTTTGTTTTCCCGCTTGAAAATCAAACAAGCTTGATGTTGGGCATCGCCTTGACCCATAAAATTGTTTCCTCTTACATGCACGCCTCCTTTATAATCTACTTCGGCATAGATATTGGGAATGCTTATTTCTTTGTCGTAAGCGGTAAAACGAGGATAGGTTGCCTTATCGGCATCCACTACCGTTGTCATCACCCTGTCTTCCAACATTCCTCTTTGCGGTTTGAGAAAATATTCAGGATTGTAATACAACACATTTTCCAATTCTATTTTAGGGGCTTTCAGCGTAATATTATATTTATCAAAGGTGGCATATACTCTTTCTCCCCAGCCGGCTTTTGACCAATCTATCAAACCTTTGTCTCCTTTAAAATTCATGGTTAAAGGCTCAAACACCCCCGAAGTGTTTTTTATCACCATGGTATCTTTGCCATTGCCGGCAGAAAGTGATAATTTAGGATATACTACTTGCGGAACCGAATCGAAATTAAAATAATACACATCCACGTCTTCTGCTCGCCATGATACACCGGTAAAGGTATTGAGCACCTGATTGTCCATCAAATTGGCATAGGTCTTCATCACATTGTTGAATTGGGTGGCATGATGTTCGATAACATAGATGACCGATTTTTTAAAATTTTGCTCACTCTTCAACGATTGATTACTTTCCACCAAAGAGCGATAGGTGATAATAAAATTAGATAGATGAGGAATAGGTTGCAACTTGTATTTAAACAGTTTGTTGGCAATTTCCACAAATGCCAATTGCTCATCATCACTCATAGATGACCAAAGATCGGGAAACTGAGCGATAATCTTGTCGGCTTCCTCTTTTTGACTTTTGTTTACTTTTGAATAGATGTTTATAATTTCATTTTCCGTACTATCCAAATTATAACTAAGTGATAAATTATATTGTCCGTATGCAGCTACATACGCCACTATGAGCATAATGATAAGACCTGTTTTTTTCATTTTTATCTATACTATCTTTATTTTTTTTGCAATCTTGCTGCCACCCAAGCTTTTTCCTCTTTGTATGACAATAAATCAATATTGAATTTCGCGGCTTCGACCGTTAATAGATCCAAATCGGGATGGAGATAAAATCCGCTGAGATACAACACACCGCCTTGTTTCAATGCATTGGCATACACATGCATGTCTTGCAGCAATATATTTCTATTTATGTTGGCTAATATAATATCAAACGGGGCGTTTTTTACACTTTCAGCATCGCCGAGCACTACTTCTATGGTATCCGACAGTCCGTTACATTGCACATTTTCTATACAATTTTGATAAGCCCAATTGTCATTGTCTATAGCCAAAACATAGCGTGCTCCTCTTTTGGCTGCCAAGATAGCCAGCACTCCCGTACCTGACCCCATATCCAATATTTGTTTGTTTTCACAATCTTCTTGCAACAAATAACTTATCAACTGAGCCGTGGTCGGGTGATGAGCCGTTCCAAACGACATTTTAGGCTCTATCAATATTTCGTATGCCACATTGTGTTTAACAGGATGAAACGGAGCCCTGATATAACATTTATCATCTATCAGCACAGGAGAATAACTCTTTTCCCATTCCGCATTCCAATCTTTATCTTCTACATCTGCATATTTGAACGCGACGGTAAATCCGAATGTGTCCGTGCCGGCTTCCAAATTCTTCAAAGCCTCCGGTGAAAAATCTTTTTTAGGAATATAAGCCAATACTCCTTCGGGATATTCCGCAAAGCTATCACAACCCATATCCGCCAAAAGGGCAATCATAATTTCATTGCCCTTTTGGGTGTCGGATATTTCGCATGTTATTTCAACATATTGCATATTAATCGTTTTTTGAAGCGGTTTCAGCCGAATTGATGATGGAAATAAAATCTTCTGCCACTAACGACGCTCCGCCTATCAGACCGCCGTCAACATCGGGACAAGAAAACAAATCCAAGGCATTACGGGCATTACAACTGCCGCCATACAATATATAAGTGTTATATGCCACTTCTGTGCCGTATTTTTCTTCTATAAGTTTACGTATATGGGCATGCACTTCTTGTGCTTGTTCGGGTGTGGCGGTAAGTCCGGTTCCTATAGCCCATACGGGTTCATAAGCCAGAATGATTCCGTCAAAATGTTCTTTATCTAAATGAAACAAAGCATTTTTTATTTGATTGTCTATCACTTGGAAGTAATTACCCGATTCACGTTCTTCCAGTTTTTCACCGCAGCAAAATATGGGCACAACGTCATTTTCTAATAGTAAATCCACTTTTTTTGCTAATTCTTCATCGGTTTCATGAAAATAATTTCTTCTTTCGGAATGACCTACTATACAAAAATCGGCACCGGCAGACTTTATCATTTCTGCACTTATTTCTCCTGTATAAGCACCTTTTGGTGCATAAGATACATTTTGTGCACCTACATAGAAATTACTCTCTTCCGATACATCCGCAGCCATTTCCAAATACACCGATGGAGTGCATACTATAATTTCCGTTTCCAAACGCATATCGTCCAACGATTCGGCTATGGCCACCAATAATTCTTCCGCCTCGGAAAAATTTTTGTTCATTTTCCAGTTTCCTGCTACAATTTTATTTTTCATCGCTATATTATTTTATTTATTTCTACTTAAATTCAATTCATCGGTGTTCATCTTTACGGACACACTCTTTATTTGACCGCCTAAAGGCGGATTGAGTTTATATAATTCTATTTCGGCACTTTTAATTTCACTGAATGTATTCATCAAAGCACTCAGCATGCGATACACCACATTTTCCAACAAAAATGAAGACTGCATCACCTCTTGTTGGAGCACTTTGTACACCTCCTGATAATTCACCGTTTTCTGTAAATCATCTTCTTTTGCGGCTTGAATCACATCAACATTTAAGGTACAATCTGCCTCGAAATGGGTTCCAACTTGCCTTTCTTCATCAAAACATCCGTGGTAGGCATAAAATCTCATGCCGGAAATATTTATATTAGCCATAATATCAATTTATTATCTTTTTAACATTAGAACGTTCTCCTACTATCCATACCAAATCATCTTGTTCGAAAACGGTTTGCATAGGCGGATTAAAAGTTTCTTCTCCGTTGCGGTTGATGCCTACTATCATACATTTACCCGTTCGCCATATACTTGACTCATTAATACTTTTTCCCAAATAGGGAGAATTTTCTTCTATCACAAACGATGCCAACATCATATCTTTACGGTCTTCTTTGGTGGTAGCAGAAGCATGATTTTCTGTTACTATGGTATTAAACGCGGATATTTTACTGTCGCCCCCCAACACTACCAACACATCACTGGGATATATATGTTCTTGTCCGTTAGGTAAATAAATATCTTTGCTTCCTCTTTCTATTTTTACTATGCTCACACCGTATTGTTCATAGCAGTTTGATTGAGATATGGTTAAGCCCACTAAAGGGCAATCGGGAGATACTTCTAATTTTGCCAAGTGTATATCCTTACCGGAAAATTGCGAATCTATGCTGGAACGTATAGGCTGACGGCGTCGTTGTTCTTCTTGCTTATGATTAAGATTGTAATAAAATTGATGTTCTATTTTTGAAAAACGACGGAACGAGTTCCGTGAAAACAGCACAAACAACACTACTGCCACCATCACCACCACCAAATTCCATGACATGGTGGAAAACACCTTGAACAAAACCATGGAAACAAAAAATATCACCATGAATATACGCAACAATTGTAATGCCACCAATACCCCTTTGTTATAGCGACTTCCGCTCCATAAATGGGTAAACGCTATAGATTCCTCCTTTTTTTGTATCACCATACCCCGTAAAAACGGAGCTATGAACAATATGGTAACCGCTGTGCAGACTACATTTGCCAATAAGCTGTCCATTAAGGTTTGAGCAAAGGGATACAACCATGTAAACGAACTTAATATCAATGCCACCACCACTACCGAATACAAGGATAACCTCACTATATAGGATTTGATTAGTTTACTCCAATCGCTATTGATATTCACATTCGAACCGGCAGATGTATAACGATTTAAAAACGAACTGATTCTATCGGGCAAATGTCCCTCTACCCAATCGGAAACAGGGCCGGCAAATCGTATGCAATAAGGCGTGGTAAAGGTAGTGATAACCGATACCGCCACTATTACGGGATAAATATAGGGACTCAACACATGTAACGATGTGCCAAGAGTAGCTATAATAAAAGCGAACTCACCTATTTGCGACAAACTAAACCCCACTTGTAAAGAAGTTTTTAAATTTTGTCCCGATATCAAAACCCCTAATGCGGAGCATACGGTTTTTCCGAAAATGGTGAAAATAGTCAATATAACAATAGGTAGCCAATATTCTTTCAATATGTTGGGTTCAACCATCATTCCTACCGACACAAAAAATATGGCACCGAATAAATCTTTGATACTTTTACTTAATTTTTCAATACGTTCCGATTCTATTGTTTCCGACAACAACGAGCCCATCACAAAAGCCCCCAAAGCGGAAGAAAATCCGGTGGTTTCGGCTAATACCACCATACTCAAACACAATCCTAAAGATATTATCAACAACGTTTCGTCATTCATCAATGTTTTAAACTTACGGAAAAATGACGGTAAAATATAAATGCCTATCAAAAACCATAATATCAAGAAGAACATCAATTTTAATATGCTGCTCATCATTTCTTTACCGGCAAACTGCTGACCTACGGCCGCTGTTGACAACAATACCATCAACACGATTGCCACCAAATCCTGCAAAATAAGCACTACCAATGTGATATCGGCAAATTTTTGTTTTTTTACCCCCAAATCATCAAAAGCCTTAATGATAATCACTGTGGACGACATGGCTAACATTCCTCCTAAAAAAATGCTTTCCATCATTGTCCATTTCATCAAATAGCCCAACAGCATGCCCATCAGCCCTACGGTGATAATTTCGGTTCCGGCAGTAATAAAGGCAGTGCTTCCCATTTTAAATAGTTTTTTGAAGCTGAATTCCAATCCCAAACCGAACAAAAGAAAAATAATTCCTATGTTCGACCATTCCTGTACATTGTCTAATTCTATAACAGTAGGAAATAATCCGAAATGAGGCCCCACCAAAAAACCTGCTACTATATACCCCAATACCAATGGTTGCTTAAGCATTTTAAATATCAGCGTGGTTACCCCTGCTGATATCAGTATCAATGCCAAGTCGGTTACAAAATGTGATTCATCCATATTACCTTATTTTTTCAATATTTTTTTGGTTATCGCCCCTATTTTCAAAAAATACATTCCGGGAGCATAAGTGGACATGTCTATAGTTATAACATTATTTTCCAACAAGATATTTTTCAGCAATTTGCCGCTTACATCGTATAGTTGTATAGGATGATTTTGCAATTGCAACCATAATACCTCGCTCAATGTCAGTTCAAATTCGTTTTGCACCGGATTGGGCACTACCCCTGCCTGTTCTTGCCATTCTTGTTCATTCACATCGGCATAACCGCCTTCGTATTCCATGGTCCAACCTGCATCCGTTCCCGCTTCATCGGTGATGAAACTGAGCATAATACTATTGGTGTTGAAAGTAAAACTTCGTCCCGAATAATCTCCCGTCAGTGCCAATAGCAATTCCGAAGGAGTTTTTTGCGGATTGTAAATAAACAAAGTATCACCTTCTTGTGTTTTGAATTCGGGGAAATATACGATAAGACCGGTTTTGGAGCTTACCGTTATTTTATGACGACAATAGGTAAAATCGGCATAATTATACTTTCCGCTGCCATCTTCTACAGTTCCCTTCTGAGCGGTATAAAATTTAATATTGGTGCAAAATATAGGCAAATGGGAGTTATACGAAAAATGTAACGAACGACTATTGGCACTATGCGTTACCAATTTTACTATCAACTCCGAAATATCAGCACGCGTTAAGCGCAAATTAAGCACGGTATCGGTATAATGAAAAGAGCCGACTATATTCGGACTCATGATAAAAAGGCTGTCGCCTTCTGCCAATTCAACCGATAAGGATATATCCATTTTGGTAATGGTATCTACATCGGGAATAATATACCAAGTATAATTCACCCCTTGAGGAATATCACGTCCCATAAAATAATTTGTCGACCCTTCCACACCTTTTAGCGTATCCGTACCTATCAGGGATGCTTGTACGGGATAAGTACATTTTGCGGTGTCGGGATAAGCATTAACTATAATTTCTTGTGCTAAATTGAAATCATTACCCGACGGAGACAGTTGACCGGTATAAAAATAGCCGTCGCTGTTACCGTCCCATCCGAAATTAAAATGATAATAATAGTCGCCGATATCATTAAGCTGATAGCCGTCGCATATAAAACCGTGCCCCACTACATTGGGAACACTCCATCCGGCATAGTATAAAGGAATTTGCCTGTCCAAGTGCGATACTATCAAACTATCCCAATCCATATTCGTGCTATCTCTAAAAACATATTCCGTATTGGGGCTGTATTTAAAATATGTTCTCAAGGCGTATGCGGCCTTGTGGTTATACATGCCGGAGCCTTTAGGACCATATACCAAATCGCATGCCACTCCCGCATCTTTAATCAAACGGGCTGCTGCGGCATTGATACCGGTACTTTTATCACTCATGGCATCATAATCATAATAGGTATGTTCAAAATCGGCTTTTAATTCGCCGTATGGCTCTTGAACGTAACCATAACTACCTTCTCCGCTTTGCGGAAAACGAAAGTAATACATCAGCTGCGCCAAGGCTGTTGCTACGCAACCTGTTACACAACGTTTGCTCGGACCGTCGTCGTCCGCAGGACAAAAATAATTGTAATTTTTCTCTTGCCCCCAACGAGAGGTGGTTAAAGGTAATACCTCTTTTACTATGGTTTGCGTGGCTTTTGCCTGCTTGACGGATTGCCCTTGCAAAGAGGCAATAGCTTGTTGGTAATAATCCAACCACATGGCTGCTGCCGGAGCCAAAGTTTGACCATCAAAACCATGATTATACGAATATGCTAATATTGCAGGAGCCCTTTTATCGGCCGAAACCACCGCAAAAGTTGTTTCTGAACTGAAAACATAATATACAGGGGATCCGTTTTTCTTTTCAGTGAGCACACAATTAAGCGCCTCTTTATGTTGATTGCCGAAAAACGCAACAGCTTGGCTTCGGGCTTCCGTTTGGGTAAGCAATTGTGCATACGCACCTATATTCCCTACTATGCTTAGGCATAGTAAAATGATACTCTTTATATTCATAAATTGTCTTTAATAAATTATCCACGTGCAAAATTAGCAAAAAGCACCAAAAAACAGCTAATTTTTCGCTTTATTTTTCAATAATTTATTAACAATTCACTCTCGGGATTTATAGCCGGTACAACAACATTTATATCATTAATTTTCAAGATAATGAAAACTCATGCTAATAAAACGGCTGAACAAAAAAACATCTATAAAAAAATGCTACCGCTGTTGCAAACATTCACAAATGGTGTTACTACATAAGGCTTGCACAAGCAGCATCAAAAACATGAAGCGGTTATTTTCACTTTACATTAATAACCTCTATTTTATAATCATATCCTAACTTACCGCTTTTTTCATCTAATTTTTTACTGCCGCCGTTCCACACAAAACGATAGCCCTCAACATCGTTGATTTCTCCATGAGTAATACCTGTATCTATAGCTTGTTTGATACGATCTACCACTTTACTGAAGACTTCCGAAGTAATAGCATCTGTATTATTTAACATAAAAAACGACATATCAGGAGCTTCATTCACGCCTTTTCCTTTACAATTTACAATTAAACATCTATCTCCATTGGCTGCTACTATTTCTGTTCTTTCAATGGTACGATATCCGATATAATATAATCCGCCTCCCAATTTCACTTTTTTTCCGCCTTTTAGCGTTATCTCAATTTTTTTGGCATTTTGTGCTACAAGTTCCGGAATATTGAGTACACTTACAGCCAATGATAATATTACCAAATACAATATCTTTTTCATTTGTCTCTAATTTAAATTATCACTAATATATATCAATTTGCAAATATAGTAAAAAAAAAAATACAAAAGAACATTTATTAGCATTTTATTACAAATAATTTAAATTCATATTTTTACAATCCGCGTTAAGCCATAAAACTAAACAAATTTTCTATTTTTGCTTGTTGAATCTATAGAATCTATCCACATTGTGTTACATGTTTTAAAACAGAAAAAAAAATAGTATCTTTGCATATTTGATTTAACACGAACGATACGGAATGTTTCTAATAAGAATAATGCACAAAGGCAATTTGTTTCAATATGCAACTATGATAGCCGTAATGTTATGCAATATGGCGGCATACGGGCAATTTCAAAACGGCTCCAATATGTCGTTCGGTCAGAATCGCATACAATATGCACAAAGAGAATGGAGCTACTATCGCACCGATTATGCCGATATATATTACTATCCGCAAAGTAAGGATTTGGCTGTGTACACAGCGGAACACATTCCGGAGATACTTTTGGAAATGGAGCAAAAATCAGGGGTGTCTATCAGCAAAAAAATGCAAATCATTCTCTATGCCCGTCAAAGCGACTTCATGCAATCCAACATAGGGCTCAATGATGATAATTTCTACAACACGGGAGGTGTTTCATCCATTTATGCCAATAAAATATTCTTGTATTTTGAAGGTGATATGAGAGGTTTTCATCAAAATTTAAGAAATGGTGTAGCCCGACTGGTGATAGACAATTATCTTAAAGGAAGCACTATGGCTTCCAACATAGCCACAAGTTATATAGCTGATTTTCCCGTTTGGTTTATAGACGGATTAAGCGCATATTTCGCTGAAAATTTCACTACCGAGAACATATTAAGAATCAAAGACGGATTTGAAAGCGGATTATATGACAAATTCTATTTTTTGCCACCTGAACAACAAAAAATTGCCGGTTTGTCATGGTGGCAATTCATTGCCAATGTATATGGCAGCAATACCATAAGTGCCATTATGTATTATTCCGCCATCAGCCACAACTATGCCAAAGCATGTTTGTATACCATAGGAAAATCGTTTGACGAAATATTAACTGAATGGAAAGATTATTACAAAACCTATTTCAACGATTATCCCTTTGACGATTATGCCAACGCTCTATGGAAACAAAAACGAACATACACCCACCATTTACAGCCGAATATTTCTCCCGACGGGAACATCTTGGCCTATGTTAGCAATACTGAAGGCAAGGTAAAAATAATGCTTCGCGACCTGAATTCCGGTAAGCAGAAATGTATTTACCGCCATCATTATCGTTTAGAAGACAATCCGGACTACTCCACCCCTTTGCTTGCGTGGGCTCCTTCAGGAGCATGGCTCACTGTTTTAGAGGAATGGCATGACAAAGTATACCTTAAATCTTATGTTTTAGACAAACACAAATTTGACCCTCGCCAGGTGATATTTATCAACAAAATCACCTCCATCAATTATTCACCCAACGGCAAACACATAGCCTTGTCTGCGTCCGATAAATGTCAATCCGATATATATGTCTATAATTTAAGTTCTCGATCATTGGAACAAATCACAGACGATGCTGCCGATGATTATTCACCTTGTTATATTGATGATACTCATATATTGTTTGCCTCCAACCGTGAGGCCGACACTATCAATAATATTGACAGCATCATACATGCACACACCGACTTATATTTGTACAACACCATTGAAAAGAGCATCTACCGCATCAGCCATACCGACAATGCTGACGAAACAGCCATTTCAGTTCTTTCGGATGATTACATCACATACCTTTCACAACAAACTAACGGTAGTCGCAGACATTTGGGAAAAATGGAACACGTGATATCCCGTATTGACACCGGCATACATTATGCCGACCAAATACGCACCCTTCCTATTCAACAATATCACACCTTGTTGGGAAATCAAGAAGCCGACCCCAACCAAAACACCATATATGAACAAGTATTACACAAAGGCTATTATACTATAGGAAAAACTGATTATCCCCGGTGGAACACCCTCCGCCCCATCAGCATCATAGAGGATACCACAACTTCCCCCGTTGACACCGACACAGCACTATCCGACAACAATATAGCTGTTAAACGTTTGCGTCAAATGCGATTATCCGATCTGCAAAAATACCATACTGATAGCACAGATACGGATGACAACACCTCAGAACAAGCAAGCGAAAAATCAACTTTGATACCACGCAACTATTATGTACAATATTATATCAACCAATTGGTTACTCAAGCCGACTTTAGCTTTCTTAACACCTTTTACCAACAATTTGTCAATCCCGACTACGAACAAGGCTTAGTAATGGCCAACGGGCTCAACGGATTGTTTATGGTAGGTATCACCGATATTATGGAAGACCACCGCATGATAGGAGGCATTCGACTTTCTGCTTTCAGTATTGGTGATATGGAAATATTGTACAGTTATGAAAATCTCAAACATCGATTAGACAGACAAATAGTAGCCCATTATTTATCGCAAAAATTTGCCGAAAGCGACGTTCTGTTACGTCAACAAAGCATATCGCTTCACTATCTGCTGAAATATCCGTTCAACAGAGTGCACAGCATACGTTTTTCCTTGGAATTGAGATATGATAGAAAAGATTGGAAATCCATAGACGACTATTCGTTACACCAAGGACCGCAACATGCATTATGGACAGGAGCTAAAGCTGAATATATCATAGATTTCACCCGACATATAGACAATAATATACTCAAAGGTTTCAGGGGAAAAATATTTGCAGAAGCAACATGCACTCCTGCCAAAGAATTCCGATACCTCGGGGTGTTAGGTTTAGATGCCCGCTTATACACTCCTTTGGCACGCACCCTTATTTGGGCTAACAGAATTGCCGCCAGCACCTCCATGGGCAATAGCAAGCTCATTTACTATCTCGGCGGTGTTGACAATTGGATATTGCCTCGTTTTGACCATAGCATGCCCGTTAACAACCCTTCCGACTATGCCTATCAAACCATTGCCACCAATATGAGAGGCTTTAGTCAAAACATTCGCAACGGCAATAATTTTATGGTGCTGAATACGGAATTGCGTTGGCAAATTATACAAACCATACTAAAACGCCCCATCAAAAGTAATTTTTTACGCAGCTTACAATTGGTAGGATTTTTTGATATAGGAACAGCATGGGCCGATAAATTGGACGACAATTACACCACTCATATCACCAAAGGAAATAATAACAATTTGGATATCACCGTTAACCGACAAATCAATCCCTTTGTATACGGCACCGGTATAGGGGTGCATTTTATGTTGTTCAGCTATTTTATTCGATTGGATTATGCGTGGGGATTTGAAAACAACAAATTCACCAACAGGCAATTGTACATTTCTCTCAATATAGATTTTTAACAATATGGAAGAAATAAAACGAGTATTTCAATATGCCAAGCCCTATAGCAAGAATATATACAAAGCTTTATTCTTCAATGTATTATATACATTCTTTTCCCTTTTTACTTTAGCAACCATCGTCCCTTTTGTATCGGTAATATTCGGACTTGCCGAGCCCATACACGTTCGACCGCCTTTTAATTTGTCTCCACAAACCATATTGGACACATTATCCTATTATATCAACACCATACAACATACCTACGGAATACAATGGAGTTTGGCATTCATGTCGGCTATGTTGATAATAGCCTCATTGTGTGCCAACGTAAGCAGATACCTCTACATGTATTTTATCACTCCCATTAATGCCAACACCGTACGCGACATGCGTAACGACATGTATAAAAAAGTGATGATACTTCCATTGGCATTTTATGCCAAACAACACACAGGAGATATTATCACCCGTTTGAATGCCGACATGCAAGAAATAGACACGCTCATTAGACGCTCTATAGAAATATTGCTACAACAGCCTTTTGTGATAATCGTATTTTTAATTACACTATTTGTCATCAACCCGTGGTTATCGCTCATTTCACTGTTTTTAGTTCCGGCAGTAGGCTATGCGGCGGGAAAAATAAGCGTTAAAATCCGTCAAAAAGCAAAAAAAGGACAGGAAGAACTGAGTGTATTATCTTCATCCTACGAAGAAACCATTTCGGGTATACGTATTATCAAAGGATTTCATGCCGAAAATTATTTTTCACAAAAATTCAATCAAATTAACCGGCACTACACTACCACTATCAACAAAATGCTCCGCTATATGGAATTATCGGCACCGCTATCCGAAATTCTTACCATTACTGCCATGCTGATAGTGGTATTTATAGGCAGCACCTTAGTGCTCAAGCACCAAGGTATTTCATCGGAAACTTTGATACTTTTTGCCTTGGTATTTGCTCGATTAATTCCACCCATACAAAGCACCATACGTGCATATAGTTATGTACAAAAAGGCATTATTTCCGCCAAACGTATATTTGAAGTGATGGACAGCGATGAAAAAATCATAGAAAAGAACAATGCATTAAGTATCAAACAATTTAAAGACAAGATAGTATTCTCTAATGTTCATTTCGGATACGAATCACAAGAAGTGCTTCACGATATTAATATCACCATTAACAAAGGGGACTCCATTGCATTGGTCGGTATGTCCGGATGCGGGAAATCCACCATCATCAACCTATTGTTACGTTTATACGACACCACCGAAGGTAGTATATCCATAGACGGAAATAATATCAAAGATTATGTTATTTCCGATGTTCGTTCCTTGTTCGGATTGGTATCACAAGATATTATCTTGTTTAACGACACTATAGCCAACAACATCAGTTTTGGCAATAGCCATGCATGTAGAGAAGAAATTATCAATGCTGCAAAAATGGCCGATGCTCACCAATTTATTATGGATATGCCACAAGGATACGACACCCCTATAGGAGACAGGGGCATGAATCTTTCCGGAGGACAACGTCAACGTATCAGCATAGCGAGAGCCTTGCTTAGCAATCCTCCTATACTTCTGCTGGACGAAGCCACTTCTGCCCTTGACAGTCATTCAGAACAAATAGTACAAGCCACTTTGGATAAAATTATTGTTGACCACACAGCTGTTATCATTGCACACCGCCTTACCACCATACAAAATGCTGATCATATCTTAGTGTTACAAGACGGAAAAATAATAGAAACAGGAACACATGCTTCGCTCATGCAACTCAACGGCGCATATAGCCAAATGGTAAATGCACAAAATATCAACAATCAATAATGGATGTCAATTATTGCTGACACTCTGTATAAATATTTCCTCCATAGTGGGATATACCTCTTTAAATTCACATATCTGCATGTGCGGCAAAAGTTGCACTAACAACTGATTGCCTGTGTATTGACGAGGTAATTGCACGCTCAGCGTGTTATAATCACCATCATGATGCCTGCTTACCACCTCCGCTCCTTGAGGCAATACGGAAGCTATATCTTCCACATTATCGGATATATATTTTATTTCAAATATGTTACGTTTGTAGGCTTGTTTAATATCTTTTAAACTGCCGTCCAATATTTTTTCCGATTTGTTAATTAAGGCAATATCATCACACAAAGCTTCTACCGAAGCCATATTATGGGTAGAAAAAATAATACTGGCTCCTTTGTTTTTCAAATTCATCATCTCATCTTTCAACAAATTGGCATTCAAAGGATCAAAACCACTAAAAGGTTCATCAAATATTAAAAACTCGGGGTCATGAACTATGGTGACTATAAATTGTATCTTTTGTTGCATTCCTTTGGACAACTCTTCCACTTTTTTATTCCACCATGCCTCTATTTCAAATTTTTCAAACCAATAATGCAATCTTCTTTTTGCTTCATTCTTGTCCAAACCTTTAAGCATGGACAAATACATCGCCTGCTCCCCTACTTTCATTTTTCTGTACAAGCCTCTTTCTTCCGGCAGATAGCCTATTTTTGCGGTATGCTTCATGGTCATGGGTTCGCCCAAAAACCGCAATTGTCCTTCATCAGGGGCTGTTATTTGGTTAATGATACGGATGAGCGAAGTTTTTCCGGCACCGTTAGGTCCCAACAATCCGAACACACAACCTTGTTTTACTTGTATATTCACATGATTGAGCGCCACATAATCGCCATAGCTTTTACATACATTCTCTATTTCTAATATGTTCATTGCCGTTATTCTATCAGTTTATATTTAGCTTGTGCCTGCTGCAAAGTGCACGCATTAAAATGCCACCATTCCCTGCTTACGGTTCTAAAACCCGCTTTACGCATAATGCTACGCAACAATTGTCTGTTGTTATATTGTACTTGGGTGAGTTTACCCTGTTGAAGCAATTTTTTTTCATTGTCTATATGTGCCACGGAATCAAATGTATCAAAACCGCAACCCATATCCAAAGCTTCTCCGTATGCATCCACAATGGTAATATCCACAGCTGCCCCATAATTATGCAAGCCTTTTTTGTTAGGAGGCGATACATAATATCTTGCCACCGTATTTTTTACTTTATTCCACATTTTTTGCTGTACACTCAAAGGGCGGGCACCATCGTATATCAACAACATATAATCGGGATGTTGCTCGTGTAAATAAGTTTCCGCTTGTACTATCATTGCGGCAACATCTTTTTGAAAATAAGCATATTGGTCGGTTTCATACATCGGCTCTCCCATGAAGTTTTCGGAGGTACCATATGGTAAGCACACCTTGATATTCGGAGATAAGGTTTGTATTTCCACCAAGCCGGCCTGCTCCATGCGTGAGCAATAATCCGGTTTAGCAGCCACCGTTTGGACAGCCTCAATTTCTTGTTTATCTGTCGCCACTACCGACACCGTGGACGTTTTGCGGGCGGTACAAGCTACAAATAAAACACTTGCTATTATGCCTATACTATACTTTATCGCCATAAAGGAGAAGGATATATCTTGGCTTTGGACATCTCTTTTAATTTTTCTTGTACATATTCTCTGTCCTCTCTATAAGTTACTCCATACCACTGAGCATCAGAGCTGAGCACTTTTACATGTGCCTTGCCTGTTTTGATAAGCGTATCTACAACAAAAGGAATGTAAAATTCTGATTTAACATTTTGAATATTTGCCGTAAGAAAAGCAGTAAACATGGTTTGTAAATGTTCAAACACGGATGGATGAAAACACCAAAAATTCATAGACACCAAAGTATCGGCATCCATTATTTCTACATTGCCGTCATCGCCTATGTTGACTATATTACCATCTTGATATTGCAAGCGCGTATGTTCTTCAACATTCACCAGATGTTGATTTGCATCCACACAACACACACCGCGAGACACAGCCCCGTTTTCCGACAAGGTTTTATTCAATTGATATGCTACCATGGCATAACTTCCCGTATCTTGCATAGACAGTTGACGCAAATAATCCATAGACACACGAAAAGCATCCTTTCCATAAAAATCATCCCCATTGATAACGGTAAAAAATCCGTCAATTTTATCTTTTGCCATCAATATAGCATGTCCTGTACCCCATGGCTTTACTCTTTCTGCCGGCAAGGTGAAGCCTGAAGGAATATTTTCTAATTCTTGTAATACATAATCTACTTGAATACGTCCTTCGTATTTATCGGCAATACATTCTTTAAAATCTTGCTCTATACTTTTCCGTATTACAAACACTACTCTATTATACCCCGCTTCAATGGCATCATAGATAGAATAATCAATAATGGTTTCGCCACATGGCCCCAACTTATCTATTTGTTTTACCCCGCCATAACGGCTACCCATGCCTGCGGCTAATACCAACAAACTAAAATCACTCATAATTTTTATTTATTAAATTGCAAAGGTAACATTTTTATTGTTAAACGAAAGATATAGCATAAAAAAATGCTACCTTTGCAAAGTACAAAAAAAATAACAATATGAACACAAGAAACATCGGGATAATATTATTATCTATCTTATTTTCAACATATAGTATCAATGCTCAAGATGTTGTAAAACCCATATCGACAGCCAAACCGGTAAAAAAAACTTCCGTTATGGCTGGTCCTCCCACTATAGTGTACAAAGTGGCAAAAAAATATTTAGATAAAGTCCCCATCACCCTCAACGAAGAGAAAACTTGTATAGTATCCTATCCTGACCCTAAAGATATCAACGAAGACCAAATGCCTACCCCTCTTAAAAAAGGCTATTATTTAGACAATAGAGGCATAGGTCCCAATACTGTATTTTTATCCCTTACCTATAAAGAATATGCTTCGTTAAAATCGGCACCTGATGCTGACCAATTCAGCAAACTCATCATGGGAAAAAATCCTATTAAATCCATGTATGACTGCGGAAACAGATTTAAATTCAAAAATCTTATAGAAGAACTCAACACCATTATAGACAACAAATTTGTCAATTGTAAGAAATTAAAATAAAAACCAAAAAGTTTTATTCATAAAGTGTTTGCTTTTCATCATGGTGAGCGGCAAACACTTTTTTTTGTAGCAACATTCAGCCATTACTTTCAGAAAAAAAAAACGCAAAATGCTCTGCAACGGTAACAATGCCCTGTTCCATACTTTTATAGATTTATCTTGGTTGAATACAACTACTTTTATCATGTATTTTTTTCTAAAAAAAAGTGCAAATAAGTAAGCAAGGCTTGGTAAAAAATGGTATATTTGCATTTTATTAAATAAATTATCTTGCCCATATTTAGAAAAAACAAAGACATTAGAGATTTTAACAAATAAATACAATCACCATGAAGAATAGTATAAAAATAATGGCAGCATGTTGCCTGATGATGGCTCAAACAGCCTTTTCGCAGAATATCAATCTAACATTTAAAGGTGAAGACACCGATGGAAAATATGTGCAGATGGATTCTGTAAGAATTGAAAACATTAGTCGTAACTGGACAGAAACGCTTATTTATCCCGATACGGTGTTAACGCTTGTTGATGAAACGGGTGTAAGCGAAGTGGAAAGTAATTCTTTAAAATGCCTTTCCTATCCCAATCCTTGTAATGGTAGAACCAACGTTATACTAAGCATGGAACAGGAAGAGGCAGTTACTTTGCAGGTGTATAATCTGGCAGGGCAACAAATGATGGAAAAACGAGTACGAGTGGCGGCAGGTGAAAACCATTTTGAAATCAGTCTTGATCGTCCGCAGGTTTATTTTTTAGTGACTCATACTGCTCAAGGTCAGTTGGTGCAGAAATTGATCAATACAGGCATTTCCGCCGGCAATAGCATTACCTATATCGGGAGTCAAGAGATAGGATCCGCTAAAACACAAAAATTGCTTTCTTCAAAGCCATTCCGGTCCGGTGATGTTTTAAAAATGACTGCTTATGCCACTCTTCACAATACACTTGTTGTCAGCAAAGAGATACAACAGTCACAAACAGAAAGTGAGGCCTTGACTATGGTTTTTGCCTTGCCATTGTTTTCTGTTGCTTACGACAAGCAGGTGGTTTTTTCTCCCGGTAACTTACAATGGAGTGCCAACAATGGAGGCAACACCGCCACCACCCATGCTGTAGCAGGCAACGGTACGGCGGCAGGAACATGGCGTTTTGCTCCTAATCAGTGGGATACTATATGCTTTAACAATAAATTGGTTTCACCTACCTATACCGGTTGGATAGACTTGTTTGGTTGGGGCACCAGCGGATATAATAATAAATATCCCTATATGAACAGCACCAGCAATGCAGACTATGGATATGGAAGCAATCACATTGCCGGTACTAATTATGATTGGGGTGTGTATAATGCTATTTTTAATCCTAAAACACAAACAACCGATGCTCCGGGCACATGGCGTGGCTTGACAGAACGTGAATGGGTTTATTTGGTGAATAGCCGTAATACTCCCTCCGGAATACGTTATGCCAAAGCCGTTGTAGGAGACGTTAACGGCTTAATTATTGTTCCTGACAATTGGAGCAATACTATATATGCATTGGATAGTACCAATATAAAAACCGCGACATGCATGTCTAATATTATCAATGCTACAGATTGGACAAAGATGGAGACAGCAGGTTGCGTTTTTCTTCCTACTGCCGGTTTCCGTGACGGGAATTTTCTTTATAATGCCGGTTCATACGGTTATTATTGGTCAACTACCTACATCAATACAGACGTTGCCTATTACCTAAGCTTCGGGTCGACCATGTTAAATCCTTCAGGCAACAACTATCACTATGCAGGACACTCTGTCCGTCTGGTTAAGGATGTGGAATAAAATTAGATAAAATAATAAAATATTATGAATAAAATATTTCACACAAGAATTTTAACCATTTTGACAATGGTTTTAGGAGTTTTGTTATTGAACTCCTGCCAAAAAGAGTACACCATTACAGCAACATCCAACGATGCGAGTATGGGAACTGTTGCCGGTAGTGGCGTATATAAAAAAGGTACCATTGTACAATTGGCTGCCATGCCGGCAAGCGGCTATCAATTTGCAAAATGGGACGATGGCAATACAGACAATCCTCGTTCTATTACCGTAGAGAAAAATGCCACCTATACGGCTATTTTTGTTGCTGAAGGCGGTGGCGGTGGTGAAGAACCGACAGGTCCGGCAGTTTTCTCTGTATCGGCAACACAAAAGGTCTTATTTGCTCCCGGCAACCTGCAATGGAGTGCTACCAATGGCGGAAACACTTCCACTACTCATGTTGTGGCAGACGGTACGGCGGAAGGAACATGGCGTTTTGCCCCCAACCAATGGGATACCATTGGTGCTGACAATGAAAACATTTCAGCTACCTATACCGGTTGGATAGATTTGTTCGGCTGGGGTACCAGCGGATATGATAATAAGTATCCATATTTGACTAATACTAACGATGCGGCTTACGGCAATGGAGAAAATGATATAACAGGAACCAATTATGATTGGGGTGTTTACAATGCCATATACAATTCCACAACCAATACAACCGATGCTCCGGGAACATGGCGTACCCTCACCAAAGAGGAATGGGAATATTTGTTAAATACTCGGTCTACCGAATCCGGCATACGTTATGCCAAAGCAATAGTGCATGGAGTGAAAGGCTTAATTATTGTCAAAGACAATTGGAACAACTCCATATATACATTAGATAGTACCAATATCTACAATGCAACATGTGCTTCCAATATAATCAGCACTACCGATTGGGCTAAAATGGAGACTGCAGGTTGTGTTTTCCTGCCTGCTGCCGGCAGTCGTGCAGGACACTTGGTTCATTATGTCGGTTCTACGGGACAATATCCTTCAACTACGCACGAAAGTAGCAATCATGCGTATATTTTAACCATAAATTCAGGCTATCTCGGAATTGATGCGGGCTATGGTTACGGTCGATACGTTGGTAGGTCTGTCCGCCTTGTAAGAGATGTGGAGTAAAATTAGATAAAATAATAAATATATAAGCAATGAACAAAATGTTTCACACAAGAATTTCAACCATTTTGACAATGGTTTTAGGAGTTTTGTTATTGAGCTCCTGCCAAAAAGAGTTTACCATTACAGTACAAAGTAATAATGAAGCATGGGGAAGCGTAACGGGAAATGGTACCTATACCAAAGGGACGGTAATTTCTATTGGTGCAATAGCCAATAGTAACTACAAGTTTCAATCATGGCAAGACGGCAATACCGATAATCCTCGTTCTATAACCGTAGAGGAAAATGCGACCTATACGGCTATTTTTGTTGAAGAAGGCAATGGAGGTGAAGAACCGACGGGTCTTGCTGTTTTTTCTGTTTCGGCAACACAAAAGGTGATGTTTTCTCCCGGCAACTTGCAATGGAGTGCCACAGGGAGTCATGCCATTATAGGTGGCGGCATAGCCGCTGGGACATGGCGTTTTGCGTCTAATCAGTGGGATACCATCGGTGCAGGTAATAACAATATTTCCTCTACTTATACCGGTTGGATAGATTTATTTGGCTGGGGTACCAGCGGATATAATAATAAATATCCCTATATGACCAAGACCACATATGCTGATTACGGCAATGGGGATAAAGATATTGCAGATACTTATTATGATTGGGGTGTTTATAATGCCATTTATAATTCCAAGACCAATACAACCGATGCCCCTGGTACATGGCGTACCCTCACCAAAGATGAATGGGGGTTTCTGTTGAATGACCGTACTCCTTTATCGGGCATACGTTATGCTCATGCAGAGGTAAACGGAGTAAATGGTATAATTATCGTTCCGGATAATTGGGAGCATTCTATTTATTCATTAAATAATGTTAATTCCAATGATGCATCATACACTTCCAATATAATTAACGCTACCGATTGGTCAAAATTGGAGGCTGTCGGTTGCGTATTCCTCCCCGCTGCAGGATCTCGTGGTGGAACTTCGGTCAATAGTGTTGACTTTACCGGTCGCTATTGGTCTGCCTCATACTACAACAGCGACGGTTCACACCACATCTTCATCGGTCCGAATGCTGTCAGTACCACTAACAGCACCGGTCGAAGCGAAGGTCTATCTGTCCGCCTTGTTAAAAATGTGCACTAGTTTGGAGGAAGACAAAGTAAAAAACAGACAATGTATTTAGTAAACAACATTAAAACTTAAGTGATGAGAAAAGCATATAGTACAAAAGTTTTATCCATAATAACCATAGTTGTGGGAATGATATTATTAAACTCCTGCAAAAAAGAGTTTGTCATTACCGTGCA
>DBXT01000018.1 GCA_002309615.1 Bacteroidales bacterium UBA1205
TGTGGGGGTCTTTCCTCTCAGAACCCCTATCCATCGTCGCCTTGGTATGCCGTTACCATACCAACTAGCTAATGGACCGCGTGCCCATCTCATACCATCTCGCGACTTTAATTATTCTAAGATGCCTTAAAATAATACTATGGAATATTAGCACCCGTTTCCAAGTGTTTTGTTCCTGTATGAGGTAGGTTACACACGTGTTACGCACCCGTACGCCACTCGTCATCAAAAGTATTGCTACTCTCATGTTACCGTTCAACTTGCATGTATTAAGCCTGCCGCCAGCGTTCATCCTGAGCCAGGATCAAACTCTCCATTGTATATTATTCTTCTGTGAGTCTCCTCACTACTCTTGTCTCTTTTGTCTGTCCTGGGTCTCTATTCTAGTAATTTCCTCAAACGAATATTACCGGGATATTTGCTGCTTCTTCTTCAATATCTTTCAAAGAACTTTCGAAACCCCGCCTCCGTGTGACACATCAGCGAAGCGTTCGGATTGCAAAGGTATAATTTTTTTCTTTACACTTACTACCCTATACAACTTTTTTTTCACTTTTTTTACTCTTTTTTATTATCTGCTTAATTTACAACTTGATATTTTTTATCTGTCGCATCATTTTATGCCTTTTTACCACTATTTTTACCGACTTTTTCCCCTGTTTTATCGCTTTTTTTATCCTCCACCTCCACTCTTATCATCGGTTTTTGGAATGCTTTTTCCCTATATAGCGGAAATTTTAACACGATTTTTATCGTTTTTTTTTGCAAGACAACTGCTGTTTTTTTTTCTTATATTAATATATATGTATAAATATTTGCCGATAAAATGCTACCTTTGTTTTCATAAAATATCATAAGATGAAAAGAGGATTTGGTAGTGATAATCATTCAGGTATAAGCATAGAGGTGTTGGATGCCATTGCACAAGCAAACATCAACCATGCCATGGCTTATGGTGAAGATGAATATAGTGAACAAGTAAAACAAACGTTCAAAAAACATTTCGGACAGCAAGCTGAAGTATATTTTGTGTTCAATGGCACCGGTGCCAACACCTTATGTATTGATAGTATGACACGCTCTCACGAAGCTGTTATTTGCTCAGATACCGCACATATTAATGTAGATGAATGCGGTTCTATACAACGAATTGTAGGTTGCAGATTATTGGCTGTGCCCACTGCTGAGGGCAAACTTACGCCGGATTTAATTCGTACGCAACTACACGGATTTGGATTTCAACATCATTCACAACCCAAAGTGATTAGTATCACTCAGCCGACAGAATTAGGAACGCTTTACTCCATAGATGAAATAAAATCCATAGTAGCACTGGCTCATGAGTACAACATGTATGTGCACATGGACGGGGCTCGTTTGGCGAACGCTGCAGTAGCATTAAACTGTTCGTTTTACGACCTCACCACCCGATTGGGCATTGACGCTTTATCGTTCGGAGGCACAAAAAACGGATTAATGATGGGAGAATCTGTAGTAATACTCAACCCTGCATTACAAGCAAATTTTTTATATCGTCGTAAGCAAGCTATGCAACTTTGCAGCAAAATGAGATTTCTTGCCGTACAATTTCAAGCCTATTTCAACAACGATTTATGGAAAACAAATGCCCTACATGCCAATAAAATGGCCCAAATACTATACAAAGCAATAGCAAACATTCCCCGAGTAAAAATAATGTACCCTGTACAAGCCAATGCTATTTTTGTACAATTACCTTATGATATCTGGACTCAACTTCAAAAAGAATATTTTTTCTACGATTGGGATGAAAGTAAGAATATAGTAAGATGGATGTGTAGTTTTGACACCACAGAAAACGATATTCATTCCTTTGTAAATACACTTACAAGAATATTACAACAATAAAATAAGGGCTGATTTTCTTTGAAAATCAGCCCTATTCTTTTTAAACTATTTAAAGTTTCGTAAGCACTAAACCTCCCAAGTATCTCCGCTGTTAAGCAAATCGTCAACGCATTTGTATTTAGCATTAGCCTGTGCATTAACCATTTGTTCTTCAAACATTTCTGTATAGGTAGGTTTTTTCACGGCACGAATCACACCTACTGCAACCGGTAAATCACCATGCATACGGGCTAACATCATATGAATACCCGTATCTTCAATGGTTTCATCATGTACCATGAGGTCGTCCACGGTAATACCATTTTCGCCTATGGTAACCGATTCCAAACAACGTCCGTTAAAACGAAGTCCTTTATCCCTGTTCTTACCATATATCATAGGTTTGCCTTGTTCCAAAACGATTATTTTATCATCACGAACTTCCCTATCGGTAATAGCGGCATGAGCACCATTATTGAATATCATACAATTTTGCAATACTTCCACTACTGATGAGCCGTTATGTTCTGCAGCACATTGCATAATTTCGGTGGTGAGTTTAGGATTCACATCCAAAGCTCTTGCAAAAAAAGTACCTTGTGCACCCATTACCAATTCTCCGGGATTAAAAGGATAGTCTATGGTTCCGAATGGAGATGTTTTGGTAATTTGGCCGAATTTGGTGGTAGGAGAATATTGTCCTTTGGTCAAACCATATATTTCATTGTTAAAGATGGTAATATTAACATCTAAATTTCTACGAACTATATGGATAAGATGATTTCCTCCTATTGCCATAGAATCGCCGTCACCCATGTTAATCCATACACTCAAGGACGGGTTGGCTATTTTGATACCTGTTGCAATAGCACAGGCTCTTCCATGAATGCCATGAAAACCATAAGTATCCACATAATATGGTATTCTTGAAGAACATCCTATACCGGAAACCATGCAGATGTTTTCCTTTTTGTGGTGTGTTTTCGGGAAAACGTTCAACAATGAGGATAAAATTGCGTGGTCACCACAACCGGGGCACCACTTCACCATTTGATCACTGGTAAAATCAGCTTTTGTTAATTCGACATTAGATTCAGGAACAAAATGTCTTTCCATTGTATGTGTCATAATTTTATTCTCCCAAAATTTCGTTAAACTTTTCTTTTAATTCCGTAACCTCAAAAGGCAATCCCATAATCTTATTGTATTGGTGCATAGGATATTGAGGATATTTACCACGAAGATAACTCAAGAACTGACCGTTATTAAGTTCGCAAACAACTATCTTCTTGTATTTTTTCAAAATATCTTCTGTGTTTTTCGGCAATGGCATAATATAATTGAAATGTGTATAGGCCACTTTTTTGCCTTCTTTATTCATTTCTTCCACAGCCAAAGTGAGCGCACCGGCGGTTCCGCCCCAACCGATTACCAATAAATCCGCATCAGGGTTTCCTGTTACTTCTTGATCGGGGATGTAGTTGGCTACTCTATTCACTTTTTCTTGACGATTGAACACCATCAATGCGTGATTTTCAGGATCGGTACTAAGATTACCTTCAGGTGCTTTTTCCAAACCGCCTACTCTATGGCGTAAACCTTCCATTCCCGGCAATGCCCATTGGCGAGCAAAGGTTTCAGGATCTCTGTAGAAAGGTTTATAGTCAGGATCGTTAGGTTTGGCCAAACGTGGTGTGATGCTCGGCAAATCGGCTACCTTGGGTATACGGAACAATTGAGAACCGTTACCAAGATATCCGTCAGTAAGCAATATCACAGGTGTCATATGTTCTAAGGCCAATTTTGCAGCCATATATGCCCAATAGAAGCAATTGGCTGAAGAAGAGGCTGCCACTACCACCAAAGGAGCTTCTCCGTTACGTCCGTATAATGCTTGTGCTAAATCCGATTGTTCTGTTTTGGTGGGAAGACCTGTAGAAGGGCCTCCTCTTTGTACATCTATTACCACCAAAGGCAATTCTGTCATTACTGCCAAACCCAAGGCTTCGCTCTTCAATGACAATCCCGGACCCGAAGTGGAAGTACAGGCCAATGCACCTGCATAAGATGCTCCTATAGCGGAACTAATGCCGGCTATTTCGTCTTCTGCCTGAAACACCCTTGCGCCCAAACCTTTGTGTTTAGCCAATTCCACCATCACATCGGTAGCAGGTGTGATAGGATAAGAACCGAGGAACAAACCGCGACCGCTACGTTCAGATGCAGCCAACAAGCCCCATGCCGTTGCCACATTACCGGTAATATTACGATAAGTACCTTTGGGCATTTTAGCGGAGGCTATTTCCACTATTTTTGAATGAATAAGTTCCAATTTATCTGCATATTCATAACCTTCGGTAAGAACAGCCTTATTCAATTTCACCACATCCGGTTTTTTGGCGAATTTTCTATCCAAATAGGCATATGTCTGGTCTAATTTTTTATGAGTGAGATAAAATATCATTCCCAATGCAAACATATTACGACATTTGGAAGTAACAGATTTCTCTACACCCATATCTGCACCTATTTTTTCGGTAAATGAAGTTATAGGCGCTTTGATTATAGTATACGCACGCTCCAATTCATCGGTAAACGGATTGCCTTCATAACCGGCTTTGCTAACTGCATTGTCGGTAAAAGTATCTATATCCAATATAATGGTAGCTCCTTTTTTTGCCCACTTAATTTGAGACTTCAACGAAGCAGGATTCATAGCAACCAAAATATCACATTTATCACCGGAGCTATAAATGCGAGAACCGACATGTGTTTGAAAACCGGACACTCCCGCTATCGTATTATGCGGAGCGCGTATCTCTGCAGGATAATCGGGAAATGTAGCAATATCATTACCCGTTAATGCAGACGCATCAGAAAACAATGTTCCTGACAATTGCATGCCATCGCCGGAATCACCGGAAAATCTAACCACTATGTCCTCTTTTTGAACAACGTTTTGATTCTTTTCTATCATATTATCAATTGTTTATTATATTTTCTTTTTGAATTAAGTAATTTGCAAATGTATAGTTTTTATTGCAAAAAAATCTCTTTTTTCCGCATTTTTTTCAGCATTTTTCAATTTATTTTTATTCCGAAATCAAACCGTTTTTTTTTGATGAAACAACAACCGTTTTCTTCAAAAAAAATATTACTTTTGCATGTTAAATATATCATATTATATACATATACAATTAACATATAATTAGACTTTTATATTAAAAATGACATATCCTCTTGTTATATTATTGTTAGGAATAGGTTCTTTCGTACTATCATTATTGGTCAACTATTTCCTTTTGCATTATTCAGGAAAACGTTTTGCAAAAGATGCTCCCGTTAATTCCACTCGATGGGAAACCAAACAAAAGCCGGTGATGGGAGGAATATCGTTTTTTATAGGTTTTATGGTATCGCTTATTGCCTATTTTTTGTTTACCGACACACCCATAGACAACAAATTACAAATATGTTCTATAATTGCCTGCATCTCTTTGGCATTCGTATTGGGATTGTACGACGATTTACACAATGCCTCGGTTGTCGCTAAATTTTGTTTCCAATTTCTGATTGCGATAATACTATTGATATGCGGAATATACATTAAGTGCTTCCCTATTACATGGTTAAACTATATTATCACCGTATTGTGGGTGGTAGGGTTGATCAATTCTTTAAACATGTTGGACAACATGGACGGTGTTACCGCCATGACATCGGTAGCTATTATAGGCGGCATGCTTATACTATCGCATCTATACGGACAAATAAGTATATTAGATACTTTTCTTATGCTTGGCATTGCTTGTGCAGTAGTAGGATTTTTGTTTTTCAACTTTCACCCTTCCAAAATGTATATGGGAGATATCGGCAGTTTAACTTTAGGATGCACATTGGCCATATTCAGCATGCTCTATTTATGGAATCCCGATGCATATTTTCAGAATTCAGGACAAAACCAATGGTTTTACTCCTTGAAAATGTTGCTGTGTGTAATATTGCTATTTATCATCCCTTTATCCGATACGCTCACCGTATTCATCAAACGCATTTCAAAAGGGCGTTCGCCTTTTGTAGGAGATAAAGGGCACACCACCCATCACCTTGTATATGCCGGATTTCCTCAACGCTGGGTGTGCGTTCTATATGCATGTATCACAATTATAGGCACAGCATTAGCAGCATACATTTTATCTGCTAACAATCTGTTATCATGTATTATAGGTTGTTGTTATTGTATATTGATATTCGGTACATTATTCGGAATTTCACTCACCCACATTGATAAAGAATAATCACAAGCATGCAAAAAAAACATTTTCTTATAGAAATCACATTGTTGGGCATCATTGCTATAATGAGCGGAGTGTTGCTGGTATCCTACATAAACGATAACACACCTGAAGATGAAGACTATAACAAAGCTTTTGCCAATTCCTATTTTTTATACTCCCCTCCCATTCCGGCAGAGCTCACATTTTGCGGCGAGCCTGTTCCGATAGACAGATACGATGTTCGTGAAGCATTGGACAGAGAATTGCTGGTGAATGTATATTGGCAATCTAACATTATTTTATATTGTAAAAGAGCTTACCGGTATTTTCCCGTTATAGAAGCCATACTCAAAGAACAAGGACTACCTGAAGATTTTAAATATCTGGCTTTGATAGAAAGCGGGTTAACCAATGTAGTATCACCGTCAAAAGCCGTGGGGGTTTGGCAAATAATGAAAACTACCGGCACTTCCTACGGATTGGAAATCAACGAAGAAGTAGACCAACGTTATTCCGTAACCGCCAGCACGGTAGCAGCATGCAAATACCTCAAAAATTCTTACAAACAGCAAGGCTCTTGGACTGCTGCCGCTGCAGCATACAACATGGGTGACGGTGGCTATCGCCGCAGTGCCACCGCTCAACAAACCGCCAACTATTGGGATTTGCTGCTCAACAGCGAAACTTCCCGCTATGTATATCGCATATTAGCAGCAAAAATTATACTATCCGACCTTACCAATTATGGTATTCATTTAAGAATAAAAGATTTATATCAACCCATACCGACTAAACAAATACTGGTAGACACTGCTGTCAATAATTGGGTTGATTTTGCATTAGCCCAAGGTATTACCTATAAACAACTACGCACTTTTAATCCATGGATTCAATCGAATCATTTAACAAACAAAAATCACACAACCTATACTATCACCCTTCCGCAAACAGCATACAACAACTATAAGAAGATTATTGAGGAATTAAAAAATAAAGACGATATCATTAAAAAGTTGTAACACTCAATCATTCTTCAAATACTATGACCTCAGCTAATACGAAAAAAGGTTGCCCTGCGGCAACCTTTTTTCGTGTGTTAACATTATGTCTTATCGTCCCAATGCTTTGATAGCATCGTTTACCTCGTTTAATTTTTCCAATTCATTCAAACGGGAATAAACCAACTTTAACATCAAAAGTGTATTATAATCTTTTGGGTCTATTTGGTGTGATTTTTCCAAATAGGGACGTGCTTTTGCCAACAAACCTTCTGCTATTTCCTTTTGCTTGTTATATTCATTATCATCCAAAATATCATCTATGTTTTTCATGATATCCACATAATTGTTATAATAGCAATTGCCGAGATTATAATTAGCATATATATCATCCGATTTCATTTCCACTGCTTTGAGCAAATATTTTTCTGCTTCTGCATATTGTTTTTGATTGGTTAATTCCGTACCATAATTAATTAATAACGTATGATTGTTCGGATCTTTTTCCAAAGCTTTGTTCATGATATCGGCAGCTTTTTCGTTTTCTCCTGCCCACATATATACCAACGAAGCTGAAGAAGCCATATCCACGTCAAATTTTTCTTCTGTCAGGAACATAGACTCTGCTATTTTCACCACCTTTACTGCATTAGCGGTATCTTCGGCATCTTTATATAAATTAGCCAAGCGAACATAAGGATAAATATTTCCTTTCATTCTTTTTTTCACCAATGCCATATAATTGGTTTTGGCGATGTCTTTTTTGCCGTTCAATTCTGCGGCATATGCATAAATATAAGTGTTGTTATCATCGCTTTTATCTGCCACATGTGCTTTTTCGGCCAATTCCAAAGCTTTTTCCATATTGGTGCCTGAGCGCAACAAATCCACCGATTTTTGTATAAGCATTTGAGAGCATATTTTTAATCCCATTGCAGGAGTAGGAATACGCATACTCACACTCACACCCGGATCCAGTGACAAAGCTTTTTCATACGATTCAAAAGCAACTTCGGCTGCATTATCACACAAATTTTTGTACACTTCGTCTTTACTATCGGCAATCAGAAGGTAGATATTTCCGCGATACATCCATGTTTTTGCTTCATTTTTGGTATCTTCTGCTTGCAAGCAACGTTCAATAGCGGCTTGTGCCTTATCTAAATATCCGTTACTATAATGATTATACGCATTGTTCAAATCTCTTTTACCCGATTGAGCCGATGCAATTACCATTGCCAATAACAAGGCTGACATTAAAACTAACTTTTTCATATCTATTATTGTTTAGTCGGTTATTATTCTATCAATTTTAATTATACTTTTTATTCCACTTCTTCAGTACCTGTTTCGTCATTATTATTACTTTCTTCCGATATTTCCTCTGTAGGCACTTGTGTTACCGCAGCTATACTGTCTGTTTCCTTCAAATTAATAAGTCTTACTCCTTGTGCAGTACGACCCAAAATTCTCAAATCCGAAACTTTCATTCTTATTGTTATACCACTGCGATTCATTATCATCAAATCATCTTCGTCCGTAACATCTTTAATGGCGACCAAATTACCTGTCTTCTCTGTTATATTAATGGTTTTTACCCCTTTTCCGCCTCTATTGGTTTCTCTATAATCATCCAATGAAGAACGTTTCCCGTATCCGTGTTCCGAAACCACTAATATATCTTTCTTATTATCATCTTCTACACAAATCATGCCAACCACTCTATCGTTGTTGTCTGATAAGGTTATTCCCTTTACACCGGAAGCATTTCTACCCATGGGGCGAACTTGTTCGTCACGAAAACGAACGGCCTTTCCGGCATAAGATGCTAATAACACCACCGATTTGCCATTGGTGAGGCATGCATTCAACAAAGTATCGCCGTCTCTAACGGTGATGGCATTAATACCATTTTTACGAGGACGGGAATAGGCTTCCAATGATGTTTTTTTCACTATACCTTTTTCGGTACACAATATTACATAATTATTATTAATGTAATCGGCATCGGAAATACTCTTCAAATTGATAATTGCCTTAATATTATCACCATCTTCTAAGTTAATTAAATTCTTAATATACTGTCCTTTAGATGTTCTTCCGCCTTCCACTATTTCAAACACTCTCAACCAGAAACATTTACCTTTTTCGGTGAAAAACAATAAATAATTATGGTTGGTAGCCGTATAGATATGTTCTATAAAATCGTCGGTGCGGCGAGTGTTAGCACCTACCAGACCTTTACCGCCTCTGTTTTGCACTCTGTACTCATTCAAACTCGTTCGTTTAATGTATCCTTGATGTGTAATGGTGATTACTACATCATCATCGGCAATAACATCTTCTATGCGGAAATCGGAGGCTGCATATTCAATGCGGCTTCTTCTATCGTCACCGTATTTGGCTTTTATTTCCAACATTTCGGTTTTTATCACTTCCATACGCATGGATTCGTCGGAGAGGAAACTATTGAGGTAATCTATTTTTGCTTTTAACTCATCGTATTCTTTTTGCAATTCCTCTCTTGCCAAGCCGGTGAGTTGCCTCAAACGCATTTCCACTATTGCATCGGCTTGCAGTTTGGAAAAGCCCCATTTGTCCATCAAACCCTGACGAGCTATATCCACCGTGTGAGAAGATTTGATAAGAGCAATAATCTCATCAATGATATCCAATGCCTTGATAAAACCTTCCACCAAATGCATTCTCTCTTGAGCTTTCTTCAATTCAAACTGAGCCCTGCGAATAACCACTTGATGACGATGATTAACAAAACATACTATTAAATCGCGAATGTTCAATGTTTGCGGCCTGCCGTTGACCAATGCCACATTGTTGACATTATAGGATGTTTGCAACGGAGAATATTGGTACAATTTATTTAACACCACGCTTGGACGGGCATCACGTTTTAATTCCAACACCACTCTTACATCGCGTTTGGATTCATCACGAATTTCGCTGATTCCTTCTATTTTGGCATCTTTAACCAAATTGGCTATTTTTTGTACCATTTCCGATTTGTTCACCTGATACGGTATGCTGGTAATGACTATACGTTCATGACCATGGGCATGTTCAGCGTCTTCTATGATCACATCACCACGCATAATTATACGACCTTTGCCCGTAAGCAACGCATCTTTAACACCGTCGTAACCGTATATGGTACAACCGGTGGGAAAATCAGGTGCTTTCACATATTGCAGAAGATCTTCGGTGGAAATTTCTTTATTGTCGATATAGGCAACTATACCATCCACTACTTCACTCAAATTGTGTGGGGGCATATTGGTAGCCATACCGACAGCAATACCGGAAGAGCCGTTAACCAATAGATTGGGTATTTTGGTAGGCAAAACCACAGGCTCCTTGCGAGAGTCGTCAAAATTATTTTGGAAATCCACGGTTTCTTTATCTATATCGGCAAGCAACTCGTTGGACATAGTTTCTAAACGTGCTTCGGTGTAACGATAGGCAGCAGGGCTGTCACCGTCTATAGATCCGAAGTTTCCTTGTCCGTCCACCAAAGTATAACGCATAGACCACGGCTGTGCCAAACGCACAAGAGCATCGTAAACGGAACTATCACCGTGAGGGTGATACTTACCGAGAACGTCACCGACTATGGTGGCGCATTTTTTGTGTGGAGAGCTGTGTAAAAGCCCCAATTCGTTCATGGAATAAAGAATACGGCGATGCACGGGTTTTAAACCGTCCCGCACATCCGGCAAAGCTCTGGAAACTATTACCGACATAGAATAATCTATGTACGCCGATTTCATTTGTTCTTCAATATCAACAGGAATAATTCTACCAAAATCTTCCATTATATCTTTTTTATATACTACAATACATTATTAATCAAAGTTATGCATATTTCAATGCTAATTTACGAAAGTACAAAAAAAAACGATACCAAATGCAAAAAAAATCTTTTTTTATTCAACTTTTTTTTGTTAAAAAAAACAATCTTCCTCAAAAGAGCATTAAATGGAAATAAAGTAATTTTGTTATCTTAAAAATATTGTATTTTCATAGTATGAGTAAGTGGAATTTTTCTGAAAATTTGATAAAAATATTACAAAACAGTGCTTTACAAGCTCAAACATATCATAGCACCACTATAGGTGTTGAACATATATTTTTGAGTATGTTGGAAGGAAACTATCCGGCTATAGAAAATTTCTTTGCCCACAAAGGTATCAACACAAAATTTCTCATAGAATCCATAGGTTCCAAAATATATATTCATGATGATGATTATGTTCCCAATATAGAGTCATCGCACATACCGCTAATCAAGCAATCCACAAATTTATTAGACATAGCCGCAATTAAAGCTAAATCGCTGAATGCGGCTCAAATAGAAGTGGAACACCTGCTTATGGCCATTGCATGGCAAGATTTTAACATTCCTAAGGTAATATTGAACGATAACGGCATATCGTACAATGACATATACAACTATTTCAAGGATTTTTCTGACGCATATCTGCCTTCCCAAGACGATACTATCAGAAATCAAAGCGACAGCGATGAATACATGGATGACGAGGACACACCTGACATGCCGAAAAGAATGGAACGAAGCAGAGCCAAGGGGGCGGGAGTAAAAAAGAAAAAGAGTCAAACTCCCAATTTGGATGCCTACGGAAGAGATTTAAACAAGGCGGCTGAAGAAGGAAGATTAGACCCCGTGGTGGGGCGTGAAAAAGAATTGGAAAGAATAGCCCAAGTGCTCAGCAGACGCAAAAAGAACAACCCCATACTTATAGGCGAACCCGGTGTGGGCAAATCGGCCATAGCCGAAGGCTTGGCACTCAAGATATTACAAAAACAGGTACCCCGTATTTTGCTCAACAAAAGAATAATTGCTTTGGATATTGCTTCCATGTTAGCAGGCACCAAATATCGCGGACAATTTGAAGAGAGAATGAAAAACGTACTTTGGGAAGTGGAATCCAATCCCGATATTATTCTTTTTATTGACGAAATCCACACCATAGTGGGTGCCGGCAATGCTTCTGGGGCTTTAGATGCTTCTAATATGTTCAAGCCGGCCTTGGCCCGCGGAGAACTCCAATGTATAGGTGCCACCACGCTGGATGAATATCGCAACAGTATAGAATCGGACGGAGCATTGGAACGCCGTTTCCAAAAAATATTGGTAGAGCCTACTTCTCCGGAAGAAACCATACAGATATTAAACAATATCAAAAGTAAGTACGAAGACCATCACATGGTGCATTATACCGAAGAGGCCATTCGTGCTTGCGTTCATCTTACACAACGTTATATTACCGACCGTTGCCTACCCGACAAAGCCATAGATGCCTTAGATGAAGCCGGTGCCAGAGTACATATCAACAATATAGTTATACCCGACAACATCACCAATTTAGAAAAACAAATAGAAGTTTTGGACGAAGAAAAACGTTTGGCCATAGAACAACAACGCTACGAAGAAGCGGGTCGCATACGCGATAATATCAACACGCTTCAACAGCAACTTGAACAAACAAAGAAAGAGTGGGATGAAAGTTTGAATTTAATAAGAGAAGAGGTTACAGAAGAAACCATTGCCGATGTTATTGCCATGACCACCGGTATACCCGTCAACCGTATCAACAGCAATACCACCAATCGTCTTCAAAATATGGAAGAAGAATTGAAAAACACCATTATCGGTCAAGACGATGCGGTAAAAACTATTTGTAAGGCCATCCGTCGCAATAAAGTGGGCTTAAAAGACCCTTCCCGCCCGATAGGAACCTTTTTATTTGTAGGTCCCACCGGTGTGGGTAAAACATTTTTGTGCAAAATATTGGCTAAATACTTATTCGATTCGGAAGATGCCATAGTAAGAATTGATATGAGCGAATATATGGAAAAATTCTCCATCACCCGACTCATAGGAGCACCTCCGGGCTATGTGGGTTATGAAGAAGGAGGCGGGCAACTTACCGAAAAAATTCGTCGCAAGCCTTATTCTATAGTGCTGTTGGACGAAATTGAGAAAGCCCATCCCGATGTATTCAATTTGTTGCTGCAAGTGTTTGACGAAGGTCACTTAACCGATAGTTTGGGAAGAAAAGTGGATTTTAAAAATACCATCATCATCATGACTTCCAATGTGGGCAGCCGTCAACTGAAAGACTTTGGGCAAGGTGTTGGCTTTAGCACCAATGCAAGACAAGAAAATTATAAAAAAGATATACAACGCACCATAGAGGATGCTATCTCCAAACAATTTGCCCCTGAATTTATCAATAGAATTGACGACATCATATTCTTTAATTCGTTAAGCAAGGAAGACATCCACAAAATAATAGATATAGAGTTGAAACATGTATATCAAAAACTGAATGATATCAATATTAAAATAGCTTTATCGGAACAATTAAAAGACTTTATTGCCGATAAAGGATGGAGTTCTCAATACGGGGCTCGTCCGCTCAAACGTGCCATTCAACAATATATAGAAGACGTGTTGGCAGAAGAAATTGTTAATGAATCCATCCACAACGGTGATTCCTTGCTGATAGACTACGACACAAAAGAAGAAAAAGTAATAGTGACTCATCAAGAAGCATAAATATGAGAATAGGTATCAACACTCGCTTATTTGTCAAAGGTAAAATGGACGGCATAGCATGGTATTCGTATGAAATTATACGACGCCTTGTGCAAAATCACCCTGAGGATGAATTTGTTTTCTTTTTTGACAGACAGCCTGACCCATATTTTATATTCGGTCAGAATATAAAACCGGTGGTGGTTAAACCCCAAGCCAGACATCCTTTTTTGTGGATATTGTTCTTTGAAATAGGAATTAAGCGAGCACTGAAAAAAGAAAAGATAGACGTGTTTCTATCTACCGACGGATGGTTATGCCTTAATACGGATATCAAAACCGTTAATGTGATTCATGATATTAATTTTGAGCATTTTCCGCTGATGAGTCCGCCTTTGTACAGGGCTTATTATAAATATTTTTTTCCTAAATTCGCTCATAAAGCAGACATTTTGGCTACCGTTTCCAACTTTTCTCGTCAAGATATTATTTGCCATTACAATGTGGACAACAAAAAAGTGGTGGTGGCACCCAATGCCGCTGCCGAAGACTTTCATGAAATATCACCTGAAGAAAAGTCGGCAACACGCCAGCAATATAGCAATGGCTTTCCGTACTTTATATTTGTCGGAACCGCCAACAAACGCAAAAACATTGTCAATATACTCCTCTCTTTTGAGCGATTCAGAAAAAAAGGTTTTGTGGCAAAACTTGTATTTGCAGGTATGCAAAAATATTGGGACAAAGAGATGAAACAGACGCTGCAATCCATGCAATACAAACAAGACGTGATATTTACCGGATATGTAAGCACCACCGAAATAAATAGGTTGCTCTCCTCTGCGGCTGCCCTGCTCTATCCTTCTATTTTTGAAGGTTTCGGAGTGCCTATTTTAGAAGCTTTCGCTTGCTCCACCCCTGTAATCACCTCCAATTGCAGTGCTATGCCTGAAGTAGCCGGAAACGCCGCCATTAAAGTGAATCCGCTTAATATTAAAGAAATTTGTATCGCCATGGAAAAAATTCTACAAGACGAAACCCTCAGACTTTCACTTATAGAATTGGGAAAAAACAGACTTAGCACTTTTTCTTGGGACAAAAGTGCTGATATTTTATGGAATCAAATTTGTAAACTGTATCAAAAATAAGCCAAATGCCACAAGCATTTATCAGATTTTCAATCCCGTATTGACAGATTGCGAGTATTTGTATGTGTTTGTTTGTTGTTGCTGTTTATTATTCTTTGCACTTTGCAAAGACAGTATCATGCTTGTTATATAAATTGAACTTATCGAAAAATACTGCCGAATAGATTGGGTGTTATAGCTTGAAAAACACAACAACATATATACTTATTTGATTATCAATCTATTATTTTTTATCAAAAACCACTGTTTGTAATGTTTTTTTTTATACTTTTGCAAACGGAGAGATGGCAGAGTGGTCGANNGGTCGATTGCGGCGGTCTTGAAAACCGTTGAGTGTAACAGCTCCAGGGGTTCGAATCCCTTTCTCTCCGCAGCACTAAGCTCATAAGTTATTGTTTCATAAACTTGTGAGTTTTTTTTATGCCGATAGAAAATGCACCAAAAATGCACGGAACATGTAACTGTCCCCTTAGAAAGGAAAAACATCCGGCTATCTCCTCTTTTATTTGCATTTTCGGCTGCATTTTTCTTCAATTATATCGGATATTTTTCCCAATTCATACTTTTTTTTAACCCCTGTCATCAAATTTATTATTATTTGCTTGTTTTTATCGGTAATTTTACTTATCTTTGTATTTATTATTATGCAATAATAGTTGTGATAAAAATAAAACATAAAGAACTGATAATTAGATATAAAACATGTTTTTTATACCTCGTATTCATCCTAATAAATCTAAAACTGTTAGGACAAGATGTTCATTTATCACAATTTTGGCTTTCTCCAGTATCCATCAATCCGGCTGTAGCGGGCTTTTTTGACGGCAATGCACGCGTTGGCGTATATTACCGCAATCAATGGAGAGCCATTTCCAAGCCCTATCAAACCATGGGTGCATTTGCCGATATGCCGTTAAAAAAGAGGGTAAGGCAACAAGATATATTTTCCATGGGCATCAATATAGATTTTGACCAAGCCGGTGACTCTAAATACACTTCACTGCAAGGGTCATTGTCTTTTGCATATGCTCATGCACTTAACAGACTTAACAATCACTTTATCATGGGAGGAATCACCTTAGGTGGGGTTCAACGCTCATGGAATTATTCCCAACTAAAATTCGACGAGCAATACCACAATGGCATCTACGACCCGCATATCCCGTTAAGTGAAGTGTTTGCGAGAAATAAATTTATATTTTTTGACTGCGGAGCGGGCATAGCATGGTTTTATCAGCCCACCATAGAGCACACCATGCAAGCAGGGATAGGTGTTTTCCATTTAAATAGAGCCCATATATCGCTATATAAAGACGATAACATACGTTTACCCATAAAAGTGCTGGCACATTTTATGGGCAGTTTCACCGTGCATAGCAGTATAGCATTGGAACCCAATGTGTATTACGCCATACAACAAAAATACCAAGAGTTTCAAATAGGGCTAAACTTTGTTTACCTGTTCCGTTTTGATGTTAAATGGTATATCAATAAATTCTTTGTAGGACTCTATTACCGGTGGAACGATGCCGTATATTTATCCACCGGCGGAGAATGGCGAAGGGTAAAATTAGGAATATGTTATGATTTTAATGTGTCCAAACTCACCAAAGCCAGTCATGTACGCGGTGGTATAGAAATTAATCTATCCTACATTTTCAAAACAGAACACACGCCCCGACAACAACGTATTCCATGTTATATTTTTTAATGCGATATGAATAAAATAATAATACACTTATTTTTACTATACTCCATAATATCATGCGGATATGCTCAACAACCCAATGTTGCCGGCTACTGGAAATCAGCACAATTTCATGAGCATACAGGTAATATTCCCGCTGCAGTGTATTATTATAATGAGATATTAAAACACCAACCCGAACAAAGCATCAGTTTTTATTATCACTATGCCAATTTATGCAAAACCATTAACCAATACCATACAGCCATACTGTATTTTGAAAAAGTATGCTCGTCAGACAGCATATCCTGCATGCCTCAAGTATGGATAGACTTAGCAATGTCGCAAAAAAACATAGCAGACTACAATCATGCAATACATTCTTTGGAACAATACCTGCAATACCACACCTCGGATAAAGCACTCAACGAACGTTGTAAAAAAGAATTAAACTTTTTACAACACATCCACGAACACATCAACGACAGTGCTTGGATAAACGTAGAAAAAGCATCCACTAAAATCAATGGTGAATATTCAGAATATAATGCCATACAAGATGACGAATACGGTATATATTTTTCATCCATACGTCCCCAATCCACCAGCAATTACAATAATCTTTTGGACGATTATTTTATTTCAAAAATATATTTAGCTCCCTATTCCTCTCGCGGTTTGGGAGAGTCCTACTCTCTTTCCAAACATATTAATAATGAGAAATATCATACCGGAGATTTCTGTTTTGACACGGATAAAAAACGTTTGTTTTTCTGCCGTAAAAGAATAAGCGAAAGCAAAAACTATCCTTGGAGCATTTGGATGAGTACCCTCAACGATAACGGAGAATGGAGCAAACCGGAAAAGCTCAATTCCATCGTCAATGCGGGCAATAGCTCTAATTGCAGTCCCCATTTGGTGGAAACTCCCGATTTTGACATATTATATTTTGTTTCCGACCGTCAGGGCGGATTTGGCGGTAACGATATATGGTACACCACTGTTACCGACAAGGGATTCTCCCCTGCGGTAAACATCGGTCCTACCATTAACACCGGCGGCGATGAAGGTTCTCCTTATTACAACAATAAACAACACAGGTTGTATTTTCATTCCGATTATCATGTAGGATACGGCGGCAGCGATATATTTTACGCAGAAGGAGAATTTTCCTCATGGACAACTCCCGTTAACATGGGATATCCTATTAACTCCCCTGCCAATGAAAGTCATATAAAATTCAACAACGATGACAGTAGCGGCTATTTCGCCACCAACAGAAAAGGCAGCCTCTTACAAAGTGAAGAAAATTGTTGCAAAGATATCTATTGTTTTGATATCAAACCCGATACTTTAATACAACACTATGATACCATATGGGCGATAACACTCCGACAATTAAAGGATACCATACAACAACTATTACCCATATCCCTCTATTTCCACAATGACGAACCCGACCCCAAAACCACCGCCACCACAACTTCGTTAGACTATCTCACCACCCTCACCCAATACAAAAACAAATTGGAACTATACCGATATGAATATTCTAAAGGATTGAAAGACAAGGAAAAATCTCAAGCCATAGACGATATTAACCACTTTTTTACCAACAAAGTGGATTACGGGATGATGCTTTTAGACCAAATAAAGCAATGGTTGCTGGTGGATTTACAATGCGGCAACAATGTATATCTCACCGTCAAAGGATTTGCAAGTCCCCTGTTTTCCGACACTTACAACACCAATTTGTCATTAAGAAGAATAGTGAGCTTTAAAAATTATATAGCCCTACAACCCGAATTTGCCCCCTATCTGGACACCAATACTCACAGTAACCACCTCTATTTTATAGATGAGCCCAAAGGAAAAAGCATGGCTCAAAAATATGTCAGCAACAATCCTAACGACAAACGCAATTCCATATACAGCATTGCCGCTGCAATGGAACGCAGAATACAAATTGAAAAATACGAAAGCTCCCCTTCTTCTTACTCTCAAGAAGCCTCCATATTGCTACCGGCAGCCAACAATATAGTTGTCAAAAAAATAAAAAATGTAGATATATACCACTACTATTTTGAACTTAAAAACATTGGTGAAAAAACTTTAAACATTGACGACACTGAATGCGACATAGACGGCATAAAAATAGAAATGTCCCAAAGCGAAATACCTGCACAAGAACACACATTTATGCACATAATATGCCCTTCACGCACCCTTAATGAACACCCGAACGGAAAAATCTCTATACATTCAAATAATAAAACCATACATATAAACGTTTTATATTTTTAAGAACATAGTAAAAAATGATATCAAGTAAAAAAAAGAAAATTAGCACATGGGCACTTGCCGTCAGCACAGCACTTATATTAGGTGCTACTATGTTCTTTATGAATTCTTTGATAGATAAAATAGTGGTTTCGGAACAGCAAAAAATAGCAATATGGGCTGACGCCATCCATAGGAAAGCCGATTTGGTGAATTCCACCAACAGTTTTTTTAATACATTCCGCGAAGACCAAGAAGACAGAGCCAACACCATAGGACAGGCTTTTATGCATATTATCACCGCCGATATGGGTGAAGATATCACATTTTATACCGATATTATCGTCAGCAATCATACCATTCCCTGTATTTTAACCGATATGGAGGGCAATGTGATAGAGACAAAAAATCTGGACGAAGAAACATCACAAGCCATCCGCAACCGCAACGAACTGAACCGCGTACTGCAAGAAGACCGGTACCAACGTATTCCCATCAATTATTACGGTAACGACTTTTTATATCTATACCACAAAGAATCCAACATTTGTACCCAAATGAGAGTCGTGTTAAACGACTTGGTGAAAGGTTACTTCTCCGAAATAATCGACAACTCCCCTTCCCTGCCCATACTCATCACCGATTCGTCTATCACCCGAGTACTGCATTTTGGCAATATGGACAGCACCAAAATGAAAGATCAGAAATACGTAAGCCACCAAATAAAAAAAATGCAGGCGGCACACAAACCTATCAAAATTTCGTTGGGAAGCCAACAATATGGTTATGTGCTATACGAAGAATCGTTATTACTGCGGGCAATGCGACTTTTCCCGATATTGCAAGCTATCATCATCATCTTGTTTATCATCATTTCCTTTAACATGTTTAACAAAGCCCGGTTGGCTCAAAACAACAGCATTTTGGTAGGCATGAGCAAGGAAACGGCACATCAATTAGGCACCCCTATTTCATCGCTAATGGCTTGGGAAGAACTATTGAAAGACATGCAAGTTTCCCCTGCTATCACCGACGAAATGAATAAAGATATCTCTCATTTGGAACGTATTGCACAACGATTTTCAAAAATAGGGTCCATGCCCGACCTTACCAAAGAAAATCTCAACGACACCATCAATAACTTTGTTAACTATTTCAAACCGAGAACCTCCTCCAAAATTCAATTCAACCTCAACATTCCGCCAAGAAGCATATATGCCAATATCTCCGTGTATCTGTTTGAATGGGTGTTGGAAAATTTATGCAAAAATGCCGTAGACGCCATGCAAGGTAGCGGAACCATTACCATCACCCTCTACGAAGACCGTAACTATGCCTATGTAGAAGTGAATGATATAGGAAAAGGCATGGATACAAAAGAGCAAAAACGTATTTTTGAACCCGGATACACCACCAAAGAAAGAGGCTGGGGGTTGGGGCTTACACTCACCAAACGAATTATCAACCAATACCATAAAGGAAAGATAGAACTTAAATCTTCTTCACCAGGAAAAGGAAGCACATTTATTATAAAACTAAAACAAGTAAAGTAAAGTAAAATAAAGTAAAATAAATAATAATACTAATACATTATGAAGTCCAAATTAATTATCACATTATTGCTCATCAGTACGAGCATAGCCGTATGGGCGCAAAAACCTAAGATGATAGTAATATCGCCCAAACAAACTCAACAGGCTGAAAAATTGTACAACAGCGGATTGGAAAAATACAACAAAAAAGCCTATTCCGCCGCTATCAACGATTTGAAAGCTTCGTTAAACATCAATGCCGAATTAACCGATGCATACAAATTGTTAGCATCGGCATACCAAGCCAACCAACAAAAAGAAGAAGCTATTAAAGTGTTAACCACCTTTGTTGAAAAAAGTAACAGCAAAGATAGTGCCTACTTTTTGTTAGCCAAAGCTTATTTTAACAACGGACAATATACCGAAGCCATTACCAATGCCGATAAAAGCATTGCCTATAATGACACTAATTTCAAAGTTTATTACTTGAGAGGACTGGCTAATTTTCAAATGAAAAATTATGACGATGCCGTCACCGATTACACCAATGCACTAAAGATAAGCGATAAAGTAGCACAAATATATAACGATAGGGGTAGCGCCCGCAAAATGAAAGGCGACCTCAAAACCGCTATAGAAGACTACAAAACAGCTATCAGCATCAATGGTAAAATGCCTATTTATTACAACAATTTGGGCAGCGCCTATTATGAATCAGAAGCATACGACCATGCCATTGAAGCCTATACCAATGCTATTGACATAGACCCCGAATATTATATGGCATACAACAATCGTGGTGTGGCAAAAATTCAAAACATAGACTATCAAGGAGCTATAGAAGATTTCACCAAAACCATTGCTCTCAAAGACGACTTCTATCAAAGCTATAGCAATAGAGGTTTTGCATACTATAAACTCAAACAATATCAAAATGCCATTGATGACTTTAACGCCGCTTTAAAAATCAATCCTCAGTACGGAGAAGCTTATATGCACAGAGGCAACACCAAAGAGATGATGCGTAATCCCGAAGGTGCCTGTGAAGATTGGTCAAAAGCTGCCGCCATGGGCATAGAACAAGCAAAAGAATATGTAGAAAAACAATGTAAATAATCCTTAAAAGCATATTACAATGAAAAAGATATTATACATTATCATCGCTAATATAATTGCAATAAGCGGTATTGCACAAAATGTAGCTTTTACACAAGAAAACTTTCCTGCCGATAAAAGCGGATTAAAAACCGCTCTTTCCAATATTAAATCAGGTAACAAAATATTTGACAACGCCTTGAGCGGTATAGAATACACTTATGCCCTCAATTACTATCTGCAAGCACAACAATTCAACCCCAACAATGCTGAGTTGAATTACAAAATAGCCAAATGCTACTATGAATCAGGCAACACACAAAAAGCTTACAGATATGGGGAAGCAGCCTATAAACTCAACCCTCAAGTGAATTACGAAGTGTTATTATACACCGCAGGGGCTCACCAATCTCGCATGGAATTTGATTCCGCCATTGCGTTATACCAAGCCTATGCCGCCAATGGTGCCACCACTGCCAAAGAAAAAGATATGGCTCACAAACGTATAGCCGAATGTGAAAGAGGAAAAAACATGATTCGCTATGAATTCAATTGCTTTATCGACAACTTAGGCAATGTGGTGAACGGAGATTTTGACGAATATGGTCCTGTTATCACCATGGACAATACTTCCATTTATTTTACTTCCCGTAGAGAAGGTAAAAAAATTAAAATGGCCGATGACGGAAAATATTATGAAAACGTGTACCAAAGCCAAATCAACGATAAAGGCGACTTTACCGCCCCGATACGCGTGTTGGCATTGTGCAACAAAAAGCATGTGGCCGTTCAAGCTATTTCCAAAGACGGAAAGAATATTATAGTATACCAACCTAACAATGGCGGCGATTTGTATGAATCGGTATTGAAAAACGGAAAATTCCAAAAACCGAAAGCCATGGGTAAGAAAATCAATACCCGCTATCATGAAACATCGGCTTCCTACTCCATTACAGGTGACACACTCTATTTCTGCTCTGAAAAAGAAGGCGGATACGGCAACCATGATATCTATATGAGCATACGCAACGAAAAAGGACAATGGGAAACAGCTCAAAATTTGGGTAATGTTATCAATACCCCTGATGACGAAATATCGGTATACGCTCATCCCGACGGCACGCTCTATTTCTGCTCCAATGGACATGAAACCATGGGCGGCATAGATATCTTCTTCTCAAAAATAGAAAACGGTCAATGGACCAAACCCGAAAACATAGGCTACCCTATCAATACTCCTGACGATGATGTATATTTTGTGGTTACACAAGACGGCAAATTTGCCTATTATGCTTCCGACAAAGCCGAAGGCTACGGCGGACAAGACCTATACAAAATCACCCTGTTAGGACCTCAAAAAATGTTTGCCCTCCACATGGACAATGTTTGGTTGGTTCCCTCCGACTTGCTTGAAGACGAAATAGCTCAAGCCATGGCTATAGAGAAAGAAAAGATAACCATAGTAAAAGGATCTATTTTGGATGCCGATACCAAAAAACCGGTATATGCCAACATAGAATTATCCGATGTAGAAGAGAATGTCCTTTTAGCCACCTTTACCTCCGACAGTATCAGCGGAGAATATCTGCTTTCATTGCCTTCGGGTAAAAACTATGCAGTGGCGGTAAAAGCTACAGGCTACCTCTTCCACTCCGAAAACTTTAACATACCCGATACCGCCGATGAACAAGAAATAGAACAAATCATCTATATGGAACGCATTGCCGTAAACAAAGCCATAGTATTAAAAAACATATTCTTTGATAACAATAAAACCACTTTAAGAGCAGCTTCCTTGATAGAAATAGAAAATATCTATAAATTGTTGATCGAAAATCCCAACCTCTGCATTGAAATATCCGGTCACACCGACAATGTCGGCAGCGCAGCTTACAATAAGAAATTGTCTCTCGGTAGAGCAAAAGCCGTTGTAAATGCTTTGGTTAGCAAAGGTATCGATCCTTCCAGACTTACTTCTGCCGGTTACGGATTTGACAAGCCTATCGCCACTAACAAAACTCCTGAAGGCAGACAACTCAACCGTAGAACAGAGTTCAAGGTTACCAAAATGTAAACCTGAAATATTTTATCCTAAAAAAAAACACTCCGCATGGAGTGTTTTTTTTTATTGATGTTTATAAAAATATCCGATTGTGACGACTAAAAGGTTTTAAATTTTCATTGCCTTAGTTATGCAACCTATTTTAGACTAATTCCATACATATATCAATCAATAATAATAAAAATAACCAAAAAAACGCATATATTCCGACGATGATCCAATCATAATACCGTACTTTTCTTTTCTCTTTAGGAAACAACTCTTCCACTTGTGTTGAGAGACACAGATAAACAAGCATCAATATTTGAAAAACAAGCCTCACTATCATAGATGGACCTTCAAAGAAAAGAGATATTGAAGTCTCAATAATCAAAATGATAAAATAAGATTTCAAAAGAAAAATTCCATCCGGTTTCTTCTGTACAACTCTAACAATTGCTAAAATTGGTAATATTAATTGGAATAGGCTGACTAAAATACCCCACACCCATGAATTCATAACTACACTAACAACCCAATTTTTAACAAAACCATAAATACATCCCACTCCCATTAAAACAAGTATAAATAATAACCAACCATGTATTTTACCGGTTTCAGCATCATCAAAATAAGATTGCTCATTATTTACCTTTTTTTCTTTTTTCACTTTCTTGATTAACAAAATTGCGTCTTCCTCTTTTATTCCGAAATTACCAAGTCTATTTACAATAAACTCATCTGAACAATTGTCTTTGATTTCATTAGCAATATATTCCTCAATATTTTCGGGAATGGATTTCATTTCTTCTCTTAAATCAACCATCATTCTGATTTTTTATTCTTTTGAATGTTTTTATTTCAAATCTTTGTATGTTCCTTTACATACTTTTCCGATGCAAGCATAGACTTCCATCCGGAAATGCCGTTTTTACGAAAACACATGGCTATTGCAAAAGGACAAAAATCACGAATAAATATTGCCGTTTTTTGCCCTAATACGTAAGCTGACATATCGTACCCATATACATAAACTGTATTTGCTGTTGCAAACACACGTATGATTAATAACAACGTGAAAATAATTAACCCATATCGTTTTTTTATAAAAGTCAGCACGGCAAATATAAGTATCATGAAATCAAAAACTATTTCTGTAACTATGACATCATTGTTGTTGCTGAGTCCGTAATACTCTTCAAAAAAATTGTTATTACTTATCTCAAAAAAATTACCGATAATAGTTACTGCTGTTGCAAACATTGTTAGCCCTAAAAAGATATGGGCAACTGCGTTAAAATCTCTTGTTGCCTGTTTTACGAATCCACCCGGTGGCACATATTCACCATTTTTCGTTCCACAGAAAGGACACTCAGAGAAACTCTCATGGTATTCCTTGCCACATAAGCGATTTTTGCATTGAACTACATGTTGATTACTTGATTCTTCCATACAACTATAATTTTAGTAAAACTGCCCGAATATTATTTATATCTACTACAATATAATTCATTTATTTCAACATATAAGAACATATTGTGCAAGCATATTTTAACACCAAATCCATATTTAGTACCACAAATCATCCGGACCAATGTTTATTCTTGCAAATTCTTTCCCGCGATTATCCTTATAAATATAAACAAAATGTATGTTTTCCTTTATAATAGATTGTTTATACATCAAAGCTCCAAATTCTTCTCTAAGACCGTCAATACACAACTCTCTTAATTCATATATTTCCGATTGCGACACATCAGATGCATCTATCTTATTCTCAAAATTATATACATAATAAATAATATTACCTTGTATATATGCATCTGTTAACCAAAGCCCCTCTTCAATTTGAGTCGGGAAACTCATATCGGCTAATTCCATCTCTGTTAATTCTATCAAAGTATATGCCTGAATTTCACCCGTTTTAACTTTTTCTTTGACTTCTTTTAATTTTTTGGCAGGAATTTTTATTTCCAACAAAGTTTCTCCGGTTTCTTGTGATGTATATATATATTTCATACCAAATTCATATTCAACAAACATATCAATGATATTATTTGAATAACTGGAAATGCACCTTGCCACATTTCTATCAGAATTTGCCATTTCCGGTGTTAATAAAGTTGATTTATAATACCCGTCAGTTACTTCAACTTTTACTATCATATAATCATCATCAACATCTATATCAACTATCGTAATGCCGGCATTGGGCACTACATACGGACATCTAAGTTTATGCAAACGAACTGCCTGACGTATTTCTTCCCGCCTTTGCTCTTTAATTCCTTTTTTAGGGACATGGTTACATGACATTAAAGTAATTGCTACATTACAAAATATGATGCCTAATAAAATAATTAATAATTTTCTCTTCATCTATTTCTCTAATTTATATAAAACTTCTTGCCATTGTATAATATATTCTAAATTACTTTATTACACAAAACACGCCTCAACAAATATAGTTATTTAATAACATATTTTACATGGTCTTCTTCCCATTTCAACAGCCTTCTCTTGAGAGACAGCCTTTATTTCCGCTGAACAACTATTCAAACCTCTACAACGGGAATGTGAATGATAACACTGAGATTTAGGACCGGTACAAATATAAACACTTTTTGATGTGGTCTCACCTATTATTCTATCCAAATGCTTATATTCACATGGAATATGATATGAATAAAAAAATGTTAAAAACAACAAACAAATACTTTTTCTCATACAACTTTTTTAATTTTTTACACTCCGCCCGATTTTCTAAGACAAAAAACACTCAATCCAGATAACAAAATGCGAAAATAAAAGTTCTTCGCTCATCCGGCTAACCAAGACCTTCGCATGCACCGCCTTGCGGTCGGTTGCAAAATAGCGAAGCACGTTAGCCAAAGATAAAACATTGAATCAACGCTTTTTATACACTTTTCACCTCTCAAAACCCGTCAAGGCATTGAGTGTTTGACACTGCAAAAGTAATAAAAAAAATGATACGAAAAATCAACAAATCCAATTTGTTGAAAAAAAAACAACTTGTAAAACAAAGATATTTTTTTTCCTTGCCGGAAAAGAAAAGATGTAAAAAACGCTTGCTAAAAGAATGAGCATTTAATATTAGATAACTTTTTTTTCTTTACTTTTGTCTTGTTACAAAAGTAACAAAAATTATGCAAAGCATGATGTTTTCTCGCCTCATCATACGAGCAAGCTCGTCTGCTTTCGGCTTATTGAAAACATTCAGGGCAACAATGAAAAAGCTAAAAAATAACGTCAAACATTCGAAAACAATGGATTCCGCAGTTCCCCTCTTTAGGGGGCCAGGGGGATTTATTTATATCCGGATATGATACGGGTGTTGCCACACCCTGATAAATACCGAAATCATGGAAATATACCCCTGAATATACAAATTCAAACCGGATGCAGAGACGTTTCATGAAACGTCTCTACAATAATACAATTATCATCTTTCCCTTTTGAACGTTCATTGAATGCTCAGGTGGAATGCTGTCGTAATACCATTAAACAGACATTCAAGAATAGGATAGTAGATACGGATACTTTTCTAAACGAATTGCGTTGGCAGGTACCATCCATCCGCATTAGGAAAAAATCGAAAAAGAAAAGGGAAAAGAGAAGAAAAGAAATAACGTTTATAGTCGATATACGGATTAGACAAACATTCGTGTTGCTTTTTTATATTCGGCATAGCCGGGTTTGTTTTTCAACTGTCGTTTTTCCATAAGCGGTATGCTGATAAAGAGGAATAGGCAGGTCATGGCAATAGGTCCGGCTACAAACCATGTGCAAGTACCTAATCCGTTGATGGAAACAAACATAATCCATACACCCCACCACATGGCTATTTCCCCTAAATAGTTGGGATGACGACCATGCTTCCACAAGCCGATTTTGCAAATTTCTCCTTTATGCTCTTTTGCAAACCTATGTTTTTGATTATCGGAAATCCACTGTAAAGTGGCAGCTGCAATACACACAACAAAACCTGCCCATGTCAGCCATGTGGCACCGCCTACGCTGTCCGACAAATGCAAACCGGGCAACAAGGCTGCAAACACCACTACGGTGGGCATCATGTTCAAACCGAAGAAATTGATGATATGAAATATACACGGAGATTGTTCCGTACGATATTTGGTATAACGCCAATCTTCGCTATCCAAATTCCGAAAGGTATATGCCCAATTGCCGGTAAGCCTTATTCCCCAATACCACACCGCTATCAACAGCAGCACACTCGCCAAAGTCAGGCTTTCGTTGCTCACTGCCCAAATAGTAAGCATAACGGGAGGCAAAACGCTCCAATACGGGTCATATACCGATACATTTTTATATAACAAACCGAATATCCACACCCAGACGGTTGCCGCTACATCGGCAAGGAATAATGCCCAATAGCTTGCCAGGCAAGATTGTACCAAATCATAGGTAAAAAATCCGACTAAGGCTGCCGATATATATATAACTGCAATAATAACAAAACTCAATGTGCGTGAAGAAGTGATATTTGACATAACATAAATAATTTACGCTTGCAAAAGTAGCTTTTTTTTTAACAACTTCCTCTACTAACAAAAAAATGCAGATAAAAAATGCTACCTTTGTAAAAAAAAATTGAACATGGAATCAATATTCACACGCCACACCAAATTATCGGAGATATTGCGTTCCAATTGGCAATTGGCAGCACTATTTCCTCGTCTGCATATTTATTGGGGGTTCGGGGAGCAAACCATAGAACAATATTGTGCGGAGCACCACCTATCCGCCGATTTTGCGATAATGATATGCAATGCCTATACCTTTGAAAATTATTCTCCGCAAAAAACGGATTTCATTAACTTTAACTGTCAAGATCTGACGGATTTTTTATTAAATTCGCATGTTTTTTATCTGCAAAAACGCTTACCACATATAAAACAACATTTGCAACATGTAGTTCCGACAGAGCACGAAATGGCTGCCATAGTCAATCGTTTTTTTAACGACTATATTCAAGAAGTGCAAGCCCATTTTGAGTATGAAGAAAAAATAGTATTTCCCTATATTTCAGGACTATTGTCTCACTCCGAAAATACGGAATACAGCATCAATATATTTGAAGAACAGCACGACAACATGGAAAACAAGCTCAACGATCTTATCAGCCTTGTTATGAAATACCTCCCTTCGGAATGGAAAAATGAAGAACGGACCTCGCTGCTCATCAATTTATCAACACTACTCTACGATATGCAACATCATGCATGTATAGAAGAACACATCTTGATACCCTACGTTAAATATCTGGAACACGAACAATTATGAAACGAGCAAAAATATTGGTGATAGAACCATCTGAAATGTTACTGCAAGGATTGCAGGCAATGCTCCGACAAAGTAATACATTGGATATGGTAGGGCATTGTTCTTGTATAGCACAAGCACTTCCTCTGCTCACACGATATAAAGCCGATATAGTATTGGTGAACCCGACCTGCTTCAACCAGCAGGATATAATAGGCATACGCTCCTATTTTCAGGAATTTCCTTCCCTGCTGTTAGCGGCTTTAAGATATGCCTATTTTCCACAGAACATTATCAATCAATTTGACTGTTGTATTGACATTGATGACAGCATCAACAATATAGAATTCAAAATCAATCAAGCCTGTCAAAATCGAAACATAATACAATCAGGCGATGCCGCCAATTCCGAACTGACAAAAAAGGAAAAAGAAGTGTTGGCATTAATAGTCAAAGGAAAAATGAACAAAGAAATTGCCGAGGAACTTCATTTGTCCATACACACTATTATATCACATAGAAAGAATATCAGCAAAAAAACGGATATCAAGTCCATTTCGGGACTTACCATATACGCCCTGCTGCACAATATCATTCAAAAAGAAGATATTTTATAGTCTATTGACGTCCTACGGTAAGAGACATTCTAAACGAAAAATTGTCGGATACTCTCTCCATGGCATAAGCACCGAAACGCCAATACACGCCGACGCCGACACCCACGATTCCCACACATACCAATTTATGTATCATGGCTCCCATTTCAAAATAGCCTTTTTCCATGGTTTTAAACTCCATATATTGATGATATTCCGGATGGTTTAATCCACCGAAAGCCATATTGAACAATATTTCGGGCTGGAGCAAGCAATATTTGTTTTTCAACAATCGGTGAAATAGTTGGGACAACTGCAAAGATACAAATTTATCGGACAAAAACTCATTGGCCTTCATGGTGGCAAATTCGGTTCTGTCATAGAATCCGAATGCCATATAACTTCCATGCACTGCATACAAGGCAGACAAAGGCAGTGGACGGTCAATAATTCCACCCCTTACTATATAAGAAAATTTGCCTAAATACGGAATACTTATTTCTTGATGTATTTTGGCCGTTAATTCATTGTATTTAAAATCACTGCCAAATACATTTTTAAAGCCGTGCTGATAAGCCAACTCTATAGTAGGCAAATTACTATGCTCGGTAAATGTGAACAAATCAGACTCATATACTTTTCTGGCAAAAGATATTCGCATACGCAAATATAAATTGGCCAAAGCATAACTATATTTTTTTGTATTATCTTTTAGCGGAACAAAATTATAATCATAACACGTTTTATTTTGTTGATACGACACTCCTACCGTCAGTTGTATTTGACGAGACACCAAAGAAGATATTCCGCATTCATATTTGAGCTGATTGTCATAATATTGAGACGGTATTTTATTCAACCCTCGCAAGGCATAAGAAAAATAATGCATAAAATGGGACTCAAATCCGGCACCGGCCTCATGCAAATCGTAGGCTACTCCTATGTAGGCAGAACTATTCCACTTGCGATTAATAATAAACTCTATATCTCCTCCGCCTTTCCATTCTTTATCGCGGAATCCGTAACCGACATAAGCACCCACATTCATCCATTTCAGCAAGCGGTCGTTAGTTCTGATGCCTATTCCCAAACGACATGCTTCATGTTTATTGAAAGACAATATGCGCGGAACTTCTATATCGAAATACCATACCGGTAAACGACCGGAGGCAAGGGCTTGTAATATATATAGATATTTATCCAGTTTAATATCTTTGGAGATACTATCCCATTTTAAATAAGTATTGCTATCTCTTGTACTTACCAGAGTGGTTCTATATTGTTGCAAAAGCAAATCACTACTATCCAAGCTATTATCTTTAGTATCCACATACAATTCTCCACCAACGAACAAACTATTGTTCAACGGAATATTCATTTCTACATCGGAATAGTCGGTTTGTATGTAACCCACCAATGGGTAGGCGCTCACCATATCGGCATTAAACACTATTTTTGCCTTATTTTTGGTCGGGAACCACATTCCTTGAATAGTGTCATAATATTGTTCCAAAATAATATTCACCATATTACCGTCAAAGCGGGGAGAAGCCATTACATATTTAACGGCCCAATTGCAGCTGGATATATACACCACACCGGTAAGTGATTTAAATTGCTTCCCTTCTATAGGTTTAAAAGCTATTACATAGGTGGTGTCTACGGCAGAGAACAAGGTATCTTGCAGAGAGAAATAATAATGTTTGAAATCAACATCACACAAAGGATTTTCATACGGGGTGGTAAGTATATTAAAATAGGTGTCATAAAATGAAAACGATTGTATTTCGGAGGTAAGCACATGAAAAATGGGATCTTTAAAGCCTGAAATTTTAGATGCCAGTATCTTTTCATACACTTTGTTCTTATATTTGTAATTTCTTTCTTTTACCGATTCCATTAAAAACAGATGCTGCTTGTTGAGCAAGGCATATAATTCCATATCTTGTGCGCTTACCTTTTGTATAGTATCCAAAAAATCGGCATGGGTAAGACTGTCATTAACTATATCGGACGAAAAAAACGATTTGGAATAAACTTTACACCTGTAACTGTCATATCGTGACGGATTGTTTTGGTCTGATTTTTCATGCATTTTACGCAAGATGATATGTGCGGGGTTGTCACCGGCTTTGAAATTAAAATTAGGCAGCTGAGTAATTTTTTCATTCAATGTTACATTCATTTTGCGTTGACCGCGTTCTGCACACAATATTTGCGTATGATAGCCTATACAACTGAACACTATGGTATCTATAGGTGAAGGCAAAACCAAGGTATAAGCTCCTTTTTTATCGGTGATAGTACCCGTTTGTTGATGCGGCACCCATATATTTACACCTTCTATTCCTTGTTCGGTAAGCGAATCTTTCACCACGCCGGAAAGTATATAATTCTGAGCCATTGACAGTTGTACCAGCATCAATGTAACATATATATATATAACTATTCGCCTTGCCATTCCTTATTTACTTACTCAATATCATACGTAATTTTTCATTTTTTAGTATATGATTCACTATTTTTTTTGTTTTTTTATGCCGAAATGGCTTTTACAAGTATTTTTTTTATTACCTTTGCACAATTAATAATTAATTATTAACAATCATTAAAAATTAGGTACAGAAATGAAAAAATATGCTTTTATCCTCGCAGCAATTGCAACAGTAGTGATGTTCGCATCATGTGACCCTAACAACAACAATAACAAACCAGATCCTGACGATCCGGATAAACCATCTGAAATAGACGAACAAGGCGGCACCATGACTTATGACGGCACCACTTACGAACTCACAACAGCCTGCCAATACAATCACGGCAAAACATACCAAGGTAGTGACATCCCAAGAAATTACATTACTTTGAGTTTGTACAAAGAAGTAATTATTGAACATGACGGCAGCAAATATTATGACACTTTGCACTATATCAACATAGGTGCATTCTGCAATGATGACGCTTTAAGTGAAGGTACTTACACTTTCGAAACCACAGCAGGTCATCAAACATGGCTCAACTCTCATGCTTTGGTATGGTACGAATTCAACAATGTAGGGGAAGTATTCCAAAAAAGCAGTGTGTTTAGCGGCAATGTTACCATTAAAAAATCGGGTAACAATTACACCATAGACGTAGATTGGGTAGATGACGCTAACAAAACTTTGAAAGCACACTATGTAGGCGCAGTTCCCTCAGGAGAATTTAAATTTTTAGAAAGATAAATATTTTAAACATAAAAAAAAGCGGACTAAAGTCCGCTTTTTTTTACTCATTCGTGCCATCATATTTTCTTTCGCTGCCAATTTACATATTTGAGATAACAATACGACATCACCCCTATAAATATATTATACACCCATTCTGCCATCCACACAAAATGTATGGCTAAATAAGAAGATACTATCACCGTGAATGCCATATATACAGAAGTGGCCAAAATATCCATCACCAAAGCGGATATGGTATTCCCCGTTCCGGAAATGGATTCAAACAATATGATGCTGACGGAACTGATAATGGTGGCAACACATATTATATATACGGTAGGAATAGCGGATGATGCCAAGAAAGCGTCATCGGTGTAAATGCTACATACTTGCATAGGCAGCAAAAAGGTCAGTATCACAAACGGAACCGTGCATACCAAACAATTTCCTATCACCTTCCATAACAAAGCGTGCACTTGATGTGCACGACCCTCTCCTATAATTCTACTAATCAACGTATTGGCTGTAACAGCAAAGGCAAACACAGGCATTAACAATATCATATACACACTTCTGACCAATGATGAAATGCCTATGGCTTGTTCTCCCATTTTTTCTATCAACACAAAAAACACGAACCATGTTCCGAATGAAAGCAAATGCTGTATCATAACCGGAAAGGCTACTTTCAATATGTTCCACCACAATGAAATTTGTATAGGATGATATTTAAACAATTCATATTCTTTAGGTATTTTACAATAGGTATATATCCAAAAGAACACAAAAGCTACCGCTTCCGCCGACAGCGAAGCGATAGCGGCACCTTTCACTCCTAACTGCGGAAATCCCCAATGTCCGAATATTAATATATAATCCAACAAAATGTTTGTAATAGCCATCAATATGGTAGAATAGGTAATACTACGGGTTTGGGATATTCCTACATACAAAGAGCGAAACAGATAATTTACCACTACAAGCATTATCCCGAATTGTCGAATGCTGATATAATCTTTAGCCCCTGCCAATATATCTTGAGAAGCGATTATCTTGGTAAGCGATTGATTGCTAAACAAAAACAGCAACCCGAACAGCAATATCCCCAGCAGGAGCACAAACACCAATCCGTGAGTGAATACATCACCTATCTGTGCCCAATTTCTTTCTCCGTAACGACGAGCAACAAATATTTGTACCCCTATAGCAAAACCCATAGCCAAGGTGGTAAAAACATAATAATACATACCCGCCATCATGGAAGCTCCCAATTCCGCCATGCCGATATGCCCCAAAAAAGCGGTATCGGTAAAAATAATGATAGTTTGTGCTAAATTTCCTATCATTATCGGCAAGGCTATCTTCCAAATTTCTTTATTGGAGATGTTGAGTTTTATATTATTCATTTCTTAACATTTTCCTACACAACATGAATACAAAAAAAATGCGAAACCAAGGTTTTGCATTTTTTTTGAACATACTAACAACAAGTATGTCGGATAAAATTTATTGCACCATCACCAAACGCAAACCGACTATACTGCTACGTTTGGTTCCATCTGCCTGACCGCGAGCCGATACACGACAGCCGGAGGGCTGGGAATTCCAACATCCTCCCCGTATGGAACGGGAATATTTATTCCATCCGTTTGCTTTTTCGGGCCCCTGTGGATCCACACTCGGACTACTTTCATAATAAGTTGAGGAATAATAGTCACTGCACCATTCGTATATGTTACCGCTCATATCATACAAATTCAATTCATTGGGGCTTTTGCCGCCGACTTTTTCCGCTCCTTTAAAACCAGCATGCCATGCTACAGAGTAGATGTCATTACTACCGGCATATATATAGCCTTTTGATTTATTGCCGCCGCGAGCAGCATACTCCCATTCCGCCTCGGTAGGCATACGGAATGTTTTACCGGTAAGCTCATTCAATTGGGCTATAAAGGTTTGACATTCAGTCCAACTGACATAATAGACAGGATAATCATCACCTAAGCCATTATCGCTTGACCACTGGTCTCCGCTTTCTTCACCCATCACAGCTTTCCATAATTTTTGTGTTACAGGATATCTACCTATATAAAAATCTTTACTGATAGTTACTTCATGGGTGGGAATTTCATGACTGAGCGCCCCTGAAGATACGCTATCCACTTGTGATTCCGGTGTGCCCATGGTAAACGTACCATGCTCCACTTTCACCATTTCAAAACTTACTCCGTTGACCGTAATATCTTCCGACTTTTCTTTGCCGGGTTTTTCTTTACATGAAGAAAAAACTACTACGGACAAAATCAACATTAAAACATTTAACTTTTTCATATACGATTTATTATTTATTAATATAGTCTTACAAATATTTCAAAAATCAACACAAACCACCGACACACAAATTTCTACATTTTGTTGCAACGCAAAAATAGCAAAAAAAATCAGAAAAAACGCCTTACGCTACAACTATTTATTAACAAATTCATTAACTTTGGTTTGCTTATTTAATCATTAAATAGGGTTCTATTCATTCTCCATTACCAAACGCAGCCCTATAATACTGCTCCTTACATTATCAGCTCTACCTCCTACGGCAGAAACACGACATCCCGATGGTTGAGAATTCCAACAACCACCTCTTACGGCGTGTGTGTTCAGACTGAAGTCGGTTTTTTGCGGATCTATATACGGGTCTTGATGGTAATCATGAGAGGCCCCGCACCATTCATAAATATTACCGCTCATATCATACAAATCCAATTCATTAGGTTGCTTGCGACCTACTTTTTCCGCACCTTTAAAGCCACCGAACCATGCCACTTCGAAAATATCATCACTGCCGGCATAAAGATATCCTTTTGATTTATTACCGCCACGAGCGGCATACTCCCATTCCGCATCGGTAGGAAGACGAAACGTTTCTCCTGAAAGTTCATTCAGTTTGCTGATAAATGCTTGACAATCGGTCCAACTGACAAAATAGGCAGGAACGTCATCTCCCAAGCCGTAATCCACCGTCCATTGATCGCCTTCTGCAACAGGAGTGGCACCCATCACGGCTTTCCATAATTTTTGTGTTACAGGATATCTGCCCATATAAAAATCTTTGGTAATGGTTACCGAATGAACCGGCCGCTCATGTGCTGCGGCTGACGGGTTTAGACTATCCACCTGAGAATCCGGTGTGCCCATCAAAAACTTACCATGTTCTACTTTTACCATTTCAAAACTTACTCCGTTGACCGTAATCTCTTCCACCTTGCTTTTCTTTTTCTCTTTACACGCTGACAGCACTATTACGGATATAATTATCAACAAAACACTTATCTTTTTCATACTCGTTCTATTTCTAATATATTACGATGCAAAAATAGCAAAAAATCAGAAAAAACGCCTTACGCTACAACTATTTATTAACAAATTTATCAACATATTTTTATCATCATACTTATTGTCTTCAAAAAAATGCTATCTTTGTAATTTAAAACTAAATATATTAAACACATGAAAATCAAAATAATACTTTGTATCATATTAGTCATGAATATCTCCGCAACCCTATTTTCTCAATCCATACGACGTGCCGAAACCGAAGCCGGCGTTGATAGTGTTTGGCAAGGCATTAATTTACCGCAAGGTTATACCGGCAAAGATGTTATTATCGGCATTACCGATTGGGGGTTTGATTATACCCACCCTGTATTTTTTGACACCACCCTATCCCATAGTCGTATTATAGGTGTATGGGATATGTTTCGTTCTCAAGGTCCGCATCCCGAAGGTTATGATTATGGAACAGTATACACCGATACCGCAGACATACTTGCTGCCATGTGCGATACTTCCAATGTGTATCAATACGGATATCATGGCACCCATGTAGCCTCTATAGCCGGAGGCAGTGGCGGCGGCAGCAAATATCGCGGCGTTGCCTTTGAAGCCGATTTATTATTTGCCACATTCCTTGTAAACGAGCAAGCTGTTATTGATGCCTTCAATTGGATGTACCAAATTGCACAATCACGCAACAAACGATTGGTAATCAATATAAGTTGGGGGCTTTATTATATGGACAACCTTGACGGTACAGGTCGCTTATCGCACACCATTGATTCTCTCACCGGTTTAGGTGTTGTTTTTGTCACCAGCGGCGGCAACAACGGAGATGTCAACTTCCACTTAGGACAAAACTTTACCGAAAAACAAGATACTTTACGTTCGCAAATAACTTTCTACAGCGGGAGCCACGATTCCTTGTGGGGACAATCCATTTCTATGACCAATAGCCCTAATACCTCTTTCCAATTTGCCATTCAATATCTTAACGGAGAAAATTCCGTTATCGGCACCACTCCGTTTTATGCTTCCGCCGGCAACACATACATTGACACTTTCGCCGTGTTCAACGGAGATACCATTATATACAACCTGCTCACAGAAGATGCCGATATTGACAACCATCGTCCGCAAGCCCGCTTGCGGATAAAAAAAGGTGATTATAAAGGAAAAATATGTCTGTTAGTCACTGCTGCCAATGGAGAATTTCATGCTTGGAATGTAGCGGAACTCACTAACGACGTCGGCAATTGGGGTAATGATTTTATTCAACCCGTAAAAGATTCATCATGGACTGCCGGTGACACGCACTACGGTCTGGGCTCTCCTGCCAATATTAATAATGTTATCACCATTGCGGCACATCGTTCTTCCATGATGGTCAACAACACCCTTACAGGAGGTGAAATAGCTTCCTTCTCCAGTTTTGGCGGCACCATAGACGGCAGAATCAAGCCGGAAATTTCCGCTCCGGGCGTATCGGTGATAGCCGCTTTATCAAGTTTTACCACCACTTTTAGCGGAACCGTTACCGCCAAAGTGAATTTTCGCAACAAACAATATGGTTTTGCCGCCCTTTCGGGCACATCCATGTCATCTCCTTTTGTTACGGGTGTGGTGGCACTTATGCTTCAAGCCAATCCCAAACTTACTCCGGCGGAAATAAAAAACATACTCATTGCTACAGCCAAACAAGACAAATTTACACAAACTTCAGGTCAGGAACGATTCGGATATGGTAAAGTAGATGCCTACCAAGCTGTAAAAAAGGCATTGGAGACCACACATATTGCCGAGAAAACCTCTCATAGCCTACAAGCATATCCCAACCCGTGCCGACAATATATCACCATCAACAACCACGACAATATTCCGTTGAGGATAAGCATTTACAATATAGAAGGAAAAATATTGAACACCATAACAATAGACGGCAACAATAAACAAATAGACACCTCCAAGTGGGCCAAAGGCATCTATTTGCTCAAAACCGATGACGGTGATGCAGTAAGAATAGTTAAACAATAAACTTTTTGATACCAAAAACAATATTAACATCAAAAACAAATTGTAAATATCATTTAACACTATATGAAAATAAATAGTAAACAGTACCTATACTTATTAATATTAACCCTTTTAATACCCTATTGCATATTTGCGGGCAATAAAGACACTTGTTTTCAAGCCTTGAAAAAGGACCAAAAAAAATTACTCAGCATTGCAAAACAATTGGACAAATACGATCAGGACAACTATTATTACACCCTGCCTTTGCACAATAGAAACTACAATTTTGATTCGTTGCAAGAATGGGAACATTCGCTGAAAAACATCAATTACCACTGCGACAATCAATTAAGAAAGATGCAATATGATTTCAATGCCTATCCTTGCATTCCAAACATTTATTATCTTAAAGCACTTTCTCTTTTCTATGTAAAAGATTACCGGCAAGCCAAAGACACCTATGCTACACTTCTGCAAAAATATGTACAAGACACAACGTTTTTGATAGAAATAATGTGCAGATATATCAACTGTACCTATTTAATGGGTGAATATGAGCAAGCGTCATTGATGTTGGACACGCTCACCTGTCAATACGACAGTTCGTTGTTGATGAACAATTTACCTTATTTATTTACCGCTACCGATTTATATTTGGAATGGGAACAGTGGGACAAGGCAATTCCTGTATTACAACAATTGCTCGGCACCCCTATTTCCTATGCTCTAAAAACCAGGGTATGGTTTATTTTGGGACAAATATACGAAAACCAAAAACAATACGATAATGCCATAGAGCATTTTAAAATAGTATCCGGCAGAAATGTATCAAGTGTGAATATGCGCAGTTATGCTATCCTGCACCAGCATTTTTGCCAATTAGACAAAGAAAAGCACTATCAAGACAGCATAGAACAGGAAATATACAAATTGAATCATCCCACTCCCCCCACCTTTGAACCTTCTATAGTAGAATCTTCTTCAGAACATAATAATTTTGAGAATCAATACCCGTACTATTTTAACGATTTGGCTTCCATGTTCTTTTTTGAAGACACCGAAGATGATTTAGACGACAGCACCTATTTGGATGATATAGAAGCCGAAGAAATGAGTGCTGCACTTTTGGATTCCATTTTTGAGAATTGGGACTCTATTTCCATACACATTCCCCGCACCGACTTCAGCACCATGAAAGACACGCTTTATCTGCCATTGGTCGGGCCGGGCTACCAACTGCCGAAATTCAATTCACTGGTATCAAAATTCGGGTGGCGTAAACGCAGATACCACTATGGAGTGGACACCAAAAATCAAATGTATGACAGCATATACTGTGTGTTTGACGGTGTGGTAAGAATAGCCAAACGTAACCGCACCTACGGAAATTTAGTGATAGTAAGACACTACAACGGCATGGAAACTTTTTATGCCCATTGTTCAAAATTGTTGGTCAATCCCAGCGAGGAGGTAAAAGCCGGTGATGTAATTGCTCTTGTGGGCAGCACCGGACGCAGCACCGGTCCGCACTTGCATTTTGAGACAAGATATAAAGGCACACCCATTAATCCGGAATTTATTATAGACTTTGAAAACAATAAGTTGCGTTCCGACACTTTACTCATATGCAAAGAAACATTCAGTTTGAAAAAGACTTCCGGTACCACACACACCTCTACCGGTAATACCACCGGTTCCGGCAGCAGCACCTATTACACTGTGCGGTATGGTGACACCTTATCTTCCATAGCACAAAAATATCACACCAGTGTAAGCAATATCAAACGAATAAACGGTTTACGCTCCGATTTTATACGAGAAGGACAAAAACTTCGTGTCAGATAAAATAAAACACACACATCATACGTTAGAGTAGGATTAAAAGAATAAAAGGTGAAATATAAGTTTAATCCCAAATCGTTATCGTTTGAGAAGGCTGACAAAACCGCCGCTCAAATTTTCCGCACCGTACTTACCTATACGGCGGCAGCTTTAGCATTTGCGGTTATAGTTATATTAATATGGACGGCATTCTTTGATTCTCCAAAAGAAAAACGCCTTAAACGGCAAATAAAAGATTACGATATTACCATCAACCAAATGGAAAAAAGAGTAGATTTGTTATCCAAAGTGGTGATAGATTTGCAGCAAAAAGACAATTCTTTGTATCGTAGCATATTGGAAGCTAACCCTTCCACCGAGCCTATCACCATGGACGAACTCACCTCTACGGCCATGGAACACAACACATCGGATAAAGATGCGTTAACTCGTTTGCAATTAAAAGTCAATTGGCTTACCGCCGCTACTCAACAACAATTACTATCTTACGAAGATTTATGGAAAAAAGCACAAAACAAAGAAGAAATATTCCGCCATATTCCCGCTATTTCTCCGGTAAAAAATCCTACTGTGGTATCCGGTTTCGGCAATAGATTTCATCCTATATACAAAATTCTCCGGCGACACACCGGAATAGATTTTGTGGGCAAAAAAGGCACTCCCATATATGCCACCGCCGACGGCAAGGTAATCAATGGCGAAGGATTAACAGGCTATGGTATTACCGTTACCATCGACCACGGCAACGGCTATCAAACACTATATGCCCACTTATCAAAAAAGATAGTAAGACCGGGGCATAAAGTAAAACGAGGAGAAGTAATCGGCTACATGGGCAGTTCCGGACTTTCTTCCGGCACACACCTGCACTATGAAGTAATTAAAGACGGCGTAAAAGTTAATCCCATACACTATTTCTTTGCCGACCTAAGCGCAGAAGAATACAACGAAATTCTGCAACAAGCTTCCCAAGTCAATCAATCCATGTCTTAAAACATGTGATGACAAAAAAATAATTTCTTTTAATCACAATATTCATACACATGATACGCTTGTGCATTCACTCCCGACCGGCGTACGATTACAGTATCATAATATACATGTGTAACATTGTCATACATTTGTACCACATCCGACAAGGTTATATTTTCTATCATCTGATGACTGATGGGATATCTTTTTTTGTAAGTATAATCATGACGTTGTGAAATCAATGCCCTATCGAAATTTTCATATCCGTTATCGTATATTATTTGAACAGTGGCCACATTATTTTTACTATAGCCTTTCACGCTAAACAAAGGCAGGGGCAAACCATACAAAGGATTGGAATAGATATCATAGGTATAACTATAGGAGCATAATAAAGTAGAGTCTTGGGCATTGTCAAACATATAGGTACGCATTCGTGACACATTATCTCCTTCATATGTGATATATTGACGCATATAAAGCTTGTTGTCTTTCCTGACTTTTACGCCTTGCAGTCGCATCTGCTCAGGATAGATAATATTACACAATGCCGATACTTCGGAACCGACGTTGATATAATCCAATTGATTAATCTTATCTTTTTTGCGACCGACTTTTATCATTGAGGTGAGTTGATTATCTACATAAAATTTTATTTCTTTAAGCAGTTTTTTCTCGTAGGTCAACTCTGCTCTTTCTTTAGATAATTGATCATATATTACCGCTATGGTTTTATCTTTGTTGTATTCCAACTCATAATGTTTTGCATCCTGCTCGGGTTCTGCCCATTGCAGAGCAACGAGAGTGTTTTTATCGTATTCAAACTGAGCTATTTGTTGCATTTGCGTAGGCATTTGCATTTGTATGGTTTGAATTTTTCGGGAAGGATTAAACACTTCCTCTTTTCGGCACGACACCGATAATAATAATATAATGACAAAATAAAAAAACAATCGCTTCATAATATTTTTTTTTATTCTATGTTAAAAACGCAAACATATAAAAAATATTTTTCATACCTTTGCGTTTTATAGAAAAAAAATAGGAAAATAAGGGCATGAACAAACAGATAGGGATAACATTAATACTAATTTTAGCACTATTGCCCGTTTTTGCCACTCACGAACGTGCCGGAGATATCACTTACAGACACATTTCCGGTCTTACCTATGAAATTAACCTTGTTACATATACCTATTCGGTAAGTCCTGCCGACAGACCCAGCATGACCATAGATTTCGGGGACGGCACCAGCGATGATGTGATGCGATATAGACAAGATTATTTGGGTAATTTCATCAATTGTAACTATTATACATGTCGTCACACATATCCGTCTTCGGGCTCATACACCATTTCCACGGAAGATCCCGACCGCAACCAAGGAATAGTGAACATTCCCAATTCTGTTAACATTCCGTTTTATATTGAAACCACTATCACCATCAACAATTTTTTGGTTCCCAACAATTCACCCGTTCTCACCAATCCGCCTATAGAATTCGGGTGTGTAGGCTCCCCTTTTTACTACAATCCCGTTGCCATAGATCCCGACGGAGACAGCTTATCCTATTCTTTAGTAGCATGCAGGGGCACCAATGGAGACACCATTCCCGGATACAGCCTGCCTATAGCGGCTAATTATATACGCATAGATGCCGTTACCGGTGATTTGGAATGGGATTATCCCATGGCACAAGGAGAATATAATATAGCCATACTTATACAAGAATATCGCAAAGGGGTGAAAATAAGTTCTATCATTAGAGATATGCAAATTACTATCACCGCCTGCGACAATCGTCCCCCTAATATTAATTGTGTATTGGATACATGCATTGATGCCGGCGACTATCTGCATTTTGATGTAACTGCCACTGACAATCCCTCACAAATCATCTCCTTGAGTGCTATGAGTGAAATATTCACCTTACCGCACCCCGCCCGTTTTCCCACCCTCAGCGGTACTTCTCCCGTTACCAATCAATTGGAATGGTACACCTCTTGCGAACATGTTCGCAAACAACCCTATTTAGTCACCTTTAAAGCACGTGACAACGGGCAACCGATATCGCTCACCAAAACACTTACCGCCAGCATTACGGTAGTGTCTCCCGCTCCACAACAATTACAAGCACATGGCTTTGAAAACGGCATAGCCTTATCGTGGCAACCTTCTCCTTGCCATGCTCACGCAAAAGGATATAAAATATATCGACGGGTGAATGCCTCCGGTTATATCCCTTCACATTGCCAAACAGGGGTTCCGAAAGAGACCGGCTACACACTCATTGCCACCGTCGGCACCGACACTTCTTATATTGACGACAACAAAGGAAAGGGATTGCTTCATGCTACAGAATATTGTTACATGGTGACAGCTTTTTTTGCTGACGGCGGCGAAAGCTATGCTTCTAACGAAGCATGTAATATGCTCATCAACACCGTTCCCGTTATCACCAATGTAAGCATCACCACCACCCATTATGATTCCGGAACCATAGACATACAATGGCTTATTCCTAAAGATATAGATAGCATACAATACCCCAAACCCTATACCATCTCGCTTTATGGAAGTTTGCAAGATACCAATCAATTTCAGCCATTGCTCAACAACACCGATACGCAATATTCCCACACGCTGCAAAATACAGTAGAAAACCAATTTTACTATAAAATAGCTCTATGGGACAGCAATCAGTTTTTGATAGGCTATTCCGATATAAGTTCTTCTATTTATTTATCTGCTGATGCAGGAGATAAAAATGTACATCTATATTGGGCTGCCGCCACCCCATGGACCAATTACAATTATATCATACAACAATACGACAGCACTTCAGGCAATTATATGGATATAGACTCCACCGGCGATACGAATATTACCATATACAACTTATATAATGAACAAAATTATGCTTTCCGCATAAAATCATTCGGTTCTTACTCCGATACCGCCATTGCTGCCCCGTTAATCAATTATTCACAAACCATATACATCACCCCTATTGACCGGCAAGCACCTCCCTGCCCCGATATGGAAGGTAATACCGATTGTGAAAATGTGTATTTACAATGGAACGTTGACGACAGCATTACCGATATCTGCTACTATTACATTCATTATAAGCCGGATAACAATAGTCCGTATATAAAATTGGACAGCATTCCCTATCCCGAAAACACGTACCGACTGCTACATCCCGTTTCGGTAATAGGGTGTTTTGCCGTTTCGGCTATAGATAGCAACGGCAATGAAAGCGACAAATGTTCGCAAATATGCTTTGATACGGATTTATGCTCCCGATATCGCCTACCCAATATCTTCACCCCTAATGGTTCTTGCGACGGTTCTCCTTGCCTGTTCAGACCTTATGAGTACAATTTTGTAGAAAGCATACAACTCACCATATACAATCGATGGGGAGATATAGTATTTCAAACACAAAACCCTGATATACTCTGGGACGGTAACAACACCTTAGGCAAACCTTGCTCCGATGGTGTGTATTATTATGTTTGTGACGTGTATGAATACTCATTGCAAGGAATTATTAAAAGAAATTTATCAGGTTCAATCACTATAATAAGATAATATATGTTTACAGGAATAGTAGAAAAAACAGGAAAAGTAGTTGACATTATACAAGACCAGACCAATGTACATTTCGGCATAGCCGTTGATTTTATCAATGAACTCAAGATAGACCAAAGTATGAGTCATGACGGGTGCTGTTTGACGGTGGTTAAAATTGACACCGAAAAGGGTATCTATTACGTTACCGCTATGCAGGAGACATTATTGAAAACCAATTTAAAAACATGGCAAATCGGATATGAAGTCAATTTGGAACGCAGCATGAAAATGGATGGCCGATTTGACGGTCATATAGTACAAGGTCATGTTGACCAAACCGCCACCTGCAAAAAAGTGGTGGATGAAAACGGAAGCTGGAGATATTATTTTACTTATCAAACCGATAACAACAACATCACTGTTCCTAAAGGTTCCATTTGTGTCAACGGGGTAAGTTTGACTGTAGTGGACTCCCTTCCGGGAGAATTTTCGGTAGCAATAATTCCCTATACTCAAAAAGTGACTAATTTTCATAATTTCAAAGTCGGAACGATAGTCAATATAGAATTTGATATTTTCGGCAAATACGTCACCCGTCTCTTGGAGCAGTATATGAGTCAGCAAAAATAATTGCAAACGGGCATATCACCGGTTACAATTTGTGCATAAAAAAAAGGTTCCGCAAGGGAACCTTTTTTTTGATTGTAATGTTATTATCTTATTAGATAATACCTTGAGCTAACATTGCGTTGGCCACTCTCATGAAACCGGCTATGTTTGCACCTTTTACATAGTTGATGCTACCATCAGCTTGTTTACCATATTGAACGCACATATCATAAATGTCGTTCATAATTTTGTGCAATTTAGCATCTACTTCGGGAGCAGTCCAATTGATGTGACCTGCATTTTGGCAAATTTCCAAACCTGAAGTGGCAACACCACCGGCGTTCACTGCTTTACCGGGTGCAAAAGGAATACCTGCACCTTGAAGAGCTTCAATAGCACCGGGTTGGCAACCCATGTTAGAAACTTCAGCTACATATTTAACACCGTTAGCGATAAGTTGTTTAGCATCTTCTTCTGACAATTCATTTTGGAATGCACAAGGACAAGCTATATCACATTTTACGCTCCACGCTTTTTTACCGGGGGTAAAGATAGCTTTTCCAGGGAATTTGTCAGCCATATCTTGTACTTTGTTTCTACGTGAATCACGCATTACAAGCATATAGTCTATCATTTCTTTGTTTACGCCTTCGGGCAATTCGCATACTCCGTCAGGACCGGACAGAGCAACCACTTTTGCTCCGAGTTCGGTAGCTTTGGTAGCTGCGCCCCATGCTACATTACCAAATCCTGAAAGAGCGATTTTTTTACCTGCCATGGTATCATTTTTTTCTTTTACCATGCGTTCTACATAATAGATAGCTCCAAAACCGGTAGCTTCCGGACGAATCAAAGAACCGCCCCAACCATAAGATTTACCGGTTAAAGCACCTGTACTATGTTCGCGAGCTAATTTTTTGTATGCACCATAAAGGTAACCTATTTCGCGACCACCAACGCCGACATCACCTGCAGGGCTGTCTTGGTCTGCACCTATGTTTCTCCACAATTCATACATGAAAGCTTGGCAGAAACGCATGATTTCAGCATCTGATTTACCGGTGGGGTCAAAATCAGCACCACCTTTACCACCACCAAGAGGTAAATTGGTTAATGAATTTTTGAATATTTGTTCAAAGCCTAAGAATTTAAGCATTGATACATTAACAGCAGGATGGAAACGCAAACCGCCTTTATATGCACCCAAAGCGGAATTGTATTGTACTCTGTAACCTAAGTTGGTTTGTACTTCACCTTTATCGTCTACCCAAGTAACACGGAATGTGAAAATACGATCAGGTTCAACAAGACGTTCAATGATTTTTGCTTTTTCAAATTCAGGATGTTGATTGTAAACACCTTCAATAGAAACAAGCACTTCTTCCACTGCTTGTAAGTATTCTTTTTCACCAGGATGTTTGGCTTCCAATTGAGCCATTATTTTTTTTACTTCCATAACTTTATTTTATTAATAATTTTTAAATTTTATATTTCAAATTTATCCCCTTGAGAGATTAGTCTTGCAAAGGTAAAATATTTATTTAAACCTTTTATCTTTTTGCTAAAGATTTTTTTTATATCATTCTTTACTATATATCAATATCTTATAATCAAAAAAACTTTTTTTATCGTCTGATTTTTTCTCCCAGAGCCGGAAAAATGGTATAAATTTGCACCAATAATCCGCCCGAAAGAGATTTAGCCGGATAGGACACAATTTTACCTTCCGAATCTATCAGCACACCCAAAGGCAAAGCATAGGCTTTATAGGCATCTATAAAGGAAAAATCTCCGTTGCAATGCAAAAAAGTCCAATCAAAATCTTGGAATTCGCTCACAAAATGATATAGTTTGGAATACTCAAAATCCAACATCACACTCACCACTTCCAAACTATCTTTATACTGCTGATACATATCTTTTAATATCAGCATTTCCCTTATGGTAGAAGCGCTATAGGTGGCAAACATGTGCAAATAAACATATTTCCCTTTAAAATCGTGCAAATGCACTTCGTTGTTGTACACATCTCTCAAGCAAAAATCCGGAGCCTTGCTGCCTGTTTGCAAAGCCGTGCAGGCAACTATCATATTCTCCGCCATTATTTTATGTTCTTCAAATTTGGTATATGCTTTCAACTGTTGAAGCAAATGCACTATATTATAATTGCTGAACTCTTCATTGCCGTACAATTCCCCCAAACCCATAATTATCACCATCTCTCTGATAATCTCGTTAACCAAAAGAGGATCGGCTCCCATATCGTCGAAAAGCTTGTAATAATTACGTTTCTTGTTAATATCTTCATGCAAGGTGCTTATTGAAATATATTTTGACGCCCCGTAAATATGATTTTCAAAAAAATGATGAAAGAAATCCATATAGGCTATATTGTTATAATGCACATATTCGCCTGAAAGATATTGTTGATATACCTTTTCTTTTTCTTTAGAATAAAATAACAAATCCAAATCGGCATATCTGTAATGTACATAAGCGGAATAATAATCGGTAGGGATATATACATCGGGGAAACGCGTTTTCAACAATTGCAAAAGGCTGTCATAAGTTGCAGGCTCCATGCCCTGCAATAATGCATCGGCGTAATTATCCAAAAAATAGTTATAATATCGGTTAAACCTCCATATTTTATGGTTCAACTCGGAAGTGTCTGGATGTACGAATTTTATTTGCAAATAGTTTCCCGACATATCGGCATCTATACGTCCTATTAAAGCGGAATCGGTGGTGATATGAATGTTATAAGCATGCTCCGGCTCTGCTATTAAAGAGCCGTAAGTATTGTTATAGGCTATTTCTACGGGGGTGGTTTCTTGCAATTGCAATTGCAGCGTAAAATTTCCGTTTTCATCCACCGAGGCTTGTTGTATCTGTTTCTTTTGATACGATATTCTATCTTGGTACACATATACACGTACTACCCCGCTACGGGCAAATGTAAGCTTTCCTTGTATAGTAACAGGCTTTACGGCATACATTACCGTAAGTGTACACATGCAGACCAAAATAATTAAACTTTTTCGCATCATTTATTTTTATATTTCATAATATCAGCATACACCACTGCCGGCACAAAAGCTTTTACATCTCCGCCTTGGTGTAATATTTCCCGCACCGCCGAAGACGATATTCCTACATGCTCGGGCATAGCGGGCAACCATATGGTTTGCACTTGACTGCACAACAATCTGTTGGCTTGAGCCATAGTGTATTCCATGTCAAAGTCCGCAGCAGAACGCAAACCCCGCACTATATGCGAAATGTTATTCTGCCGGCAATATTGCACGGTGAGCCCTTGAAATGAACAGATTTTAATATTGGGAACGGCGGCAAACACCCGTTTGAGCAGTTGCACTCTTTTCTCCAAAGTAAACAAAGTATGCTTTTGCATATTATCACCTACTGCCACTATCAAGGTATCGAATAGAGCCGCAGCACGCTTGGCTATGCTTTCGTGGCCTAAGGTTACGGGATCAAAACTACCGACCATCAAGGCTATACTTTTACGCTTTGGGTTAAGTTTATCCTTGATATCATCAAATTGAACTTCTTTCTCAATGACGCATTCATTGACATATATTTCATCATTGCCGTCATCATCAAGTCCGGTAACGATAGTAGCCTTGATTTCTTTGTTAAGAACGTCTTTTCTGGTACAACCGATAGGCATTCTTTTACCGACAAAGTCTTCAGCGAAGTCTTGGTTTTCAACTGAAACTATGACGCAGTTATAAACTACAACGTCAAAGTCCTTATTTTTCTTGTCAGAATGACAAATTTGAGATTTAATAGCGACTTCATAAGGTCTTACGATACATCTGGTAATTACATATTCTTTTGCCATAGTGCTTAATGTATCATTTTATCGTTCTTGCTTTCCATTTACTTTTATATTTTTAAGAGCTCCTGTGGCGGCATCTATATCGCCGTACATTGCACTGCTGTCCATAAGTAAAACACTACCGTATTGCGCAATGGGGATAATGCCCATATATTGTTTCACCTTTTCGTTTTCCATCAGCCACACTTGATAATATGCCGGTTTGCGATAGGGAAAAGCATGCTTTACTTTTGCCAAAGCCGGCACATTGTCTTTATCCATGCGTTTTAATTTAAGGGTATATTCATATTGTCCCGCTTGTCGGGTATAATGCTGTATCACGCCGTCGGTTTCGGATACCACCAGCAAGGGGCATATTATTTCATCGGCATATTCTTCAGAAGGAAAGGAAAAAATATAATCATAATCCGTGTTTAGGGTTTGCTTGTAACCCGTAAACAAAATCACCAGATTTTCTTCATAATGTTTTAACTCTTGCAACATCAACTCCAGATTGGTATAATCCGATTCCTGAGCTCCTGATATCAAATCATAATAATCGGAACGTATATCTTCTATTTCATCTATCACTTCGGAAGCCATTTGGCTATTGGGCTTGGCCACCCAGTGAGAAGTTATGCGTGGCCGCTTCACCGCTACACTGTCTTCCATTACTTCTACATAGGTGGTATCGTATTGCAACATCATATCCGAAGCCTTATACATATAGAATTTATTGTCTTCTGCCTGCACATCTTGCTCAAAATCAAATACTCCCGTGTTGGAACAGGTAGTATTAATGCCCATATTCACCAACATACCCTTATTGGCCACTTGGGCAAACATAGGGTGAGACACTGAGATGGGGTATATTTTTGTGGTATCAGGCAGGGACAACACTTCCAGTTGCACTTGCGACAAAGCATATTGTATGTCGTTTTCTTGAATTATGGGAGTGGAAACACCGCCAAGCTCTTGTGCATAATCGGCAAACGGACCCTTGTGATAGATATATTCTGATACCCGAACTTTTATTTTCAAAGCATTTTGAGGCAAAGCATAACTATAAGCCTTGGATGATTGTCCGTTCGTTCCGACCGACAATAACAGGCACGCCAACGCAATATAATATTTTCTCTTCATTACTATACGATATAATGTGCAAAAGTATCATTTTTTTTGTAGTTTTCCGCCATGAACGCTAATTATTTTATGCAAAAACCATTCTTCCTATTGCCCCGTTCATACATGCTAAAAAAAAATCAACGCTAAAGGCACTTCAAAAAAAGCAAAAATGTTATCTTTGCAGATTCTGGAACATTTAATTAAACATCTGTTTGACAATGGCAAAAAATAAATTAAAAAAAGGTATCACCATCACTTCCATAGTGATTTTAGTGCTATTAGCATTGCTTATTATTTTACCCGTTTGCTTTCAAAAACAAATAGTAAACATAGCTCTCAAAGAAGCCAACGAACGTTTAAATGCAACTGTGGCATTGGAAGATTTTCATCTTACCATGTTTTGCAATTTTCCCAACCCTACTTTAAAAATAGACAATCTTTCCCTTACCCTGAAAAACGAATTTGAAGGAGATACTTTAATTACGGCAGGAAAAGCCTTCGCTTGCGTAAATTTATTGAGTTTTTTTTCCGACCAATATCAAATCAATGAAGTTACACTCAATAATGTAACAGCCAATTTAGAGGTGGATGAATACGGATTTGCCAACTGGAACATCTTACCACCCGATACAGCCGCTAAAGAGCCCTCCAAATTCAATTTGAATATGGACAAAATAAAAATCAAAAACACCGATATTCATTACGCCGACTATGAAAACAATATGTTTGCCGATATCTACAATTTGAATTTTACACTCAAAGGTAACCTGTCGGATGCCGCTACCCGACTAAAAACCACTTTCACCACCGATTCCGTTGATTTTAAAATGAGCGGAATTAAATACCTCCACAAAGCAGAAATCGCTTTCAAAGGCGATATAGATGCCGATTTTAACGCAAACAAATATGCTATTGCAGACAATCAATTGCGTATCAATGCCTTATTGTTAGAACTCAAAGGATGGGTAGCCCTGCCCGAAGACAACGGCATAGACATGGACATACAATTGAACATGCCACAAAACAATTTTAAAAACATACTTTCACTTATTCCGGGCATTTATAGAAAAAACTTTAACGATATAAAAGTTACCGGCAATGTAAATCTTTCGGCATACGCAAAAGGAAAGCTCATTAACGACTCCTACCCTGCTTTCGGGGCTACATTAGGTGTCAACAATGCATCGTTTCAATATCCGTCACTGCCCGAAAAGGTGAAAAACATTAATATCAATGCCAATGTAAGCAACCCCGGCGGCAGTTTGAACAACACCATAGTCAATATCAGCAAACTGCATTTCGAAATCATCAACAATCCTTTCAACCTTACCGCCTATATTCGCACTCCCCTTACCGATCCTTTTGTCAACGCCACTTTGAATGGTAAAATCAACCTCAGTGACATTAAAAAGGTATATCCTTTTGATAACAAAACCAACTTAAACGGATTGTTATCCATGGATTTGGCTGTAAAAGGCATGGTTTCGTATGTAGAGAAAAAGCAATACGACAAATTTGAAGCCAAAGGAAATATGAGCATCAAAGATGTTACTTTGAACAATACCGATATGTTTAACCAAGATGTTGAAATTTCGGAAGCTAATCTTATATTCAATCCTGCCTACGCACAATTAAATTCCTGCAATGCGAAGATAGGCCGCAATGACATTCAACTCAGCGGAAAAATTGATAACTATATTCCCTATATTTTCAAAGACGGCATATTGAACGGAAATTTAGCCCTTACTTCCCGATATTTTAATTTAAACGATTTTGCTTCTTCCGAAGAAGAAGTGCCCGCCAACGACACCACCTCTGATGAATTGACTTTGATACAAGTACCCCAAAACTTTAACATAACGGCTACCGCCAAAATAGATCAACTCATATATGAGCGTATCATCATGAAAAAAGCTAATGTGAATTGTGCCATAAAAAATCGCAAACTCACCATCAGCAATTTAAGTGCAGATATGTTTAACGGCAATATCGGTGTTAACGGATATTACGAAACGCCTTCATTAGTAAGAGGCAAAGCCGATTTAAACGTCAATATCAAAGATATCTCCACCAGAGAATTATGCAAATCGTTCAGCATGTTTGACCGCTACATGCCCATATTAAACAAACTCAACAGCAATGCCAATGTCAAACTCACTTGCGATGCGGATTTAAAAGAAACCATGATGCCCGATTACAGCACTTTTAATTCTCAAGGTTCCTTAGTGCTCTCTAAAATTTACGTGCAAGGCCTGGATATAGTGCAACAAATAACGTCACAACTTAAATTAGACAAATTCTATAGTTTTTATATTCCTAATTTAATAGTCAATTACACCATAGAAAACGGGAAAATGCTCACTAAACCCTTCCAATTCAAAGTTGACCAAGCCACCGTTAATGTTGAAAGCGGTAGCGTAGGTTTAGACCAATCGCTCAACTACACAGCCGTTATCACCATGCCTACAAGCGTAATGGGGGCACAAACCGTGGCCACGGCACAACAACTCATCAATCAAGCCAATGCTGTCGGCACTAACATCACCATGGGCAACGAGGTGAAATTTGCAGTAAAAATAGGCGGCACCATTAAATCTCCTACCGTTAATATCGGATTGGACAAAGCTCGAGATATAATAAAAGAAACCATTACCCAAAAGGTGGAAGAAAGCAAAGAAAAAGTGGTGAATACAGCCAAAGAAAAGGTAAACACCGCATTGGAAGAAGCGCAAAAACAAGCAGATTTGCTTTTAAGCAATGCACAAAAGAAAGCGGACGAACTGATTCAATTGCAAAAAGCCGCCAATGATTCATTGATAGCCAAGGCTCAAGCCGAAGCGGACAAAATGGTGGCAGCCGCTACCAACCCTATAGAAAAATTGGCCAAACAAAAAGCAGCAGATTTATTGATAGCCGAAGCTAAAAAAACTGCCGAAAAGCAGACTGCCGCCACTAAAGCCAAAACAGACAAACTCATTGCCGATGCCAAAGCACAAGGTGACGCTGCTATTGCCAAAGCCAAACGATAAGACAAAAAAGTTATGAAAACAAAAGAAGAAATAGTAAACAACTGGCTCACCCGCTATACAGGCTTGCCTATTGATCAATTCGGGGAATATATATTACTCACCAATTTTCGTTCCTATGTAGAACTTTTTGCCGAACGATACCAAGTGGATATAGTCGGTGACAACCGCACCATGATCAATGCCACTGCCAACAATATCACCATCATAGACTTCTCCATGGGCAGCCCCATGGCTGCCACCATCATGGATTTGCTAACAGCTATCAAACCTAAAGCAGTGCTGTTTTTAGGCAAATGCGGCGGATTAAAAAAAATAGTGCATGTCGGTGATTTTATCATTCCTATTGCCGCTGTTCGCGGTGAAGGTACTTCCAACGACTATCTTCCTCCCGAAGTGCCTGCACTGCCGGCTTTCAGCCTGCAAAAAACCACTTCCAGCACCATACGCGACTTCGGAAAAGACTATTGGACAGGCACCATATACACCACCAACCGCCGAGTGTGGGAACATGACGAAAATTTCAAAGAATATCTCCGAAAAATACGCGTATTGGGTATAGATATGGAAACAGCCACCCTTTTCAGCGTGGGCTTCTACAATCGCATTCCCACAGGCGCCGTACTGCTCATCAGCGATAAACCTATGGTCGCCGAAGGCGTTAAAACAGAAGAAAGTGACCAAAAAGTCAATCAAGAATTCCTACGACTGCATCTGGAAATAGGCATAAGATCATTAGAAAAATTGATGGAGGACAATATCACCATCAAACACTTACGATTTGAATATTAACATTTTAAAACAAATAAAACGCTTTTTTCAAAGCAGAAAAAGAAAAAAATGCAAAAAACAGGGCTTTATATAATAAAAAATACTACCTTTGCAGTTTGAATTAGAGAGATAAGAAAAAGATAAAAATTAAAGTAAATCAGTTATGTATTTAACACCTGAAGTAAAGAAAGACATTTTTAAAGAATTTGGAAAATCAGAATTTGACACTGGTTCTATTGAAGGTCAAATAGCATTATTCACATTCCGTATCAAACATTTGACCCAACATGTGAAAGAGAATCATACCGACCTTAACACCAATCGTTCTTTAGTACGCTTGGTAGGTAAAAGAAAAAAACTTTTGAACTATTTAAAAAGCACCGATATCGAAAGATACAGAGCTGTGGTTAAAAAACTCGGTTTGAGAAAATAATTTGTTTTCATATACGCGAAAAAGGGCAAATTATTTGCCTTTTTTTGTATATATATCATTCATATGTAAACGCATAGCGTTCAATATTAACCAGAAAAACAGAACAACAATGATAGTTACAAAAACATTTGATATCGG
>DBXT01000065.1:0-248 GCA_002309615.1 Bacteroidales bacterium UBA1205
GAAAAGCAGGCTCCTATATTGCAAGAGGCACAGGAAATGCTTCGTAAATGGGAAAACGGCGACCCTGAAGTACGCTCCTTGTGGAAGCAGATGAATGCTTGGGTGTACGAAGGCTTTGAGGCCACCTACCAACGTTTGGGAATAGCATTCGACAAAATATACTATGAATCCGACACCTATCTGTTGGGTAAAAAAATGGTGGAAAAAGGCTTGCAATTAGGTACTTTCTATCATCGTGAAGATGGTGC
>DBXT01000065.1:390-2624 GCA_002309615.1 Bacteroidales bacterium UBA1205
TTTGATGTGCTTAAATTGGTGTTGGACAAAAAGTTGCATTTAGACTGGGGCAAGAGCATTTATCATCTCTCGTATGGTATGGTGGAACTGCCCAGCGGAAAAATGAAATCCAGAGAAGGTACCGTGGTGGATGCTGACGATTTGATGCAGAGCATGGTGGATATCGCCGAAGAAAACACCCGACAATTGGGCAAAACCGATGACTTCTCCGATGCGGAAGTAGCAGCATTGTCCAATATGGTAGGTTTGGGAGCCTTGAAATATTTTATTCTGAAAGTGGACCCTAAAAAGAACATGATGTTCAATCCCGAAGAATCGATAGACATGAACGGCAACACCGCCCCTTTTATACAATATACGCATGCCCGTATTTCCTCTTTGCTGCGCAAAGCAGAGGCTTCCGATATACAAGTGCAGGCTTCTGTGCCGGAAATAGACATTCCTGACGGTGAAAAACAAATTCTGCGGGCTTTGTACGATTATGCAGGCACCTTGGAACAAGCCGGCATAGAATATAGTCCTGCCTTGATAGCCAACTATGCCTACAATTTAGTAAAACTCTACAATCAATTCTATCAAGCCACTCCGATATTAAGAGAGGAAAACAGCTTGTTGAAATTGTTCAGAATACAATTGTCCCGAGTGGTAGCCCGTTATATTGCACACGCTATGAGTCTGTTGGGAATAGCAGTGCCGGAAAAAATGTGATTTTACCCACAATAGGTAATCTATGATAATAGGCGAAATAAAAAACATGAAACCTTGCAGACAATGATAAGCACTACATTGTACGAGTTAGAACCCTGTTATATGTAAGCTATGGAAAAACCTGAATTTGTTTATAGAAAAAATGTCGTGGTGAATGCTGATTATGTAGAATGGATCGGCTCAGTAAAACAACGCTTTCAAAAGGCACAGACCAAAGCCGTTTTGCAGGTAAATACCGCTATGCTTGAGTTTTATTGGGAAATTGGTCGCGACCTTGTGTCTATGCACCCCGAAGATAAATGGGGCAAAGGAATAGTAAGGCAGTTTGCTTTGGATATGCGAGAGGCATTTCCTCAGGAAAAAGGCTTTTCAGAGACGAATGTAAAATACATGAAATTATGGTATGATTTTTATTATCAACGAGTTGTAATTGGTCAACAGCTTGTTGACCAATTTGAAAACCTAATTAGTCATCAAGATAGCTGTAAAATTGAAAGTGAAAAAAATCAGCAAATTGCTACCCGATTGAATATGCCCGAATTATTTGGTAAAATTCCTTGGGGACATCACATCCTGATCATTACAAAAACAAAGAATCTCAATGAGGCACTTTTCTATATAAACAAGACCATTGAGGATAATTGGAGCCGTAGTATGCTTGAGAGCAGGATAAACAATAATCTATTTATGACACAAGGTGCGGCAATGACCAATTTTAGCAATACGCTTCCAATATCGCAGGGAAAACTTGCACAAGAGATTTTGAAAGATCCGTACAATTTTGAATTTCTTGCTATGAAATCCGGCTACGACGAAAAAGAACTTGAAGCAGCTCTCATTTCAAATATAACCAAATTCCTTCTGGAACTGGGAAAAGGTTTTGCATTTGTAGGCAGGCAGACGGAGTTGCAAATGCCCGACGGAAAGTCATATTTTCCCGATTTGATATTCTATCATACAAAACTAAAATCCTATGTTGTCATTGAACTCAAAGCGGTGGAGTTTATCCCCGAGTTTGCCGGCAAGATAAATTTCTATGTTTCGGCTGCTGACGAATTGCTCAAGGCCGATGACGACAACCCTACCATCGGTTTGATTATATGCAAGGCTTCCGACAAAACAATTGTTGAGTGGTCGTTTCGCGGTGTTGACCGACCGATTGGTGTTGCAAGTTATCAGATTCAAGAAGTGGTTGAACGCACAGTAAAGGAGTTGCAAATAAAAAATAGCGGAAACGGGGGAAAAAAACGGACGCTATCTGTTACATCAATATAAAATTAAAAGCCGGATTTGTCTTATAAACAATAAAAAATATCAACAATGACCAAAATATTTTACAAAAAAATCTTGTCAATTTTGACAATCGTATTAGGAGTTTTGCTGTTAAACTCCTGCCAGAAAGAGTTTTCGATTACGGCAATACCGGACGATGAAAGTCACGGCAGGGTTAGTGGCGGCGGTGTTTATAAAGAAGGAACTGTCATAGAAATATGGGCCGTTCCTGCCACCGGCTACCGCTTTGAGAG
>DBXT01000061.1:0-497 GCA_002309615.1 Bacteroidales bacterium UBA1205
TAGTAATGATAAATACCATAAGCATAAGTTGCGGTATCGTTCATATAAAGCTTGTTACCATTAATATAAGAATACGGAGCATAGTAGGAATAGATTCCATAATAGTAATTCAAATCCCTAACATTGCAAACCGATTTGTTATGGTTAGCTCTAAGTGTGGTGTAATAAGTGTAAATACCATAGTTGTAAGAAAGTTCTTTGGTATTAATTTCTATATAGTTATTTTCTATGTTTACATTAGAATAATAACCATATATAGGATAAATACTTGTATTGGTTAGTTTATAAGTATTTTTGATGATAGTGTTATTGATAATATCCGATTTAGTGTAATAATTGTAAATACCATAAGTATAGAAATCACTCATGGTGTTATCTTTAATTATTACTTCACAGCTATCGGTAGCCGAACCATAGAAATACAAACTATAGGTACCACCCATAATGGTGTTACGCAATACTCTGAAGTTTTTAACCGGACCATTACCGTTTTGAAC
>DBXT01000061.1:504-63202 GCA_002309615.1 Bacteroidales bacterium UBA1205
GTATCAGCTACCATAAAGCAATCGCTGAATTCTATATCCTCGCAAGGAGCAATCACGTCTATCAAACGATAGTTGCCTGTAGCATCAAATCCCATATTGTTGAATGTTACATGCTTGATATCACCTATATATGCCTCAACATATATTACATCTTTGGCATTACCTTGGTTGGTAATGGTGATAGTGTTGGTAGCACTTGCTCCCGGAACCGGTGCAGTAAAGGAGAATTGGTCTTCAGCGTCGCTGGCAATCTCGATACGAACAGCGGAATCGATGCCGCAAATTTGCATTGCTTTAATAGCACTTGCCAAACTGATAAAATCTTTATCATCCAATGCACTTACCACATAAGTTCCTTTCATCATAGGAGCACATCCGTAAACGTCTTTTGACAAAGTATCGTTTTCAGGATTTTGGTCTATGGTGTTGTTAGGATTAGATACATATACTTTAATAACAGCTTCACCGCTTTGAGCTATATATGAGCCGATGGTGATTTCGTTAGAGGTTGCTCTCGGGCTCAACGAACCTGTCCATTGATAAGGAGTTTGTTGTACCCCGTCAAGTTCCCAACTGATGATAGCACTTGACAAAGCAGAAGAACCTGAATTGTAAAGTTTAACTTTTACATCTACAGAGTCACCGGCGGTAACCACTTCTTGAGGAGAGGTGATTTCTGCCAAGGTCAAATCTATTGCCAATTGCATTACATGATAAGCACCCATACAAGTGGAAGTACCACGGGAGTTACCTTTAATATCATAAGGTACGCTTGCCAAAGTAGGACAAGAAATACCTAAACTATCCATCAATTCCAGACTATTGCTTTCATTCAAGAACATCGGCATTGCAATAACAGAATGAGCATCTTGTCCTGTTGCTGCTTGGAATGCTGACATAGAAGATTTTGCACCGCCTACATAACCTACATAAGCACCGGTTTTGCTATAATAGTTGTTATAATCTATTGTAAGACCGTTTACTGCACTTGTGTTAGCTATATAAATAGGATAATCTTGTGTACTTGTTTTGGTAATAATATTATTACGTTCTATGGTTGAATTGGTAGTAGAGGCTGACATGAATATACCGAACGAAAGGGTATCACCATCTATATAGATAGAATTGTGTACCACTTCAGCATGTACATTGTCACCAATGCTGATACCTTGACCTCCGGTGATTTTGATTTCATTGTTAATCACTTTACCGCTACCATTAGCATTGAAAGAACTCAAGTGAATACCTTCCTTGCCATGTACGGCATAAGCTCTATTGTTGATTATATCACCGTTTACATTATCAAAATAATAAGGGATAAACGCAATAGGAACTAAAAATGAAGCATCTCTTTGTTCTGCTATATTACCTTTGAAACTGCTGAAACTTGTATTGGTAACATATACATTGTACATATCGCAATACAATACCATATTGCTGTCAAAACGCACATTGGAACTTCCGTTTCCTAAGAAATAGAATCCGCAAGCGGAACCCATTATAATATTGTTCACCATTCGTAAATTATTCATAGTAAATCCGCTATTGTAGAAACAGGTGAACTGTGTTGGAGCTGTTACTACCGAACTGAAACTATAAATATTGTACAAACGGCATCCGGTAAATTCTATATTATTACAATTATTCTTTACATTTACACATTTTGCATAAGTGTAAGCACTTCCGGATACTGTTCCTGAGTATAATGTAATATTACGGAATGCTACATTATCTATACCTAATTCAACCACACCTTTATCGGTTTTTGCATCACCGTCGGTTTGAATTACCACATTGGCATAGTTTCCAGTGGAAGATTCAAATATCAAGGTATCTTGTGAAGTCATACCTTTTATTGGAGTTGTCAATTCCAAGGTTTCTACATAGGTACCCGGTTGAATGGATATGGTTACCGTACCATTGGCACCGCATAAGTCAATAGTGCTTAATGCTTCGTTGATACTTGCGAATGTACCGCCACGACCAACAGTAACTACACCTGATATAGGACCTGAACATATATAATCATTCACTTTAAGAGTATCATTGGTGTTGCAGGAGTCTCTTCCGGTATTCACCTGATGTACATAGGCTTCCAATGTATTATAACCACTGGTGTAAGTAATGTTACCCAATGTTACATGAATGGTATCACCTGATAACAAACTTCCTGACCAGGAAACATTTGATTGGGCTACTCCGTTGAATTTCCAACCTATATTCAAAGAAGTGATAGGATTTATACCGGCATTACCCACTACTACAGATACTGTAGGAGTGTTTCCTGCTATTGAATCGGCAGACCATCCCATAAATTCTACCAAAGCGGCATCTATACTGCTCGGGTTCTTTCCGTATGCACCCATATTGGTGCTAAACAAACGTTGTTTGCCGTCAATATCATAAACGATGGTGCCGTAAATAGGGCAATCCAAACCGGCAAAACTATTCAATGCAGCACTGGTGGTTACATCGGTATATTGAGGTGCTATTTTTACAGAATGAACATCGGTGGTAAGCACTGCAGATATAGCTGCCAGAGTTGTTTTAGCTCCACCTACATAGGCGATGTTGGTACCTGTGCTGTAATAATCATTATAATCCACATAGGTATATGGTGCATTCAAATAGGTGGTGCTGCTGAAATAAATAGGATAAGAAGAAGTACCTACTGTATGACAGATATTATTTCTTACATTATAATAGTTATTGGTAGTCATGCTGAAATATAAAGCTCTCGCCGAACTACCTGTTGCATAGACAGAATTGTTAATTACATCCACATGACTGGCATTGAAATAAACACCATAATAGGAGCTTGAAGTATTGGCATATATTTCATTATTAGCAAACAAAGCGTGATTAAGCGTATCTCCCGTATAGGATATATACGCACAATAGAGAGTAGTATATGATTTTAATGCACGAACTCTGTTATTGGTGATTTCACCCAAATTATAGTAACTATAAATACCATACCAAGAGGTGCTTGCATTAGCAGAACGGGAAGTAATGGTGTTGGCATGCACTTTATAATTATTATAATAAGTATATAATGAATAATAATATGCATTGGTCAATATATTACTGTCTATGGTAACGGTATTTCGTTGGGTTTGACTTGCACCATAGAGATAAACATTATAATAACCTCCGTCAACCTCATTGTTATTAATACGACAATTGGTAAGCACACCGGTTCCACTTGCTTTTCTTATACCATAATAGGAAGAAGAAGTGGTGGTGGGTAAACTAAGAATTTTATTATAGCTGATATTCACATTTTCGCATGATCCGGTAAAATATACGCCATGATATGCGCTATTGGTTTTTGCATCTATGGTAATATAGCTAATGGTAAGATTTTTAGTATTGTTTAATACCACTCCCGATTGAGCCGAAGCCGGTTTTAATATCACACTGTCGGCATCGTTAGCGGCCGATGTAACCGTGAGCCGGTAATTACCCATGGTACTGCCGAAATTGGAGAAATCCCATGTTCCGGTATAAGTACCCGATGTTAATGCAAAAGTTACGTCTGCAGAAGCTCCGCATGTTTGCAACAAATACAAAGCATCGGCAAGAGTGGGATAAGATGTACCAGGGCCTACATTATACACACCTGCCATCGGGCCGGCACAGCCGAACAAGATGGTGGATACGGTATCATCGTAAGTGGTGGAATCATATACTCCATTAGGCGTATTCACCCATACCAAAATAGAATCGTATCCGTTAGCGGTAGGAATATAACTGCCCACTACTATGGTATCATTGAAATCTTCAGGCAAATTGCCTGTCCAAAGAGTATCACCTTGCGATACGCCGTTGATGCTCCAACCTATTTTAGCGGAAGTTAAATTCTTTAAACCCTTATTTTTTATCACTACCGTCACAGGATTGGACACTCCGGAATGGATATCTAATTGTGTGGGGGTGGTGAGTTTATGCAATGCTACAGAATTGCTGTCGGTAGCGCCACCCATCATGGACACTCGCATTACAGGACGGTTGGAATTAATACGACCTGAACTGTTGGGGAATGAACCGTCTTGATAAGTGGAAACAGAACTATTGGCTACTGTGGTACAGAAGAAATAAGCCATTCCACTATACACACCGTCATTGTTTTCCCAATATACTAATAAATTGTAACCTGCGGGAATTACAAACGGAGTGGTTAGTTTGATATTCATCCAATTATAACCCGTTTGTACAGGTATAGAGCCCGACCATACCAAAGTGGCACCTTCTTTCACAGGATCCCAGTAATTGGCATCGGTAATGGAAATATCGTTAACCAATTGGAAATAACATGTTTGGTTTTGTAAAACGGTCGGTCTGGTATAATTTTGTATTTTGAATGCTATATCGGTAATGGTACCGCCTATGGGCGAAATTTCTGAACCCAAATATAGCGTACGCGACCATCCGTAATCGTAATTGGTGTTAAACGGAGCCACCGATTCTGTCAATGTGGTAGTGGTATCGCCACAATAAACATAACCGCTGAAACCTCCCGCGGTGGGGTGTTTGATATAATAGCCCGATTTAATGGTGAGACTGTTGCCTACAGTATCGCTTCCTGTGATGCTATATACCACATCGGTGCCATATACATATTGCGGAATAGTTGCTCTCCACAAGGTATCGCCGCTGATGTTTTGCATTACCAATGAATCGTTAACGGAAACATTGTTGAAAGTATGCGTAAAATGCAATACCGGAACGTTGATGCGTGCATTAGTATTACTTTTTACTTTTGCAGTGATATCATACGGACCGGTGGTGTAAACTGTATCTCTATAAAAAGGAGATACAAATTCAACGGTAGGAGGCTTGATTTCGTAGGAAGATGCAGATATGATTACATCATCCAGCAACCACCCGTAGGAAAATTGTGTACCTACTACATGACCTCTTTTTAAGATAAACCGGAATTGAGCACGGTCAAATCCGACTTGATTGGTTAAATCAAAGGATTCTTGTTTCCACCAAGCTGCTGTCGGCACAACCAAACTATCTTGACCTTGCCAATCAGAATAACTATAGGCGTTAAAGCCGTTAGTGGAATAAACACCTGTTCCTTGATAAGAACTCACCGGAATAGGTATCCACGCTCCTTGATTACCTAATGCATCCAAACGATACTCCACTCGGGCAATATCGCATGCAGACACTTTACATATTTGACTGAACGTCAAATGAACAAATTCATAAGACGAAAAGTCGTAAATAGGTGTAGTCAAAATGATGGAATCACCTAACGATGTAGGAACATTACCCAAATAGGCTTTAGGTGATGACACGTAATAGGCTGTATCCGCTGCCCATGTGGCACCCACAGCCGATGTTACGTTGAACGATATAGTGCTTCCATCAAAATTTTCACTGCCCACTACTATGGCTTGGGCATTTGCTAATTGCAACAATAAGAATGTGCTACAAAAAAGCATCAAAATTTTTTTCATACTATACGTATTTTATTATACCTACTCACTTGCGGGCTTTTCGGCATACTCCACTTATTTTAATTATAAACGCAAAAATACTCATTAATATCTAATGATACACGTTTTATACCTATTTTTCTCATCATGTTTTTTCAACACTATAAAGTACATATAACATATATATATTCAATATGTTAATTGACGTTAATTTTTTTTATTAACATTTTTTTTCACAAGTAGGCAAATATTGTGACTCACAACTTACGAAAAAATAATATTGCATACCCGCTTTCTCGGGAATACCATCACCATGCCGGTATTCATCCTTAAGAATAACGGGCCGTGATAGCTCTTGTTGCTGCTGGCACTAGCAAAGAATTAATAATCAACTTATTTTATTTTAATTCATCACAGATAGTTTATTGCAGTTGTTATCTTCACATAATATCACCTTTCACCGGCAATACCCATGGCTGTTGTCAAGCCGTCCAAGGCGGCACTCATAATACCGCCGGCGTAGCCGGCTCCTTCACCTATAGGATACACGCCTGATATAGTGCTTTCTCTATGCTCGTTTCTCAGTATTCTTACCGGAGAAGACGAGCGTGTTTCCACACCGGTGAGCACGGCATCGGGATGGGCGAAACCGGGCATCCTTTTATTCAACAAGGGCAAAGCCTCTCTCAACGCCCTCACCACAAAAGTCGGCAGGCAGGATTCCAAATCACAAAACACCACCCCGTGAGGATAGGACGGTTGCACACTGCGGGCACTGACGGCTACCTTGTTTTGGAGGAATTCTCCTACCAAATTGGCAGGAGCCCTATAATCGCCCCCCACGGCATAGGCGGCACGCTCATATCGGGCTTGAAAGTCCATTCCGTCTAAAGGACTGTCATGGTAATAATCTTCGGGAAGCACATTCACCAAAAGGGCTGCGTTGGCATTTTCTTCATCACGGGCTTTACGGCTCATGCCATTGGTGACTATAGTGTCTTTTTCACTGGCGGAAGCCATCACCACACCTCCGGGGCACATACAAAAGGTATATACGCTACGGTCGGCAAGGTGTACGGCTGCCTTGTAGGCGGCATTGGGCAGATAGGACGCGAAGTTTCCGTACTGCATTTTATTAATATATTGCTGCTTGTGTTCTATACGCACTCCCATGGAGTATGCCTTGGCTTGCATGGGCAAGCCCTTAGCATAGAGCATGCTGATGGTATCTCTTGCGGAATGTCCCAAACACAAAAGCAGATGCTGTGTGGTAAAGGTTTTGTTGTCGGAACAACGCACCGCTATGCTCCCGTCAGACTGAACTTGCATATCTTCAAAAAGGGTGTTAAAATGAAATTCACCTCCCAAATCCATTATTTCCTGTCGTATGTTACGCACCACTTCGGCAAGGCGATCTGTGCCGATATGCGGAGTGGCGGAATAGGTGATATCTTCATCAGCACCATGGGCAAAAAATTCTTGTAAGATAAAATCATTATAAGGAGAATGCAGGTTGGTGGTTAGCTTTCCATCGGAAAAAGCACCGGCACCGCCCTCTCCGAACTGCACATTGGAACGGATGTTCAATATTTTTTTTTGCAGAAAGGCCTCCACCTCTTGTATGCGATGCTCTATGGTGCTGCCACGCTCTATCACTATAGGACGAGCCTTGCAGCGTGCCAGATACAGGGCGGCGAACATGCCGGCAGGACCAAAGCCCACCACCACAGGAGCATGAGAGTGTTTCCACGGCATGTATTCAGGCATAACCTGCGGCTGATAAGGAAAAACATCAGCTTGCTTCAACAGATGGGGATATGGTTTGCTCAAGCGGACATATACCTGATAGTCATATACTATCTTCTTTTTATTTCGGGCATCCACCGAAGAGCGTATTATTCTGAACTGCTCCACATGCCCGGCTTGTAGATGATAGCGTTTTATCACCCACTGCTTTAAATCCGCCTTCTTGTCTACAGGTATTCTAATGTTCGCTATTTTTATCTCCATATACTATATTTTGTGCCACCGTGTAAGCACTTGCAAAGGCAAAAAACAGATTATATCCTCCACAAACGCCGTCTATATCCAACATTTCGCCTATGGCATATAAATGAGGGTATGCTTTCAATTCAAAATCAGCGGTAAGTTCTTCTGTATCAATACCGCCCGTGCATACTTGGGCAAATTCATAATCGTATGGTTCCTCTATGTCCATGCGATAATTCTGTACATCAATATGTTGTTTGCAATATAGCTCATTTATTTTCGGATGCACCACTCCGCACAAAGAAGCATGCTGTTGCAGATATTGTTGTATATCAAAACGTTCGTCGTAATACAAGAAATTAACCATAAGATAACAACCATTTTTATTCTTCAACCTGTTGTAAATGGCAGAAGCATTGAGGATAACTATGCCCGACACCCCGTCTTCTTTGAATGTAAGTTCTCCTCTTTCTTCAAATAGTAATGTTTTGCCCTGCCATAGTTTCACCACCGCTCTTGTGCGACAGCCATGCAGCATGGCAGGATAATGTTTGATTTTAAAACCTGTCAAAGAAGGCTTATAGGCATTAATTTTGATATCCAAACAAGATAGATAGTCGTTATACCCCGCTCTATTTTTGCGTATCATGCCGGCAGGGGTACCGGTGGCAAGCACAAGTCGGTCAAAAAACATATCCACTCCGCCGACATGCCATCCGGAAGATCGGTATTCCAATGTTTTTACTTCGGTTTCGGTAAGTATGTGCACATTGTTCTTCATGTTGGCATATAGCACCTCCACCACTGCAGGAGCATATAAAGAAGCGGGATATATCCGTCCTTCTTCATCCGTAACGGTAGCAAGGCCCATATCATGGAATGCCTGCAACACTTTATTACCGTCTACCTGCTGCAACAATTTATTGACAAAAGCAGCATTGTTATAGCAGTCTCCACTGATATGAGCATTGAGCAGGTTGGCTTTACCGCCTCCCGAAGCTTTGAGTTTGGTGCCTGTTTTGGTGCTTTTCTCCAACACATATATTTGCAACTGCGGATGCTTGCTCAACAAAGCAGCTAAAAACAACCCCGCTGCACCCGCTCCTACTATCGCTATTTTCACCTTGATTTTTTTTTGTTTGTGCAAAGATAGCATTTTATATTATTATTGCACGCCTTAAACACGTAATAAAAAAACATTTTTAGAAAAATTTGTCAAGCAGTGACATTAAAAAGGCGGAAAAAAAAGATGCCGTGTGAAATAGGAGATATATGCTGTTTCGTCTGTTCAAATCCATTCACCGTTACGCAATCAAAATCATGTAACATTCCTAAGGCACAACGGTTTTTTTATTCCCGATGGGCAAAATGCGAGTAAGCATTTTCTCTGAATTTATATTTTTTCTCTTTGTAATATTTCAAATAAAAATGATACCTTTGCCAATTAGATAAAAATATGTTATGCATTCAAGATATATTTATATAATAATGATGTCGTTGTTCTTGCTTGCCTACGGGGAAAGCAAGGCTCAAACCAACACTTCCGTCACCGATACCGTATGCAAACATCCGGCTACGCTACCGCAATATTACGGAGGCTATGATGAACTGCTGAATTATCTTTACAACAATATCCGTCTGCCACAAGATAGCAGCCGTGGTTTGGTAATAGCGGAATTTATTATAGAAAAAGACGGTTCTACCACTAATATTAAAATATTGCGTTCCGGCACCGAAGAGATGAACAATGAGGTAATACGTTTGTTGAGCAATATGCCTCGCTGGGAGCCGGCATACGATGCGAACAACCAACCTGTCAGGGCAAAAATGGCATTTCCCGTGGAATTCAGATACACGCCCTATACCCCTATCAAACACAAAGCAAAGCATAAACGCAAATAATTTTTGCTATCCGTACCCTTTCTTACATTGTTATCGCAAGCAACAAAGCCTGCGAGGGTTGAAGGTATAGGGATTTTTATATTCTCTAAGGTATTGGTAATATAGGGAAAAATAGCAAAATTACTTTGAAAAATCAAACACCGGATTTTTTACTATGATTGAAACTTTTTCCCATGCTTGCACTTTGACTCAACGCAAATGATATCATCATGCACTTTTACAGAATATAAAACCACATTAAAAAAGGAAGAACACGGCATTTTTTTGCTTTTCAACCTGATTCTTATATACCAATCCGCTCAAATTCTATATATTTATATACTTATGTACATGTCAAAAAAAAATGTTATCTTTGTAGTTTGTATTTACTGAAAATAGTACACTATGCAGAAAATAAGAAATGTAGCCATTATTGCGCATGTTGACCACGGCAAAACCACATTGGTAGACCGTATTTTATATCAATCCAAACTATTTAGAGACAATCAGGGTGTCCAAGAGCTGATATTAGACAACAATGACCTTGAGCGGGAAAGAGGTATTACCATTTTATCCAAAAATGTGTCGGTAAGATACAAAGGTTATAAAATTAATATTATAGACACTCCGGGGCACAGTGATTTCGGTGGTGAGGTAGAACGTGTTCTCAACATGGCCGATGGTGTATTGCTGATAGTGGATGCTTTTGAAGGTCCCATGCCGCAAACACGTTTTGTATTGCAAAAAGCCATTGACTTGCATTTAAAGCCCTTAGTGGTGATAAACAAGGTTGACAAGCCCAACTGCAATCCCGAAAAAACACAAGAAGACGTGTTTGATTTGATGTTCAGCTTGGGAGCAAGCGAAGACCAATTAGACTTTCCCACCATATACGGTTCTTCCAAAATAGGCTGGATGGGTCCCGATTGGCAACATCCTACTGACGACGTAAGCTATCTGCTTGACCAGATAATAGAACACATACCCGAACCCAACCACCAAGAAGGTAACACCCAAATGATGATATCTTCATTGGATTATTCCTCCTATGTGGGTCGTATTGCGGTAGGCAAACTCACCAGAGGCACCTTACAAGCAGGACAAAATGTATCGTTAGTAAAACGTGACGGCAGCATTACCAAATCGAAAATCAAAGAGTTGTATGTATTTGAAGGTTTGGGTAAAGAAAAAATAAAATACCCTGTAGAACAAGGGGAAATATGTGCCATTTTCGGTATAGAAGACTTTGAGATAGGCGACACCGTGGCAGATTATGAATCACCGGAAGGATTGCCTCCTATCAAGGTGGATGAACCCACCATGAGCATGCTCTTCACCATCAACAATTCACCGTTTTATGGCAAAGAAGGCAAATATGTCACCTCCCGACATCTGAAAGACAGGTTGATGTTGGAATTGGAAAAAAATCTGGCCTTGCGGGTGGAAGAGACTGCTTCTCCGGATGTGCACATAGTATACGGCCGCGGAATTTTGCACCTTTCTATCCTCATAGAAACCATGCGTAGAGAAGGATATGAATTGCAAGTGGGGCAACCCAAAGTTATCATCAAAGAAATTGACGGCAAAAAATGTGAACCCATAGAAGAGCTTACCGTTTTGGTACCGGAAAATTTTTCCAGCAAGGTGATAGACTTAGCCACCCGTCGCAAAGGAGAGATAAGCTCTATAGATACCAAGGGGGACAGAATATGTCTCAATTTTCACATACCCTCCAGAGGTATCATAGGCTTGCGTAATCTCATGCTCACCGCCACCGAAGGGGAAGCCGTGATGAGCCATAGACTTATCGGTTACGAACCATGGAAAGGTGATATCAGCCTGCGACATGCAGGCTCGCTGGTGGCAATGGAAACGGGAACGGTATATGCGTACGCTTTAGACAAGCTGCAAGACAGAGGAAGTTTCTTTGTAGAACCTATGGATCAAGTATATGCCGGTCAAGTAGTAGGCATACATATCCGACAAGACGATTTGGTGATAAATGTTACCAAATCAAAAAAACTAAGCAACATGCGTGCCGCAGGCTCCGATGAGAAAATGGTGTTGGCTCCTGCCGTCAAATTATCATTGGAAGAATATATGGAATACATAGGCGAAGACGAATATTTGGAAATAACACCGAAATCGCTACGCTTACGTAAAATTATCCTTAACGAAATAGAACGCAAAAGAGCCAATAAATCCTAACCTGCTTTTCTATGCGTGTACGAACCCTCTGCTATGGCATTATCGCTGTTGTTTTAAGTGCAATACTTTGTCGTTGCGCCCACATCGGCACCATCACCGGTGGTAGCAAAGATACCGCCCCGCCACAAATACTCAGCCAACATCCTGAGAATTATAGTACCCGTTTTCACGATAAAGAGATAAAAATCACCTTTGACGAATTTGTTGAATTGGTTAATCCCGAATCCAATTTTATGATATCCCCGCCATTGGAAGAAAATCCGCAATACACCCTCAAAGGAAAAACGCTGATAATAGACCTTAAAGAATGTCATTTGGATTCCAACACCACCTATATCATATTGTGCAACCAAGCCATAAAAGATTATACCGAAGGTAACCTCTTACCCGACAAAAATATAGTATTCTCAACCGGTGATTACATTGACTCCATGTGCTTATGCGGTACCGTCAAAGATGCCTTCACCCTGCAGCCCGTGAAAGGGGCTTACGTCATACTGCACACCGAAGACCAAGACTCCGCATTGTGCACACTCATTCCTAAATATATATGCAAGACCAATGCAAAAGGGCAGTTTATGTTCGTTAACATAGCCGACCGACCCTATTATATCAGCGCCCTGACAGACAAAAATCAGAATTTGAAATACGACCAGTCTGACGAACAAACGGCATTTCAAACACAAGCAGTAATACCCTATCTCATGCCGGCAAAACCGACTAACGACACCCTTTTAAAAGACACCATCCTTACCGATAGCTTAACGCTTGACAGCACCGCACTTGACAGCAATTCACTAACAGTCGAAACTATCGTACTTGACAGTTGCCACCTATTGATGTTTACGCAAGCCGATACAGCGGTGAAATTCATCAAAAAAGAATTGCTCAATCTTTATCATTTCCAGCTTATTTTCCGCAATCAAGCGGAGGATTTTAACTTGCGTCAAATCAGCAGCCTTGACACTATGCTGCGCTTTCAAACGGAAACGGTGCCCACACAAGATACCATCCACCTGTTTTTTGAAGACACTATCAGTGAGACATTTGAATTTCAAATAGAAATAAACGGAATGCCCACCGACACCATAGAGCTCAACCCTGCACAAAAACCCGCTGCATCACGCCTTGCCAAAAAAGGCGGCAACGATAAAAAGTATGTATCGGTAGGTATTCACCAACAAGGAACGCTTTTTCATCATCTTATACTCAAATTCGGATATCCCGTACTATCCTGGCAAGAACAACAAATGAAAATGGTGGTTCCAAAAGACACCGTCAAAGACACCATTGAAATTGCCTGTCATTTTATTGACAGCCTGCATAGATATTTGGAAATTGATTTTGACTTTGAACAAGAAAAAACCACTTATACCCTGCTCTGCCCCGATTCGGTATTTCACACCGCCTACGGCTGGGACAACGACAGCATCTGCATTGCTGTCAACACAGCTGCGGCCAAAGAATTCGGCGACTTGAACTTGTATTACAATTTCTACGCCTCCAAACCTTACATAGTGGAACTATTGAATGAGAAATATCAAGTGATACAAAGTGATACCATCACCTACAACGAAAAGATATCCTACCTCCATTTGCTGCCGGGCAAATATACGGCCCGCGTCATCATAGACGAAAACGGCAACGGCAAATGGGACAGCGGAAAATACGTGGAACGCATACAACCCGAAGAAGTTATTTATTACCCCGGATGGATTGAGGCAAAAGCCAATTGGACCATAGAAGAAACTTTTGATGTGGTAACTGACGATAAAGAATGATATATCCTCGCAATTTTGAACAAAAGATAACGTTTGAGCAAATACGTTCACTGCTCAAGCAAGAATGTATATCTTCTTTGGGAGAGAGCATGGTGGACAAATTGCGTTTTACCGATAAGGAAGAATTAATAAAACTATGGCATGAGCAGGCGGAAGAATTCAGACAAATACTCCTTTTCGATGCACCCTTCCCCGCTCACGATTATTACGATTTAAGAATGTCATGTACGGCATTAGCGGCAGAGGGGTCGTTTTTGGAAGAAGAAGAGTTGTGCGAGCTCCGCACCAATCTCAACAATATTGCCGCTGCCTGCAACTATTTTTTTTCGCGTAGCGACAACGGAAAATATCCTCACCTCACCGATTTAAGCCGGCAATTGGCTTTTGACCCCGGTTTGATACAACAAATAAACAATATCATAGACGAGAAAGGCAATATTCGCGACCATGCGTCCGATACCCTGCTATCCATACGCCGGCAAATGCATGCCTTGGAAAACGAAATATCCAAAAATATCAAAAAAATTCTCCTCCTTTCCAAACAAGAAGGGGTGGTGGATGACAATGCGGATATCACCATACGCAACGGAAGGATGGTTCTGCCTGTTCCGGCAGTACACAAACGACATATCAAAGGTTTTATCCACGACCAATCCGCATCGGGACTCACCTACTACATAGAACCCCAAGAGGTGTTTGAAGCCAGCAATATGCTCCGCAACCTGCAATTGGACGAGAAAAGGGAGATAATAAAAATTCTCACCGCATTTGCTGACATCCTTCGTCCTGAAATACCCTATTTATTGAGTTGTTTTAAATACCTGGCATTATTGGACTTTATTCGTGCCAAAGCTAAATTTGCCATCAAATTTAACGCATGCATGCCTATTATCAATGCCACACCGACAGTAGACCTCAAACAAGCCCGACATCCTCTATTGGAACTTTCGCTGCAACACCAACACAAAACCATTGTTCCGGTAGATATCAACATCGGGCACTCGTATCATATATTGATAATATCAGGACCTAATGCGGGAGGAAAATCGGTATGTCTTAAAACCCTGGCTATGCTACAATATATGTTTCAATGCGGCATTCCCATCCCCGCTTCCCCTTTGAGCGAATGCGGTATTTTCAACAGCTTGTTTATCAACATAGGCGATGAACAATCCATAGACAACGATTTGAGCACTTATAGTTCTCAACTGCATAATATCAAAACCCTATTACAAAAAGCCAATCAACAAAGTCTGTTTCTGTTGGATGAACTCGGAAGCGGTACCGACCCGCAATACGGAGGAGCTATAGCGGAAGCACTGATAGAAGAGATGGTGAAAAAAGGGAGTATCGGACTTGTTACTACCCATTTCGGCAATTTAAAAACACTGGCGGGGCATTACCCCGAAGTGGAAAACGGAGCCATGCTTTACAATACAGAAAAAATGCAACCAGCCTTTCAATTGCAGATAGGACATGCCGGCACCTCTTTCACCTTTGAAATAGCACAACAGATAGGACTGAATCGCAATTTTATACAAAAAGCCAAACACAAAGTGGGTAAAAGCCAAATACGCTACGACAAGCTGCTGCATTCATTGGAGCAAAAGCAAGCCGAATTGACACAAAGAGAAAAACTGCTGGATTTTACCGACAAGCAACTATCTGACCTGATAGCACAATATACCCGACAACAACAAGAACTGAAAGAAAAACGCTATGAACTCATTCATGCCGCAAAGAATGAGGCTAAAAATATACTTGACAGCAGCAATAAACTCATAGAAAGAGCCATTAAGGAAATTCGTGAGACCCAGGCACAAAAAGAAACGGTAAAAAAACTGCGGGAAGAAATAAAGCTCCAAACCCAAAAGATAGAAAATATACAAGAGCCTACGCCGACACCTGCACCGACCATAAAACCTGCGGAGCCCCCCACACCCGTCAAACTCCACGACACCGTAATTATCACCCAAACCCAAACCATAGGCGAAGTGGTAGCCATAGAAGACGAATATGTGGTGGTGGAATTCAATTCGGTGCAAGTGCGTACTAAACTCAACAGGGTGGAAAAAGTGAGTAAATCCATGGCGAAGAAAGCCGCTAAAAAGCTTAATGCAGGCATATATAATGCTATCAATGAAAAAGCCGCCCGTTTTGATTTACAATTAGACATTCGCGGTTACCGCGCCGAAGAAGCCATTATTGCCATAGAACACTATTTGGATGACGCCATGCTGCTAAGCATACACGAAGTAAATATACTACACGGCAAGGGGAACGGGGTGTTACGTCAAGTGGTGAGGGAATATTTAAACACCCACCCCTGTGTACAACATTTTCAAGATGCACACGTGGAAGCAGGCGGCACGGGAATTACCATAGTAAAATTGATATAACATCAAGGTTCTCGGTCGGAAATCAATTTTATACAAGCATTCCTTCCATTAAGAAAAGCATATTGCAAATGCAGTTTCAATGTCTGCTATCACTATTTTTGTTTATACCAGCTATTTCCGTTTGCTTTTTGTAACAAACCGCAAATGGGATGTGTTTTACCTCATTTTATAACTTTCGGACTTATACTTTTAAACAAGCAAAAAAATAAGCCCGCATAACGCGAGCTTATAGTATTAACCAAGTATTAACCTAAAACTTTATTATTCTGCTTTAGGAGCATCTTCTTGAGAAGCGGCATCTTCTTTAGGTTCTTCTACCTTTTCCGGTTCTTCTGCTTTTTCAACTTTTTCAGTTTTTTCGGCTTTCTCGGCTTTTTTGGTTCTTTTGGTTGCAGTTTTCTTTTTTGCTTCGGCTTGTTCCAAATCGGCTTTAAGATTTACCAAGGCATCAATATCACCCAAAGTTGATTTTTCTATTGTGTCTGCTTTTTTGGTTTTGGATTTTTTATCATCACCGGTCTCATTTTCGGCATCTTTTATATCTTTCCAAATTTGAGTGTGAGATAATATTATTTTTTTGTTCTCTTTGGAGAATTCCACTACTTTAAACTCAGCTGTTTCGCCTTGTTTAATAGTAGAGCCGTCTTCGCGTTGTAAACCGCGGTTGAAAGCAAAACCTTCCACTCCTTGCAATGCCACGGAAGAACCTTTTTCATTTTGGCTGGTCAAAGTTCCTTCATGAATAGAGCCTATGGTGTATATGGTTTCATACACATCCCAAGGATTTTCTTCCAATTGTTTATGACCTAAACTCAAACGACGGTTTTCTACATCCATTTCCAATACCACCACATCAATTTTTTCACCTATTTTGGTAAATTCTGCAGGGTGTTTGATTTTCTTTGACCAAGAAAGGTCGGAAATATGTATCAAGCCATCCACACCTTCTTCCAATTCAACAAAGATACCGAAAGTGGTAAAGTTGCGAACGATGGCGGTGTGACGTGAACCGATAGGATATTTTTCGGTGATGGTAATCCATGGATCGGGTATTAATTGTTTAATGCCCAATGACATTTTACGTTCTTCGCGGTCTAAAGTCAAAATTACCGATTCCACTTCCTGACCTACCGACAAGAAATCTTGAGCGGTACGCAAATGTTGTGACCATGACATTTCCGATACATGAATCAAACCTTCAACACCCGGTAATATTTCTACAAATGCACCATAATCGGCCAACACCACTACTTTTCCTTTTACTTTGTCACCCACTTTGAGGTTGGGATCCAAAGCATCCCAAGGATGCGGAGTTAATTGTTTCAAGCCCAAAGCAATACGTTTTTTGGTTTCATCAAAGTCCAAAATAACAACATTGATTTTTTGGTCTAATTCCAAAATTTCTTTAGGATCGTTTACTCTGCTCCAAGACAAATCGGTAATGTGTATCAAGCCGTCTACGCCGCCCAAATCAATGAATGCGCCATAGTTGGTAATGTTTTTAACCGTACCTTCCAACACTTGACCTTTTTCCAAACCGGACATAATTTCCATACGTTGGGTTTCAATTTCCGATTCAATAAGCGCTTTATGAGAAACCACCACGTTTTTGAATTCTTGGTTGATTTTCACCACCTTGAATTCCATGGTTTTATCTACAAATACATCGTAATCTCTAATAGGTTTAACATCAATCTGGCTACCCGGCAAGAAAGCTTCTATACCAAAAACATCCACTATTAAACCGCCTTTGGTTTTGGATTTAACGTAACCATTGATAATTTCACCATTTTCGCATGCTTGGTTAACTCTTTCCCAAGATTTAAGCATACGGGCTTTTTTATGAGAAAGCAACAACTGACCATTGGCATCTTCTTGGCTTTCTACATATACTTCTACTTTGTCACCTACTTTCAAATCTGGCAAATAGCGTAATTCGTTAGCAGGAATGACACCGTCGGATTTAAAGCCTATGTTTACCACCACTTCTCTGGAGTTTTTGGAAACCACCGTACCTTCTACCACTTCTTGTTCGCCTATGGCATTGAAAGTTTGGTTGTAAACATCTTCCATTTGTTTAATTTCTTCGGCACTATATGCACTTTTGTGCTTGCCTAATTCGTCCCAATTAAAATCATCGGTATTGGGGGTAACAACTGATTTGTTTGTGATTTCATGTGCCTTCACTACTTTAGGAGTTTCTTCTGTGTTGGCAACATTTTCTGACATGTTTACTTCTTCTGTCATGAGATTTGATTACACGCCTGAGCGTGTGTAAAATGTTAATTAGTTAAAAATATGAGGTTTACTTCACTTGTGCCACTTTAAAGAGCCTCTTTCAAAATGGACTGCAAAGATAGCATTTTTTTTGTTATAAATCAATGTGATAATAATATTTTTTGAAAAAAAAGTAAAAATACCTTCCTGCAAGCAAAAATTTCGACACCGGCAGAGGCCTTTTATATGGTTGCATATGACTGTTTTTGATGATTTTGTTCTTACAACTCATGCTTTTAACCATTGATTTTTAACTGTCTTGAATCACTTGCAGGGTAAGATTAAGCGGTAGCGGTTTGTTTACTTTTTTCGGTTGAAAAAAAAGCAAAAAAAATGCTCAACCTATCCGTGCAAATGATACTTTTGCTTTTGGATAATTGTTCAATTTAACATGCGTAAACATCTCTACATTCTGCTTTTGTGTACAAGCGTGCTTTATTGCGGTATTTGTCAAACCCCGACAGAAACGTTCACACAAATCAACCGTTTTTTTGATAGTATCAACAGAATACAAAAAGCCCGAACCATTGATGCCGTTTTTAACGAAATGGTAAAACAAAAACAATTCAACGGCATATTGCTTGTGGCACTGGATACGCATAAAATATATTGCAATTTTCACGGCTATGCCGATTACAAAACCCGCCAAAAACTCAACCTCGGCTCTCAATACGAACTGGCATCGGTATCCAAACAATTTACCGCAGTGGCCGTACTCCAACTTTATGAGCAAGGAAAACTGCAACTCACCGACAGTGTCTGCAAATATTTTCCTTCCTTTCCTTATAAAGATGTAACCATACACCAGCTATTGTGCCATCGCTCCGGCTTGCCCGATTATTTGGAATTTGCTGAAAACTATCATAAAGATAAATCCAAAAGTTTCGACAACGATAGTTTGATGCGAATGATGCAAGCACATGTTCCCAAAATACTTTTCCCCGCCAACGAAAAATTTGAATACAGCAATACAGGATACGCCGTATTGGCTTGCTTGGTGGAAAAAATTTCGGGGCAAAGTTTTGAAGATTATTTAACCCGACACATATGGCAGCCTGCCGGCATGAACCACACCTTTTTATATGGTCGCGGACAATTTGACGACCAAGGTTATACTATAGGGCACCGCGCAGGTTACAAGACCTATGTTCGGGACTTTATGTCATGGGTGGTGGGCGATAAAGCCGTTTTTTCCACCGCTGATGATATGTTTTTATGGAATAAATATCTTTATGAAGGAAAAATTTTGAATGACACTACCTTGGAATTGGCTTATAAACCCAAAAACCATGATATGGCTCCCGACCACAATTACGGCTACGGGTGGAGACTGGCTGAAGACCTGCATGGAAATAGCATTATTTATCATGGCGGCCTCTGGAACGGTAACAATAATTTATTTTCCCGCCGGTTATACGACAAGGCCTGCGTAATCATTCTTTCCAACGAATTCAACCGTAGTTTCGGCGGTAGGGGTGACCAAATTCTGAATATTTTATATTCACTATAAAAACACCTGTCCGCCTATTGTATGTTTTAAGCGGATAATCATGAAAATAAGATGTAATTGCCATTTCTTGCTGCTATTTTTTCAATTATCCTGAAAAATTCATTTTTTTATTGTATCTTTGTAGTTTGAATATTTCCATATGGGGTTGCTTGGTTTTGACAGCTTGGATGTGGAAATGTAAGCACGTCGGACGTTGTAAGCAGGTTCCGTTATCAGCCAACTTTCATGCCAATAATAAATGGCGAAAACAACAATTTTGCTCTCGCTGCATAACAAGGTTATGTAGCCGGCCGCCTCGCCGAAAGCTTTTCTCTGCGGCGTTTGGACAAGAGGTGTCGTAAAGGCGGAGATAGTTCTATAGTGCCTCGCCTATAGGGCGAATGCTTAGAGGATAAGTTCGCTATCGGTTTAGCCTTGTACCTGTATCGAAACGAAAACCAAACAAAGGATAAGCGTGTAGAAAGCATTTTTGCAACGAGTTTGGACGAGGGTTCGACTCCCTCCAGCTCCACTGTTTCGGACTATCCGACAAATATCAACTTATTAACAACATACACCATGAAAATAAAAATCATCAACCATTCCACCAACGCTTTACCTGCATACGAAACCAATGCCTCGGCAGGTATGGATATCAGAGCCGACTTATCGGAAGACATCACCCTTCAACCATTGGAAAGAGCCATGATACCTACAGGTTTGCATATAGCTCTGCCCGTCGGTTTTGAAGCACAAATACGCCCGCGTAGCGGTTTGGCCGCCAAAAACGGTATCACCGTTCTCAACACCCCCGGTACCATAGACGCCGACTATCGCGGAGAAATAAAAGTAATATTGATAAATTTGTCCGACAAAGCTTTTACCATACACCACGGAGACCGCATTGCACAAATGGTAATAGCACAACATGAACATGCAGAATTTGAGTTAACCGACCAATTGGACGACACCGAAAGAGGTGAAGGCGGATTTGGTCATACCGGAGTATAAACATGCGTAAAACCTATATTCTTATATGTTTATTGCTGCTGAGCAATTTAACAGGATGGGCACAAAAAAAACGTGCTAAAACACCTGCCAATCCCGCTCAAACAGAAGAAGACCGCAAAGCATACCACGCCAAAGCCGCACTGGTATTGGAAGCAGTACGCGAAAGAATATCGGGCAACTATACTCAAGCCGAAAAATTATTGGTAGACCTCACCAACCGGCATCCGTCGTACGACCTTGCACATTTTGAATACGCTAAAATATTACTGCTCAAAAATCGCACTTCGGAAGCAATTAATGAACTCAAAACCGCTATCAGCCTCAATGACACCAACGATTGGTACAAGGCCTTGCTCGGAGAAAGTTTGGACAAAGCCAACCGCTATGCCGAATCGGAATCCATTTGGAAATATCTTGCCGACCATCACCCCGACAATCCTGAATATATATACAAATATTCCATCTCCCTTATTTACCAAAATAAGCTTAAAGAAGCCATTACCGCTTATAACCAAATAGAACTCGTAATGGGCGTATCGGAAGACATTTCCTATGCCAAACGCAACATTTGGCTATATCTCAAAAAAACGGATATGGCTATAAAAGAAATGGAAAAACTATCCGAAGCATACCCTCAGGAATCAAAATACCAAATAGACATAGCTGAAATTTATATCAAACAAAACATGGACGAAAAGGCTGTTCCCTATTTAGAAAAAGCAGTAGCCATAGACCCTAACAACGGCCATGTGAACATAGCATTGTACGATTATTATATCAAAAAAAAGCAACAAACACAAGCTTTTAAATATCTGGGCAACACCATAGCCGACCCCGGCACCGACATAGACAAAAAAATACGCTTGCTGCTTCCCTATTGTGATAAAACAGCATACAAATACAAAGATACGCTGCTTATGCTATCGCAAAAATTGGTAAACACCCATCCCGACGAAAGCAAGGCGTGGGCAATGTACGGGGATTTTGCTAACACATTCCTCATTTTTGACTCCACCATGTCGCTTTACGACACAGCTATCATGGCATTTGAACATACGATAAGCCTTGACCAAAGTAAATATAATGTATGGCAGGCATACATGGATTTATTGTTCCGCAGTCGACAATACAATAAACTCATAGACAAAAGCAACATAGCCATAGAGTTATTCCCCATGCAGGTGCCTTCATATTTTTTCCTCGGCATGTCCCATTTGCAGCTGCATCAGCCCCAACAAGCAAGAACGGCTTTTACGGAAGGTAAAAATTATATATTCAACAAACAGGAAAAAGCGGAATTCAACTCCTTGATAGCACAATCCTTTTGCCAAGAAGACAACATGGACAGTGCTATAGTATATTACGAAAAAGCACTTGCGGATTTTCCCGAACATGCAGGTTTTATCAACGACTATAGTTATGAATTGGCATTGAGAAACCTATCGCTTCCCTATGCCTTGCAATTGGCCGGCAAAGCCAATGAATTGAAACCCGACTATGCCGCCTACCAAGATACCTACGCATGGGTGTTATATCAAATGGGTAATTATTCCGAAGCCAGAATATGGATGGAAAAAGCCCTTAAAAACGGCGGAGAACAAGATGCGGAAATATTACAACACTATATAGCCATTTTGGAACATTGTGAAAACACCGCCGATTTGCAAAAACATTATAAAAACAAAATTGAACAACTAAAACAACAATAACTATGAAATTTCACAACGAATATACCATCGGAGAAGCTATTAATTTGTTTTTAAACGAATATAAAATAAAAAAAGACTATCAAAAAATGCAGATAGGAAAAACATGGCGTAAGGCCATGGGACAGGTTATAGCCCAATACACCTCCAAAGTTATCCTCAAAGACCACACCCTTATTGTATATATCACTCATCCTATTGTAAAACACGATTTACTCTACAATCGGCACAAGGCAATAGCTATTATGAACGAACAATTAGGCAATAATTTAATTCAAACATTGGAAATAAAATAAACAACATGTATAAACTTGTATTAATCCGTCACGGACAAAGCTTATGGAACCAAACCAACCAATTCACCGGTTGGACCGATGTTGACCTCTCGCCCAGAGGCATTGAAGAGGCTAAAAATGCAGGAAAAAAACTCAAAGAGCAAGGTTTTGACATTCAATATGCTTTTACTTCTTATTTGAAAAGAGCTATCAAAACTTTAAACTACGTGCTAGAAGAGATGGACAGAATGTGGATACCCGTTCAAAAATCATGGATGCTCAACGAAAAACATTATGGCACACTACAGGGTTTGAACAAAGCTGAAACTGCAAAAAAATATGGTGAAGAACAAGTGCTGATATGGAGACGCAGCTACGATATTTGTCCGCCTGCACTCCCCATTGAGGACGAACGACACCCTTGTCATGAATTAAAATACAAAGGAACACCTGCTGCCAATGTAGGAACCGAAGCACTGAAAAACACCATAGACCGCATTATTCCTTACTGGGACAACGAGATATTACCCAAACTAAAACAATACAAACAAATAGTCATTGCCGCTCACGGCAATAGTTTAAGAGGAATAGTAAAATACCTCAAAAACATAGACAACAACACCATCGTATCGCTTAACATTCCCACTGGCATTCCCTATGTGTTTGAATTCGACAGCGATATGCATTTGGTAAAAGATTACTATTTAGCCGACGAAGCCACCTTGGCAAAATTGATGGAAGAAGTTGCCAACCAAGGAAAAACAAAATGAGCAATTGGGCAATAGCGGATATTCACGGGTGCTATCACACCTTCAAGCAATTGATAGAAGACCGTCTGCAAATATCTCCTTCAGATAAAATATACCTTCTCGGAGATATGGTGGATAGAGGTCCGCATATCAAGGAATTGTTGGATTACATCTTCCTATTGCAAGAAAAAGGATATCAAATAATGCCCCTTTTGGGCAACCATGAATACTTTTTATGTCATGCTTATCAATTGGAGCAGTCGGGCAAAACCAAACATTGGTGGAATCGCTCAGCATTGCAATTCATATTATCGTGGCAGCAAACAGGCGGAGCCTGCACATTGAAAAGTTTCGGGGTGCCGCATGCGGGTCTTATTCCTGAACATTACATACAATGGATAGCATCACTGCCCTATTATTATATTACTGCGAATGCTATTCTCACCCATGCCGGCTTGAATTGCAAATCCGATACTCCGTTTGAAGACACCGACACCCTATTGTTCGGCACCAACCATTACTATTCACCGCAATTTTTAAACGGGAAATACGTCATACACGGACACAATGCCATATCCTTAGAAGGCATAGTGGCTATGCTTAACAACATCAACAAGCATTTGTATTTATGTATAGACAATGGTTGTGTTTATGCCGGCAGACGCCCTAATTGCGGCCATTTGATGGCACTTAATTTAGACAACTTTACATTTGAAAAACAAATTTATACAGAATAATGTCTTTAATAAAATCAATATCAGGAATACGTGGTACCATAGGCGGTATGCAAGGTGATAATCTCACCCCGTTGGACATAGTGAAATTCACGGCTGCCTATGCCACTCTTTTAAAACAAACCTCCGGCCAAGAAAAAATTAAAGTAATAGTAGGCAGAGACGCACGTGTATCAGGATTGATGGTTAACAAAATAGTATGCGGCACTCTCATGAGCATGGGTGTGGATGTATATGATATAGGATTATCCACCACCCCCACCACCGAAATGGAAGTACGAGCCCAACATGCTCATGGCGGTCTTATACTTACCGCCAGCCATAATCCTATGCATTGGAATGCTCTCAAACTACTCAATAGCGAAGGCGAATTCTTCTCTGCCGCCATGGGACAGGAAGTATTACGCATAGCAGAAAACATGGATGCCGTATCTTTTGTATCCATAGAACAATTGGGAGCCTATCATCAAATTCATGACGCTATTGACCGCCACATTCAGGCAGTGCTTAACTTGCCTTTGGTAAACGTGGAAGCAATAAAAAATGCCCGCTTGAAAGTTGCGATAGATTGTGTTAACTCCACAGGCAGCCTTGCCTTGCCTAAACTTTTAAAGACATTGGGAGCGGAAGAAATACACCAACTCAATTGCACCCCCGACGGCCTGTTTCCTCACAATCCCGAACCGCTGCCCGAAAATTTGACAGATACCTGCAATTATATTAAAAACAAAAATATCGACCTCGGTTTTGTTGTTGACCCCGATGTGGACCGCCTTGCTATTATTAAAGAAAACGGAGAGTGTTTCGGAGAAGAATACACTTTGGTATCCATTGCCGATTACGTACTCGGCTGCACCCCCGGTAACACGGTATCCAATTTATCGTCCACACAAGCACTAAAAATCATCACCCAAAAACACAACGGCACTTATCATGCCGCCGCCGTAGGCGAAGTAAATGTGGTAGAAAAAATGAAAGAATGCCATGCCGTAATAGGCGGAGAAGGCAACGGAGGAGTGATTTATCCTGACCTGCACTACGGACGGGATGCATTAGTGGGAATAGCCCTGTTCCTTACCGCCATTGCCACAAAAAAAATGACATGCTCGCAATATCGCAGCACTTTCCCCGATTTTTACATACATAAAGATAAAATCCAACTCACACCCGATATCAATGTAGACCAAGTATTAAAAAACATCAAACAACTATATCACCAATACAATATCATTGATATTGACGGGGTGAAAATTTTGTTTGACAACGAATGGGTACATCTACGCAAATCCAATACAGAACCTATCATACGCATATATGCTGAAAGTATTAATGAAGCTACGGCAAAAAATATGGCCGACAGAATCAAAAAAGATATCCTCAACTGCATCGGATGATCAAACAAGCACTCCGGATATGAAATATTTAATAGTAGGTTTGGGCAATGTGGGTAATGAATATACGCTCACACGACATAATATCGGATTTGAAGCCGTTGACTATATCGCTCAGCAGGCAGGCGTTAATTTTGCAGCCGACCGCTATGCCCACACCTGCTCTTTTCGTTACAAGGGCAAAACCATCATATTGGCAAAACCCACCACCTATATGAATCTTAGCGGTAAAGCGGTACGCTATCATTTGGATAAATTACACATTCCGTTAGACCACCTGCTCGTTATAGCCGATGATAAGGACATCGCTTTAGGCGATTTCAAACTCAAACCCAAAGGCAGCGGAGGCAGCCATAACGGCATTAATAATATTATTGACACCATAGGCGATATCAATTTTCCACGGTTGAGAATAGGCATAGGAAACAATTTCGCCAAAGGATACCAAATCGATTTTGTATTGGGTCATTTTGAAAAAAACGAAATTGACAGTCTTAAACCCGTATTGGCACTTATGCCTGATATAGTCAAAAGTTTTGCCACCCAAGGTTTAGAACGTACCATGAATGCATATAACAACAAACTGAAAAAAATATCCTCCGAAAACAACAATAATAATAACGACATAAAATAAGTTCATTATTTTAACGTTATTGACATAAGAACCAATTTATAAAACTGATGAATGTACATAAAATTAAAATTCTATGGGCTGACGATGAAATAGATTTGTTAAAGCCTCATATTATATTTCTGGAACAAAAAGGTTACGAGGTGGTTACCGTAAAAAGCGGCAACGAAGCACTCGATGAATTAGCTTTGCAAAATTTTGACATAGTGTTTTTAGATGAAAACATGCCCGGACTTACCGGCCTTGAAACCATTAACCGCATCAAAAAAGAATATGCAACCATCCCCTTGGTAATGATTACCAAAAGTGAAGAAGAGCATATTATGGAAAATGCAATAGGCACCAATATCAACGATTACCTTATCAAACCCGTTAATCCCCACCAAATTCTCCACTGCTTGAAAAAACACACCGAAAATCAACGTATATTTTCCGAAAAAAGCACTTCCGACTATCAACAACAATTCAGGTCTATCAGCATGAGGCTCATGGACAGAATGAATAGCGCGGAATGGATAAGCATGTACAAAGAACTTACCTATTGGGATATGGAACTGGGGAAAAACAATGACCCCAATATTAAAGAAATACTGCATTCACAAATAGCGGAAGCCAATAATTTATTCTGCAAATTTATAACGCAAAATTATGTGGATTGGCTTAACAATCAGGGAAATGAAAAAGTATCCATGTCCCATACCATACTTAAAGACAAAGTATTTCCGGCTATCAGCAAAGACCAGCCCACATATTTGATATTGATAGACAATTTACGATACGACCAATGGAAGATAATACAACCCAGTTTGAGTGAATATTTCCACATAGAAAAAGAGGATTTATACTACAGCATATTGCCCACGGCCACCCAGTTTGCACGCAATGCCCTTTTTGCCGGATTAATGCCCAGCGAAATTGCAAAAAAATACCCTCAATATTGGGTAAACGAAAATGAAGAAGGCAACAAAAACGACCATGAACACCAACTTTTGGATGAATATCTCAAACGCTATGGTATCAATATCAAACATTCATACTCTAAGGTGCTGAATGCCGATTTTGCCCGTAAAATTTACGAAAATTTGCCCAACACCCTGCAAACTCCGCTCAATGTATTGATATACAATTTTGTAGACATGTTCTCCCATGCCCACACCGATGTGGACATAGTGCGGGAACTGGCCAATGACGAGGCTTCTTATCGCTCTGTTACATTATCATGGTTTGAACATTCTCCGTTATTGGATGTTTTGAAATATCTGGCATCAAAAAAAGCCAAAGTATTTATTTCTACCGACCACGGCTCCATACGCATACAAAACCCCGTGAAAATATTGGGAGACAGAGATACCAGCACCAATTTACGATACAAGGTGGGCAAAAATTTGAATTTTTCAAGCAAAGATATTTTTTCGGTAAGCAATCCGCAAGATATCTACCTGCCTAAATTGAACGTAAGCTCCAAATACGTATTCGCCAGCAGTTACGATTTCTTTGTATATCCTAACAATTACAATTATCACGTAAATTACTATAAAGACACTTTCCAACACGGAGGCATCTCCATGGAAGAAGTGCTCATACCTTTTATCACGCTTACGGCTAAATAATACTATTCCTGCACTACATATAACATACGGCTGGAACGGGTAACGGCAGTATATAACCAACGGTAATACTCCGAGCTATGCATTTGTTGCTCGTCGTTCCATGGCAAAAGAAATACTTTATCCCATTGTCCGCCCTGTGTTTTATGGCATGTTTGCGCATATGCGAATTTTATTTGTATGGCATTCCAATACGGATTATTCATTATGGCTTTTTGCCTGTCTTTTTTTAATGGAATATCCTGATAATCACATTCTATAGCTTCATACAAACGCATGGTATCGGCATAACTAAGCGAAGCCGCCTCCAAACTGAGCGTATCCAACAATACTTTGGCATCTATTGGTTCCATATCATAATCTGCCATACGCAGACTCACATCCGCAAAATGAAAGCCATAGCACTCCTCTATTTTTCGTACAGACATCACCTCCATTATATCCCCGTTGGCTATAAAAGGAGTTACTGCATTGTCAGGCAACCAGACGTAATTATTTTTCACACTCATCACCATATCGCCTGCATCCAAAAAATTTTCCATATACAATATACGACTGCGAATGGTATTGTTCAATATGTTCGCCTGTTTGTTACTTTTGGCAATACACACCACATTGCCTATATCATGCCTTGAATAAGCATCTTCGAGCATTTCAAAGGCTTCATATCCTTTAAGTGACTTTACCTCAGCAAACACCGGTTGTGAAAAATGGTAGGGGCCGAATTTATTTTCATCCATCAGTCGGCGTATTTGCGTAGCATGATAGAGCACTCCGCTCTCTTGCGATTGACGCACTACTTGACGCAATTCCACTTCATACACTTTTTCGCCGTACGCCGCCGACAAATAATCGGCATCTAAAGCGGCACTGTAATCATTGTTTACGGGGGGCAGCTGTGCATTGTCACCGATAAGCACCAAGAAACACTGCTCGCCTGACCGTACATAGTCGAACAAATCGTTTAACAGCCGCCTTGAACCGTATTGAGAATCGGAAGCACCGCTATCATCTATCATGGAAGCTTCATCTACAAAAAACACGGCTCTTCTATGTTCATTGCGGCGCAACACCATTTGCATACGGCCGGAACGCTTTTGCAATACATATATTTCTTTGTGTATGGTATACGCTGCATGCGTGGCATAATGCGACATCACTTTAGCTGCCCGCCCCGTAGGGGCCAACAGCACTGTCTCCATTCCCGCTCGGGAAAAGAAATGCACAAATGCACTCACCAAAGTGGTTTTGCCGGTACCGGCATATCCTTTTAACAGCATCACACTTTGAGGATTACCGGCAGACAAATAATCCGCCATGCATTGCATGGCTTTTAATTGCCCTTCGGTAGGAGGCCATTGCATGATGTTACTTACGGCAGATACAAATTCGTTTTTTTTCATCTGTTTTTACTTATTCTGCCGATAAAATACGCATACATTTATCCAAACTATGCTTCCAATATGGTATTTCTATTGATAAACATTGTTTTATCTTGCTTTTATCCAATACGCTGTAATACGGACGATGAGCTTTGGCGGGATAATATTTGCCTAATATCGGCATCACCTTGCAATCCAAACGGGCAATACTCATAACGGCTTGGGAAAAATCGTACCATGATATCACCCCTTCGTTGGAAAAATGATAACATTCCACCCCGTTTATGTCATTACAATGCACTATTGTTTTCATAATGGCATCAGCCAAATCTCCGGCATAAGTAGGGGTGCCTACTTGGTCACATACCACAGATATTTGCTTTTTTTCATGTCCCAAGCGGAGCATGGTTTTAACAAAATTATTTCCATATTCACTATAAAGCCAGGCCGTGCGTATTATCACTCCGCAACAACCGCTATGTTGCATGGCCAGTTCTCCTGCCAGTTTGGTTTTGCCGTATACCGACATCGGGGCGGTGCTGTCGGTTTCAACATACGGACGGCACTGCATACCGTCAAAAACATAATCGGTGGAAACATGCACCATAAAAGCATGGTGAGCACCTGCTGCCTCACTCAACAATTTTACTGCAATATGATTGATACTATCAGCCGTTTCGGGCTCGTCTTCCGCCTTGTCTACAGCCGTGTAAGCGGCACAATTAATCATCACCTGCGGCTGATGCATTCGCATAAAATCATCTATTTGCCGCTTGTCGGTAATATCCAAGCTGTCTATATCGGTGAATACAAAATCATGTTCTCCGGCATGCTCTTTGTTCCAATCTTGAATTTTCCTTCCCAATTGTCCATTGGCTCCAAAAACCGCTATTTTCATATTACTCTTTTATTTTTAACCATGTTTTTAATACTTTTTCCCCTTCTTTGCTTAGAAAATGTTCATCGCTCCATTGCTGCAAAGCCATGTTTAAAGACAGCTGCTTATATTGAGCATATTGCGGAGTTTGAACATAATATTTAAGCAAAGCCGGCAACGCTCTTCCTTTATATAGGCCTGCCGTATGAGACAAAGACAAATTCACTTCATCTATGGTGCCGACGCATTCAAAAGGCTTTGTCGGCTTCATCCCGCACAACTCTTGCAGGTAATCAAGCAAAGACTCTTTATCCAACAAATTTTCACCATACATTTTTTCCAAGGTATCGCCGTCTATAAAAGGAGAAAGTATGATAAATGTGAACAAGCATTTGGCACAATTACAACACCAAATATTCTGCTTACTTCCCGCATTGCAACTTTTGAAAGAATAATGATAGGGCTCACACTGTGCAAACAAGGAAGCTATCTGCAATTCCGTAATAGGCCGTAAAAAACTATAATAATTCAATTCGCTGTGAATATATCGGGACGTGTATTGTCTAAAATCGCTTTCAAATTCCAACGATTTGGAATATTGATGATTTACATTCATTCCTCTCACCGTTGACTCGTTGGCACTGCTCTCGTTCGATAAGGCTATATTTTTACGCCCCGACAAACATGACACCAATAAAGTATAAAACGCCAGCATGGCAGAAAAAGGAGTATGCCCGTTTAAATAGCCCTTGGCATTTAAATCCAACAAAGCAGGAGAAATGGTACGATTGATTTCAAAAAAATTGCCTTCAAAACCGGCCTTTTGCGCACATTCCAAAGTGGCCCCGCGAGGATTGATAATTAAGGGTATAATATCTTCCTGTTGACGCAAAGCCTCCAAAGTAACCACTGAATCTTTTCCGCCTCCTATGGGAACTATGGTTTTGGATAACAAATTCACATCCACTTTCGGCATCATTTGTGCGGAAGGTGATTCTATCTGCATAAAATCGGCTTCCGTTGCATTGATACCGTTGATATAAAAGAACTCACCTAATCCGTTAAAATACAACTTTTTCCAAAAATCAACAGCATCGGCATCCAAACTTCCTACCAAGATTTTGACGGTAGGAGAGCACACCGCTTTCCAATAACTTATCAACTCGGCCATGCCTAATTGAAAAAACAATGTATCTAAATCCTGCAAACTATGGTCGGAAAAAAAATGCCGATATTCTTCATGATTTTTTATAATGGTGCAAGGCTCCATTACTATATCGCTGCCGGCAGTATATTTGAATCGGACATGGATATCACCGTCAATAATTTTGTATGTATATGATTCAAAAACAAATACTGGGTACTGCTTTCGCAATTGTTCATACAAATGCCCGTTATTTTTTACTTGCATATTTCTTGTTTTAATATTTTGCAAGTTTACAAAAAAAATCTGAAAAAACACACATTTATGCCGGTATTTTTACCAACCGATTTGAACTAAAATTTGCCTTGATCCCATTTCACCGCCTGCAATGTTCGTTTTACCCGTTTGCTTTTCAAACATTTATATTTTTTTTATTTTTTTTCTATAAAAAAATTTGTTTACATCATTTTTTTTTATACCTTTGCAAATTGAACTTTCAATAAGGCTCCGTGGCTCAACTGAATAGAGCATCTGACTACGGATCAGAAGGTTACAGGTTTGAATCCTGTCGGAGTCACTCAAGCATTCCTAACAAGAATGCTTTTTTTGTCATTAATACTTACAGCTATGCGACTAAAAATATTTTCCTTGTTTTTGTTTTTGCTATTTGCCTATTCTTTACCGGCACAAACAGAATGGGATAATTTTCAAAAATATTGCACATACCGGCATCGGTTTTCCACCTATTTTACTGTTGTCGGGGAACAACAAGGAGAATGTATGGTAATAGGCAACCGCAATCGTTATTTTTCCACCCGCATCTGTTATGGCCAACACGGCATACAAATGGGCTATTATATGGGAATGTTAGCTACAGAATATGCCTTATTGCAACGTTACGGACAAACCATGCATGCGGATTCCACCATGGAAGAACTCACCATGGTACTCCATGCTTATAGTGAATACATGGACAAATGCGAGCATTATTTTGACAAGCCGGACATAGTTGACGGATTTTTTATAAGAGAAAATGTTCCCGTTCGCTTTTTGGATTCCACTACCGAAGCAGGGCAAAAACATTTAGAACTGCTAAATCGGGGGCTCAATGCTTCACACATCTATGTATCGGAAAGCGATAGTTTTTATATGCTTGCCAAAGGTATGCCTGCCTATATCAACGGATTGTACCAAGTATATAACACCAAAGAAATGATGAGCCAAGACGAAGCATATGGTATTATGATGGGTCTGGCTTTGGTTGCCAAATGTGTTCCCCCTTTAGCGGACAATGCCCGCCATTTATTCAAGCTCATCGCATTACACATCATAGGTAAAAATGCTTATAGTTCTTGCGACAACCAAGGGTATATCATTAAAAAGCCCGACTGTGAAGCCATATCGGAATCGGGAGGAGGGAGTACGGCCCTTTTCGGATATGGAATAGCGTGTGCGGCGGTAAGGGTAACCGCTCTTCCCTTAGATAGTTTTATCAACACCTTTTCCTCCAAAGATTACGGCAAAAGCTTATCTACCTATACGAACACCGGAAAATTGCATCTTCCTATCGGAACGAACAACATGTATTATGTATGGAAAATATGCGGGCGTGGCATCCCCGGACAGCAAGAGTGGAACCGTTCCATGTGTGCTACCTTGGGAGCATTGGGTGATAGTTGGGGAAAACACACCGACAAAAGCATTGTCAAAAACACCTATTGGACCAAAGGAAAAAAGCAACACGACTGGAGAACTTTTTACCTCAGCCTATGGCGTTTTCTGCATGACAAAACCCCCGATAAACAAGAATGTGCCATGATACAACAAGAACTCAACACCGCACCTCCATACGGACCATACAATTACAAAACCAAAGAACATCCCCTAAACTTTGCCCCCGGAGGCTGGGCATACATTTACCGGTATCGTGCCACTATCAGCGAACAATATGAAGGGAGCTCGCTTACCGGTAATTTTAACGGATTGGACTACATGCTTATGTACAATTTGTACCGCCTGTTGTATTCCGATGACAAGATGCCGGTTTACCAATGGTAATGCCGGTCTCATTCGCAGAGCAAAGCACTAACGGACATTGCTGACAAGGCGGACTGAGTTTCCGTAATACCGGCTGAAGTTGATAGAGGAAGTGAGATTACTGAAATCAAAAATCAGGCTATATGCATCTATGCCATAATAAGTAGCCGACCAATAGTAGCCGCTGGTGCCGCAATAACTCACAGAGGTTTCGTTACGCAAACCCGCAGCAGGGATAAAAGCACAACCCGCATTTTCCATTTTATTCCAATCGGTTGCATCTATGGTATTGTAAGTATATGATGCGGCGGAATTATTGGTATTATTCAACGGATACACCGATGTTTTCCAATTGTCGGGAACAAGAATCAAACCCGATATTCCGCACACTGTCCCTTTTGCATAACGTATGCCCGAAGAGGTATTGCGGGTATTCAACAAATAATCCCATTCATCTTTGGTGAGGGCACGCCACGTACCGGGAGCATCTGTTTTGCGGGTGGAGGGATTATAAATGGCATTATAAACACCCCAATCATAATTGGTGCCGAAAAGGTGATTATTACCATCGCCATAATTATAATAAGCTGCAATTGTTGTATATGGATGTCTGTTATTATAGCCGCTGGTTCCCCAGCCGAAAAGGTCTATCCAGCCGGTATCGTTTGATGAAATATTGCTATTACCGGCACCAATAATATCCCACTGATTAGGAGCAAAACGCCATGTGCCGGCTGCTGTGCCGTCTGCCACTGTATGCGTGGAAAAATCACTTCCCCCGTTGGTGGCACTCCATTGCAGATTACCCGGCGAAAAATACACTTTCTGCGATGCAGAGACAGAGAAACCCGGCTTTTTTGAAGGTTCTTCCCCTCCTCCGCCATTGCCTTCTATGACAAATTCAGCAGTGTAAGTGGCATTGCTGTTAACGGTGACACTACGGGGATTCAGGGTGTTTCCGTCATTCCATTTTTCAAATCGATAGCCGGTGGCAGGCAAAGCCTGCAATTGTATAACAGTTCCTTTTGCATAAATGCCGCCCCCGCTGACCGAACCCATAGCAGCATCTTTGGACATTACTTTAATCGTAAACTCTTTTTGACAGGAACCCGATAACAATATAACTATTACAACTGCCGTAAATTTTAAACCTTTTTTCATTGTAATTACATTTTGATAAATTTAATTTTCACCGCCTGTTTTTTTTAACATCGGCAATCTTTAAAATGCAAATATAACATTTTTTTTAACATTTCCCTCATACACACAAAAAAAAAACGCAAAAAAACTTTTTTCAAAAAAAAATGTTATCTTTGCCAAATAATTGTAAACCATTTGATTTTAAATTATTTTTTTATGTTTAAAATACGTTTTTTGTTACCTGTTTTCATGATGATGATATTTTGTTCATCCTCTCTATATGGACAAAATGATTATAAACACATACCCGCAAGAGGTGTAATGAGTCGTGTGGTCCATTACTATTATCAAGGAATCGAATATTGCTTCCGTTTTGACATCGTCTGTGTTGATTGCGTTATAGACGGTAACATCTGTGAGGTTGATTGTAGTGACTCAAATAAAGTTCTTCAAACAGCCACCTATCATATAGAATTAGGGGATAATGGTTGGCAATGGGGACACAGCCCCACCACTGGACAATTATGTTCCTGCTATTATAATGGCGGCATCCTGAATTTCGGAATTCCTGTTAATAACTTAATTAATCTTGTCTTAGATCCGGATTTTCCATTGGATTGTTGCCAAGGAAACAGCAGTGGTGATGCCCCGTGCGACACAACAGAACTGGAAATTCCCGATTATTCAAATGAAGTATGTAACAGAGCCGATGTGGTATGTTGCGGTGATACCCTTAAGATAACCCTTTCCTTATACCATTGTTCAACAGGAATCATATTCGGCACCACAAGTTTCTCGGCAATATACTCAGGGGCAGGAAACGCCTCTAATAATGCAAGCAATTATAACATTCATTTTTACACACCTGAAGAAGACAGTTTCTATCGGGAAATTCTACAAAAAATTTTAGACGACCCCGATTTTTCTCTATGCCAATAGTTCACATTTTAACCTTAAACACCAAAATGTCATGAAAATCAAAATCGCAGCATTGGCTCTTTTAGTTGCCCTGACGGTCTGCACCACAGCACAACCCGTTAGAATAGGCAATACTGATGTTTATTGGGAATTCCTTGTTCACAACAACGATACCACACTGCATATATTCGGCAACGGTGACATTCCGGGCGGAACAGACCTTAAGTGGTATTCATACACCTCCTCTGTTAAGCATGTGGTGACAGACGAAGGTATTACAAGTGTTTTGGGCTTGCAACGCTTTATCAATTTGCAAACCGTATCATTGCCGCAATCCATGAAAAACATAGGCAGCAATGCTTTTGGGTACGATTCCTGTTTGACCGACATTAATTTGCCCGATAGCATCTGCAATATAGGTTCAAGCGCTTTTGACCGCACTCATTTGACCGACACTTTGCATCTTCCTGCTTTTCTGACTTCTTTAGGCAGTGCCGCGTTTCGTTATACAAAAATCAAACACACCGACGTCCCTTGCAATATTGACACCATCATGGTCGGTGTGTTTCAAAACACCACCTTATCATCTGTCAACTTACCCGCATCTGTGTCCGTTATTTACAAGCATGCCTTTTGGGAAACCCCGCTGACATCCGTCCGTTGTCTCTGCATCACACCCCCTGCATTGCAAGACAGCACTGTTTTCGGCAAAGTAAACAGGGCTTCTTGCCGGTTGACAGTTCCCTCCGCTTCGGTGCAAATTTACAAAAGCACTCCCATCTGGCAGGACTTTCTCATTGAAGCAGGAGACGGTTATGTTGTAGCCGTAACAAGTAACAACAAAGCGTCGGGAATAGTACAGGGTGTGGAAAACAGATTCTATCATGCGGGAGAAACCGTCACTGTGAGAGCTGTCACGCTCAACAACGGCAGGTTCGGCGGATGGAAAAGCAACGGACAAATTATCTCCACCAATACCACCCTCTCTTTCAAAGTAACACAGGACACCCTCATCACCGCCGTCTTCAACCAAGAAGTATCGGTAGAAGAAAGACAGAATACATATCCTTCTGTGGTACTTTACCCCAATCCCGCATACGACATGGTGCAGATTGCCACCGATGCGTCCATAAACGACATTATCATCTACGACTTGTCGGGAAAAATGATTCATCATCTCTCCCACAGCCGGCAGATAGACATCTCCGACTTGTCAAAAGGCATCTATTTTGTAAAAATACTAACGGATAGTTTTACTTGTACAAAGAAATTAGTCAAATTATAAAAAAACTGTTCTTTTTATGAAAAAGCCGGTCTGTCTGTTGTTGTTATGTTTTTTGTTTTTGCAGCATGCCCAAGCACAAAACAATACTGCAGGCACCGATTTTTGGGTCACCTATCAAAACACTAGAACAAACTCATTTGACACACTTAATGACATCTCTATCAGCATTTCTTCTTTGTACAATACTTCCGGAGAGATATGCTTTACACAGTCCAAAGATACAATTCCCTTTCAAGTTAATGCCTTCGGCACTTTCAGATATACTATCCAAGGTCTTCAAAGGCAATATTGTACAAACAAATATCAACAATTAGGCAAAGACAATCTCAGCATTCATATCACCTCTAATATGCCTGTGATAATCTCAACTCATACATATAGATGTGCCAGTGCTGATGCTACACAAATTTACCCTACTCCTACATGGGGTAATACTTACTATGCCATCAATCCTTTGCAACAACATGACTCAATGGATTGGAGGCCCGGCACCCTGATTGTAGCCGATCAAGACAGCACCGTTATTTATGCCGACCAAACCATTATAGACACCCTCCACCGTGGGGACACCTATCATGGCTTTTTTCCTACCGGTACTCAAATATCCGGTAGCAAACCCATCGGCGTATTCAGTGCTGATGCATTAATGATGTTAATAAGTTCCGGAGATTGCTTATTAACGCAACTACAACCTGTTCGTTCTATCGGTACAAGTTATTTCATACCGGTTACCTCCTTTAAAAGGGAATATATACAAGTATTAGCCACCCAAAATAATACTAATGTGGTTGCCATTAGAGGAAAAACTGTAACCACTCCACCACATCCTTATCGAAATTTCAATATGGGTGTCACCCATACCGACAATTTAAAAAAAGGGGAATGGTTTTGGATGGAAATATACAGGGACTCTTTGGACAGCGCCTGTTATATACAGGCCGACAAACCTATTATAGTCACATCCCAAATGACAAGCCAAGGACACAATATTCCCAGCTATATGAGCGATCCGTCCAAAACATGGGTCGCCTCTGTTGCCCAAAGAACCGACTCCGTGCTTGTCAGTCCCTTTACTATAATACACTACGACACACAAAATTTGTCACCATACAATATGGCTATAATAATCTGTTCCACCATCGATAAAGACAGCACCCGTTTCAATATCAACGGCGGGAAAGACACCGCTTTGTATGGCGGAACATGGATAAACCACCCTTCCGGGTTTTCCTACTACGACATGCCTTTGTCCACCGACTCCAACACCTATCTGTTTGTCAACAATGCCGGCGGCCTGATAGTATATTTGTACGGAGTAGGTCGAGCACAAAGTTATTATATGCAAAGTGCCAAACTCACTAATTTGCTCTCGGCATTTTTCGGCAACAGCATTTTTTATGCCGACCTGCCCGACCATTTTTTCTGTGAGCAGGAAATCACTTTCACCTCCAATATCAGCGGGGACACCGGCACCATGCCCGGACATCTCAAATGGTATATCGATAGTGTAGAAGTGCTTACCGCAAGAGACCAAAACTCTTGGAGCCACTATTTTTCAAAAGGAACCTACACCATTGAAATGGAAGTAATGTATGACGACAACAGAAATTCTCAACGCATTGCCTCCATTCTCCATGTGGTGGCCTTGCAAGTGGAATTGCACTCCACTCCCGAACACTGCAACCAAGCAGACGGAACCATTATCTGCTCCGCCAACAGTGCCTTCCCGCAACAAGTGGTGTATATTCTTGACAGCAATACTTACAAGCAGGATACCATACGGGGCTTGACAGCTGGTTGGTATCATGTTTCCATTTCAGATTCCGTCTGCCTGCTGGAGCAAGATATTTTCATTGACAGCTCAGGAGGTCCCCTTGCCGAATTTGAGGCAGTACCCGCTACGGCTACCGTCAACTATGCCGTGTCTTTCCATGACCAATCCACAGACCCCTATGCTCCGATTTGCTCTTGGCACTGGGATATGGGTGACAACCACACCGATAGCATACAAAACCCTAATCATATATTCACCGCAGAAGGTGCCTATAATGTCACCTTGCTCGTCACCGACACCAACGGATGCTCCGACAGCATTTCCCATGTGATAAATATTGTCAGCCCCTTCTTTTTCCCGAATATTTTCACTCCTGTCGGGACAGACGGCTCATTGTATTATTTCCGCCCCGTGGAAGACAAAGGTTTGTTTGATGTATTTGAAATGACCGTTTACAACCGCTGGGGTACCACCGTTTGGCAACAGTCATGCAACGACGGGCAATGTCCGCACTATGAGGACGACCTTTTCTGGTGGGATGGTCGCGATTCTAAAGGAAAAAGAGTCAGCGACGGCGTATATTATTGGGTGGCAAAGGCTTATAGCAAAAATATGCCCCCCATCTTACAGCAAGGTTCCGTTACCGTAACAGGAAACAAATAATACCTTTCGGAATTAAAGATATTCAAATTACACGCTTGGTTCCCCTGAAAAAGCGCTATTGTATTTCATATTGATTTTGCAGTTGACGTAATAAAACCGATATGCTGCAAATTCAAAAAAAAATTGTACTTTTGCATTCTTATTAAATATCGCTATGAGCATAAAAGATATACTTTTTAATAGTGAAAAAAAGGTGGCATGGTTATGCGACCCCGATAAAATAGCCGAGCAAAAACTAATTTACACTGCCCGTGTAGCTCAAAATGCAGGTGCGGACATGGTATTAATAGGAGGCAGCCATCTGCAATTCAATGGTTTAGACCATTGCATTGAACTCATCCGAAGTGCCTGTTCATTACCGATAGTACTTTTCCCCGGCAATTGCATGCAAATAAGTCCTTTAGCTGATGCCATACTATTTTTGTCGCTTATTTCCGGACGCAATCCCGATTTATTGATAGGACAACATGTGAATGTGGCGTATCAATTGCAACAAAGTAAATTGGAAATTATTCCTACCGGATATATGCTCATAGATAGCGGTATGCCTACCAGTGTGAGCTATATAAGCAATACCATGCCCATACCCAGAGACAAAACCGACATTGCCGTCAGCACGGCAATAGCGAGCGAACTGCTTGGCATGCAAGCTGTTTACCTTGAAGCCGGTAGCGGAGCTGCTCTCACCGTACCCTTGCAATGCGTAAAAGCCGTAAAAGAACATACACACTTGCCGATAATAGTAGGGGGCGGTATTAACAACGGAAAAATAGCTAAAAGCATATTGCTCAATGGTGCCGACATGATAGTAATCGGCAACGCCGCAGAAGAAAATCCCGATTGTTTGTTCGATATATTGTCTTATATCAAAAAAACACCTTTCAATGCCGAGGAAAACCAACAATAAAACCACAGAAACATACACTTCACTATTTTGTTCATTTTTATCCAAGAACAAACTTAGCCGCACTTCGGAACGCATGGTCATTGCCGACACCATCGCTCTGTTTGACAAGCATTTCACCATACAAGATTTGCATACTTACCTTAAATTACATAAATACAACACCAGCCTTTCCACCTTGTATAGTAACCTTAACCTGCTTATCAAAGCCGGATTGCTGCACAAATACACCTTTGAATCAGGCACCCCCTATTACGAAAAATGTATGCCTAACAAGTCGCACAATCATATTTACAACATTGACAACCATCAAATTATAGAATTTCAGGATACTCGTATATCTCAAATTATAAAAAGTATAGAGCGTAAATACCACCTCAAAGTGTTACAGCACGACTTTATACTATATGCCGATAAACAATAAAATAAACATAATAAACACTAAATTAATATCATATGGAAGCAACAACAGAACAAAAAGTTCAACATATTATTGACCAGATACGTCCTCAATTACAAGCCGACGGAGGCGATATCAGATTGGTGGAAGTGAAACCCGACGGTACTGTTATGGTGGAGTTACGCGGAGCATGCGGTTCTTGTCCGCATAGCCGTATCACCCTCAAAAACGGAGTGGAAGCCATACTCAAACAATATATACCCGAAGTTGACCATGTAGAGGACATCAATTTGGGATGTTAAATTCTTAAAACAATATTAATTATGGGACTCAAATGCGGTATTGTAGGTATTACCAACTCCGGTAAAACCACTTTGTTTAATTGCATGAGCAATACAAAAGCACAGGTAACCGATTTTGCTTTCAGCACAGGCAAATCCAATATAGGAATATGCAACGTTCCTGATCCGCGATTGGAAGAGATAGCCAAATTGGTGCCTGCCGACAAAAAAGTGCCTGCCACGGTGGAAATAGTGGATATCCCCGGTTTAACCAAAGGGGCAAGCATGGGCGAAGGCATAGGAAACTCTTTTTTGGCGGACATTCGTTTATGCGATACGCTTATACATGTATTACGCTGTTTTGACGACCCCAATCTGCCGCATGTGGACAACAGCATCAATCCTGTAAGAGACATAGAAACCGTGGATTTAGAGTTGCAAATCAAAGATTTGGAACAGATAGAACGGAAGATACAAAAAGTGGAAAAAGCGGCAAAAGTGGGAGATAAAGATGCCCGTTTTCAATTAGAAGTGCTCCAAAAATACAAAAACCATTTGGAAAACTTTGAAAACGTACGCACCTTGGATGTGGATGCCCATGAAAAGAATGTGGTGGCGGATATGATGCTGCTTACCGCAAAAAAATGCCTGTATGTATGCAATGTGGATGAAAAATCGGTATTGACGGGGAATGCCTATTCTAAAGCTGTGGCTGAATATTTAAAAGATAAAAACGAAGAAATGCTCGTTATTGCCGGAAAATTAGAGGCCGACATTGCCGAATTGGACCCCGAAGACCAAGCTCTGTTCTTAGAAGACGTGGGATTAACCGAACCGGGTGTTAACAAGCTGCTGCGTGCCGCCTACAAAACACTTAATCTTATTTCGTTCTTTACCGTGGGGGGCAAAGAAAACAGAGCATGGACCATCACGCACGGCATGACAGCCCCTCAAGCGGCAGGCGTTATTCATAGTGATTTGGAACGCGGATTTATTCGTGCAGAAGTAATTAAATACCAAGACCTTATTCACTACGGATCAGAACTCAAATGCAAAGAAGCAGGAAAACTTTCGGTAGAAGGTAAAAACTATATAGTAGAAGACGGTGACATATTACACATCCGCTTTAATATATAGAAAAACCGGCTTTCGCATAAATGTTAATAAAAAAACAGCAAAGGTATATTGTATATAAAAATAAAAATATTATCTTTGCTTTTTAGTTTTCAATATAGAAACATATACATAGCAATGATGAAAAATTTATATCTTGTTCTAAAACAGAGTGCGTTAATAGCATTGGTTTGCGGTTGTTTTTCTTTACAAGCACAACAGCTCAGCGGTTATGATGATTTTGATGCAAGCAGTGTAAAAGTAAACGAAAAATACACCTGGAATTTTAATCCCATAGAATTTGACCCCGAAATTCTTAACGATTGTATTAACGACGTGGTTAATTTTGCCCGTAAGAAATACAACTATGCCGACCCTCTTGCAGAGATGGAGGCATTGAGCAATGCCGCCAAAATACAATCGGAGTACATGGCAAAAGAAGAAGAACGCACCCATGAAAATGTGGTTGCCGCGCTTAAAACTCCCGGTATGAGAGCCGCCAGCAATGGTGCCACCAAACGTGTGGAAGAGTTAATTACAAGAGTAAAAGCCACTAAAGGTATAGAAGAATATTCCTATTTTGACGTAGCCAACGAAGTAGTATTGTCCTTGCTCAAAAATCAAAAGACCAATGCTACCATATTAGACAAACGCTATACTTTCATCGGTATAGGCTGCGATGTGGACGGTTGGAATAAATATTGCTATGTATCCATAGTGTTAGGCAATGATTTATCGTTTAATTTAGGCGAAGTATCTTATAAAAACACCACCTACACGCGTAAAACTTACGGATTAAAACCATACGATGAAAAAACATGCCGTAAATGTGAAGTCAGAAATATAGAATTGCTCCAAAAATACATACAAGTAAAAGGTAACGACATCTATTTTGTACATCCTAACATCAAAGAGCTCAAACGCATTATAGGCAAAGATAACGACGGCTTGGCCATAGATATAGTGCAACACAAACAATTTCCTTGCAACAGTGCCTCCAACGATGTGGACTATAATTACCCCAACAGAGGTATTATGTCCAAATACATCACTTTCCCTAAAATGTTGCAAAAGAACATGAACACTGATTCCAAAGACAAAACCCTGCAAGTTTATATGGGTTCTGTGCCTTCGGAAGTGAGCGGGCCTTACGATATCAACCTTATAGTTATTAAAGACAAAACCATTTGCCGCACGGTAGTAAAAACGGATATAAAAAATCCTGCCGTGAATATAAAAACCAACACCAGTCTCATTCCCGACCTTACCGGCATTACCACCACTAACAACTATATTCCTCAAGCAGAAGTCACCCGTTTGGAATTCAACATACCCTTTGAGGCATCAAAATCACAATACGAAGCTCGAGACATTCGTCCTTTTATAGAAGCACTTAAAGAACCCAAATTCAGCATTGACAGCATACACATCACAGCCTACACCTCTTTGGACGGCAACGCTAAATCGAATTTGGATTTGCAAAAAAAACGTTCCGAAAGCATAGTGAAAGCCATGAGCACTATGGAAAACAAGAACATTCCTTATACCATAGAGTTGAACGACGGATGGGAATTGTTTGTAAAAGATGCTCCAGAGAAATATAAATACCTCACTCAAAAATCCAAAACGGAAGCACAACGGGAAATAGGCAATGCAAAGGTGAAAAAAGAATTGGAACCCGTGTTGGCCAAACATCGTTTTGCCAATATTCAAATGAATGCCACCTACGATGTAAGCGAAAGATACGAACAAGAATATCTCACCAGCAAGTTCAACCGCTGTTTGGCAGCAGGAGACTACTCCACCGCTTTCGCCATACAAAAATATATGATCAAAAAAGTGGAAGACGGAAAATACAGCAAACGTCATATTCAGAATATGAACATACCCGAAACGGCTAAAATGCTGCCTTTCCTTACCAATAAATATTATATGTTGTCGTTTTACGAACTCAAAGATGCCGACAAACAAAAAATAGAAGCATTGGCAAAAATGGACAACAAGAATGCCATCTGCGAATTTAACGCCTTGTGCTGTACTGTCAACGATATGGACATTACCAATGCAGGACAGATATCCGGCACACAAAGTAAAATAGATAAATTTTACAACAATGCGGTTGGCAAACAAAACAAAGCAAAAGTAGATGCGCTCAATATTGCTTTCCAATACAAAATATTGGATTTTATCAACAGCAGTGAAACCCCTGACGAAGCATTAATGGAAGCCACATATGAAAAAATCAAATCCATAGCCTTGCCCACTATCAACGATTGGAAAAGAGCCTATGAAGTAGCCGCCTCGTTTATCTCTTACGGAGACTACGAATTTGCACGCTCTGCTATGGACCCTTATATAGAAGACCCTGCCGTTAGTGAAGATTTCATTTTCACCTATCTCAATTTATATAGTTTGGATGAAAATGCTTACACATCAAAGAAATTCAGTTTGGCATGCCGTTTGGCTGCACAAAAGAACCGCTCTCGTTTTTGCACCGAAATAAAAGGTTATTCCTATCTCATACGCGAAAACGTGGAAGCCAAAAACACTATATGCAGTGAATGTAAATAAAAAAAATGCAATATGAAAACCACCCTGCAAGAATTTGATGAAGTTATAGGTATATGCAGAGAATTGTTTGTAAAAAAAATGCACGACTATAGTACGGCATGGCGTATATTACGCCCTTCTTCCGTTACTGACCAAATATCCATCAAAGCTCAACGCATACGCCGAATAGAAGAAACAGGTGAAAATAAAGTGGGAGAAAGCATCATATACGAATTTATAGGTATAGTCAATTATGCCGTTATGGCCCAAATACAATTATCCCAACCGGCATGCGACATAAAAAATTACAAAATGGATGCCCAAGAGGTAATTCGGCTATACGACCAATATACGCAAAATGCCAAAACACTTTTAACCGATAAAAATCACGACTATGGTGAAGCATGGCGCAACATGCGTATCAGCTCCATTACCGATATTATACTAATGAAGCTGTTGCGAATAAAACAAATTGAAGACAATCATGCCGATTGTTGGGTGTCGGAAGGTTTGGACGCCAATTATTACGATATTTTTAACTACGCCGTGTTTGCCTTAATTAAACTCAATGTTATTCAACAAAAAAATAAATAATTGATAATGGAAGCAAGAAACTATTATTCCGGTCGTAACATACGACGCAAAGCAAAAAGAGATTTAGCCTTTTACATCCGACACGCATGCCGCATATTCATGGGTTTGCTCTTCATTTTTTCCGCCTATGTCAAAATGGTGGATCCTTTTGGTTTTGCCCTTAAAATAGAAGAATACTTTGTGTCATTCGGTATGGATTTTTTCACTGCAACAAGCATGTTTTTTGCCTATTGCGGTATTTTGGCGGAATTTGTGATAGGCTGGGCATTGCTATTGAATATACAAATGCGTATCACTTCATGGTTCTTGCTCCTGTTCATGATTTTCTTCACCCTGCTCACCTTCTGGTTGGCTTATGCACTTGATATCATCAACATTATCAATCGCATTTTCAACACTCACTTTGAAATATTTATCGTCACGGATTGCGGCTGTTTCGGTGACTTCATCAAACTCACCAATACGCAAACTTTCCTCAAAAACCTCATATTTTTATTTTTCACCCTTATTATTTTCTCTCAACGCAAAAAATACAACGACCAACATTGGTATTACATCTCCCAATGGTTGCCTATAGGGTTAGCCGCTTTGTTTGCCCTATTCACCATGACACACTGCCTGCGTCATGAACCTTGGCACGATTTCCGTCCTTGGAAAGTAGGTAATTTTATTGCAGCAGAGACATATAGCGTAGCTCCGGAAATGGATTTTGTATTCTTGTATCGCAACAATACCGATGGCAGTATAAAGGAATTGACTATAGACCAATTATCCGAAATAGCAGACGACAGCATTGCTAACGCCGATTTTGAACTCAACTACACCTTTGACAAACGCAAAGAAAAAATTATCAAAGAAGGCATCAACGCCCGTTTAGCGGACTTTACCATCACCGATGCCATACAAAATACGGATATCAAAAATTTGATTATCAACAATCCTGATTATCATTTTCTCATTTTCCTACGGGATTTGTCCGCACTCACCCCTAAAAAATTAGCTTCCACCCTTCAACTGATAGAAGAATGTAAACAAAACAATTTTGAATATACCATCATCACAGGAACATCTCCTGATATAGCCGACAGCATTAAACTTGAACTCGGATTAGACGAAGATATCTATTATTGTGATATGACACCCATGAAAACAGCCGTAAGAAACTCTCCGGGAGTGATTATGCTCAAAAACGGATACGTAATGGATAAATGGGCATACCGAGATATTCCCTCTATTGAAAGCATAGCGGAGAATATGGATAAATACGAAAAACAATACCATAAATACCTCAAACAAACGCCACCCATACTTCCGGACGGCATCAATATGTCTGAAGACAACGAAGAAGACAGCTCTGAGGAGGAAGAAGCAACGGATGTAACGGAATAAGCAAATTACAAACAACATAAAACCAACAATTTATGACAATATCACCAATAGACACTCGGTTTATGTCAACCGAGGAACAATACAATTATGCCATCAATGCCATGCGTGCAGAGATGAAAGCTTACATTACGGAACATCATCTCAAATCACTCATATTAGGTATTTCGGGAGGTATTGACAGTGCCTTTGCGGCCGCATTGTTACGTCCGGTATGTGATATTACCGACACCAAACTCATAGGCAGAAGCATCACCATAGAAACCAACAAAGCAGATGAAATAGAACGTGCAAATGCAATAGGCAATGCCTTTTGTCACGATTTTCAATACCTTGACCATACGGATATTTACCTACAATACAAGCAACTCATGCCTGCATTGGATACTCAAACGCTATCCAAATTAAGAATGGGCAACGCCAAAGCCCGTTTCAGAATGATATGCTTATACGATTTGGCACAAATGAACAAAGGTATTGTTATCTCTACCGACAATTTTACGGAATACCTCACCGGATTTTGGACCCTGCATGGCGACGTTGGTGACTATGCTCCTTTTATACGCTTGTGGAAAACAGAAGTTTACCGATGCTCCGAATTGCTGTGTAAAACTTTGCCCTCCATACAATCCAATGCCTTGATGCAATGTATAAAGGCCGTTCCCACCGACGGATTGGGTATATCCGGTTCCGATTTGGAACAATTGGGAGCCGATAATTACCAAGAAGTGGATATTATTTTGGCTAAATTCCTTGAGGGTGACACTTCTCAAAAAGAACATCCGGTAATCAAACGATATCTATCTTCGGAATACAAAAGACTCAATCCGCTCTCCATTCCCCGTAAAACACTTTATTTAGATAAATAAAAAAAATATTATAGCTGATTTGCAATGAATTAACATTCTTTTTTAAGTTTTGTGAAAAAAAAAACAAGAAATATTGAAAAGGTATGTTAAAAATTGCTATTTTTGAAAGTTGCAAATAATCCGTATCGGAAAGGGACATTTGCAATGTTTTTTTGATATAATAAAATACAAAAGATAGAAAGTAATAATTTGATAATTAGCATATTTATGAGGAATAAGAAAATTTATCTTTTTATACTGTTCATGGTTGCGGTTAGTACAGGTTTTTCCCAACAAGACCCGCAATTCACGCAATATATGTACACTTTATTGCCCATCAACCCCGGTTATGCCGGTACAGGTGGTATATGTGCTACTGTCAATTTTCGCCAACAATGGGCAGGCTTAAGAGAAGTGGATCCCAATACCGGAGCCAAATACAATGTATCTCCTCGGGATATCATGCTTACCGTTCATGCTCCTATCAAAGCCTTACATGGCGGCTTAGGTTTAACCGTATATAACGATGCATACGGACACCAAAATGATATCATGGTTAAATTGGCATATGCTTTCAGAATGAACATAGGCGGAGGTAATTTAGGTATAGGCTTGGATGTAGAATTGCTCAGCAGAAAGGTAAAAGAAGATTTCTGGGAAGGCCGTAGCGGTGATCCTTCTATTATCAGCGGCATCAAAGGTGCCAACGATATGTATGTGGATTTCGCATTTGGTGCTTACTATCAAGTTCCTGATAAATGGTATGCAGGTGTCAGCATGACACAATTGGTATCTTCCATAGGCGGCGATAAGGTTGCCCAAAAAGCAGCACGCCACTTATATGCCGTAGGCGGTTACAATTTTGTACTCCCCTCCAATCCGAACTGGATGTTGAAACCAAGTTTGTTGTTAAAAACCGATTTAAAAGAAGTACAATTAGATGCTACCTTGTTAGCAGATTGGAATAACGGATTGTTATGGTTCGGTGCCAGCTACAGAATGGTGGACTGTGTTGCCTTGTTAATAGGCTCCAAACCTTTTGTAAATTCCTCCAGTGCCATAAGGGGATTGGAAATCGGAGTATCCTACGATATCAATACTTCCAAGTTGATGAATAACGGTAGAAGTTTCGGTGGTCCGGAAATAATGTTAAAATATTGCTTCAAAATTGTAACAAAACCGACCACTTATGGGTATAAGGGAACTAGACTCCTTGGAAACCGACCCATAGAGTATAGATAGATACATATAATATATTAAAGAGAAACATTAAAATATATATATTTATGAAACGAATGTTGTTTTTAGCGATTGTTGCTGTTTTCTTTATGATGACATCATGTAAGACAAACACCGGTCAATTGGTGGGAGCTCAAAATCGTCCTGAATTTGTAGACGAGACTCCCTACGGAATGAAATTCATTCCTCAAGGACATTATTTGATGGGAGCAGGTGATCAAGATGCTGCATATTCTTACACTTACTCGGCAAAAAATGTTACCGTAAGTCCATTCTACATGGATGAAACAGAAATCACCAACAATGAGTACCGTCAATTTGTAGAATGGGTAAGAGACTCTATTGCCCATGTATTGTTAGGCGAAGCTGAAGTAGAAGAAGAAAATGACCACTTTGTAAAATACGGCAAAGGTCATGAAGAAGAAGGCGAAATTATGGAGCCTCGCTTCATTAATTGGAACACCAAAATAGATTGGAATTCCGACAATGAAGAATATAAAGCTGCATTGAGTCCTATTTATAGTAGTCCCGTATCGGGTAACGAACGCTACTACTATTATAAAATGGTGGATTTAAATGCAAAAGTCATGAACTTTGAATATTGGTGGACCGATAAATCCAACTATCGCGATGCCGAAGATCCCGATGTGATGGGTGCCGCATTCAAAGATTTTGACAATATAGATCCTCAAACAGAAGATCAAGGTATGTATTCCAATCGTCCGGTGGCATACGCCCAGGGTAGAAAACCATTCTTAAGAAGAGAGAGTGTGAATATCTATCCTGATACATTATGCTGGATGCACGATTACGCCTACTCTTTCAACGAACCTATGACCGATAGTTATTTTTGGCATCCTTCCTATGACAACTATCCCGTGGTAGGTGTAAGTTGGAAACAAGCACAAGCATTTTGTGCATGGAGAACACACATCCGCAATGCATATCTTATTTCCAAAAAGAATTGGGCTTACGAAAATCGTTTCCGTTTGCCTAACGAAGCAGAATGGGAATGGGCAGCAAGAGGTGACGGTAATTTAAATCCATATCCTTGGGGCGGTCCTTATACTCAAAATCAACAAGGATGTTTCTTAGCCAACTTCAAACCCAGACGTGGCGATTACGGTGCTGACGGCGGTGTTGAGCCTATAGTGGTAGCACACTACCATCCTAACGATTGGGGTTTGTTTGACATGTCGGGTAATGTTGCCGAATGGTGTGAAGACGCCTACAATGAATCGGCTCACAACTTTGCTCACGATTTGAACATGCAATATACATACAACGCTAAGAAGAGTGACCCTGAAGTGTTGAAACGCAAGGTAATTCGTGGCGGTAGCTGGAAAGATATCAGTTATTTCATCCACAATGAAGCACGCAGCTATGAATACCAAGATACGGGTAAATGTTATATCGGCTTTAGATGTGTACAAAGTTATTTGGGCAGACAAAAAGGCGATAACATGAAAACTGCTTCAAACGTATACTAGTATATATATATTAATGTAAGAAACAATAAAAGTAATCAAAATAAATCATTAACAATTTAAACAAAAAACAAAGATTATGGGACTTAATGAGTTAGTTAGATCAAAAGGTTATAAGAATTTTATGACCAAATTGTATGGAATTGGTGCATCTGTCGTTATTTTAGGTGCTATGTTTAAGATTATGCACTGGCCGGGTGCTAACCCTATGATTGTATTGGGTATGAGTACTGAAGCTATCATATTCTTTTTCTCCGCATTCGAACCCTTGCATCCTGAATACAACTGGGCATTGGTATATCCTGAATTAGCCATTGGTCAAGAAGAAGAAGAAAACAAAAAAGACAAAAAGAAAGTTCCTCAAGGAAGCGTTACCCAACAATTGGATCATGCTTTGGAAGAAGCTAAAATCGGACCGGAATTATTGGAAAGTTTAGCCACAGGCATGCGTAATTTAGGTGAAAATGCAAAACAATTGTCAGGTATATCCGATGCTGCTAAAGCAACAGACAGTTATGTATCAAGTTTGTCTAAAGCTGCTGAATCGGTACGCAACTTAGGTGTTTCCTACGAAAAAGCATCTGATGCTCTTGGCGCAAATACTAACTCTGCAAGTGAATATTTCACCCAAGTAGAAAAAGCGACATCAGCTGTTAGAAACTTAGCAAACGTATATGAAGAAACCGTTAAAACCATGAGTAACGAATCGGGTTACATGGAAGGCATGCAACGTATGTCTAAGAATTTAACCGCTATTAATGCTGCATATGAATTACAACTTCAAAGTACTAACGAGACCTTAAATGCATCGAAAGCTTTGGATGAACAAATGAAGAATGCTGCCGAAAATTTGGCTCAATCTGCAAAATTCATTTCGGATTACAAACAACAAGTAGACATGTTGACCAAAAATGTTGGTCGCTTGAACGATGTATATGGCAATATGTTGGCTGCTATGAGCAAATAATCAACATCTTGCATTAGTTTAGTAGTAAAATAAAGTTGTTTAATTTTAAAGAATAAAGATATATGGGAGCAACAAATTGCCCGGAGACCCCGAGGCAGAAAATGATAGGTATGATGTACCTGGTATATTTGGCACTTTTGGCTTTGAATGTGTCAAAGGATATCTTGGATGCATTTGTTACCGTAAACGACGCAATGGAACAAACAACAGCCAACTTTACCACCAAGGTGGACCAAAGTTATGCTATGTTTGATGCACAAGAACAAAATTCTCCTGAGAAAGTAAAACCTTTCAACGATAAAGCAAAACAAGTAAGAAAGGTTTCTACTGAAATGATAAAATACTTAACCGGTATCAGAGATGAAATGTATTCCAAAGTAGAAGGTTGCACAATGGAACAAGCAGCTCACGCCACTTTGAAAGAAATGAAATCCAAAGACGATTATGAAAAACCCACCAACTATTTTTGTATCAACGAAAAGAAAGCATATGAAATGCAAGATAAAATTCGGGATTACAAAAAACAATTAATAAAAATAGTTGATGACACCAATTATGAATTGCCTAAAGGCTTGGAAGTAGATGCTACATTCAAAGACAATGACGGCAAAGATGAAGATTGGGCTTTCCATAATTTCAATCACATAGTAGCAGCAGCAAGTTATACCTTATTGAACAAATTAATAGGTGAGGTAAGAAACACCGAATTTGAAACTGTTAACTTCTTGAATTCCGCTATAGACGCAGGTAGTTTCAAATTTGACAATGTGTCTGCTAAAGTTATTCCTAACAGCAAGATAGTATTCTCCGGTGATTCTTATGAAGCCGACATTATTGTTGCCGCATTTGACTCAAAAGAAAATCCCACCGTGTATTGGGGTCCTGGTCGTGATACAGCTACCGAAGACGATAAAACCAAGCTTACCACTATAGAAGGTGAAGAAGGTGTGGTTCACTTAAAAATACCCACAGGCGGTATTGGTGATCAAAAATTTGCGGGTTTGATAGAGATAATGTCTCCCGATGGTACTAAAAAATGCTATCCGTTCCACGATTCTTATACTGTTACCAAACCTACAGCAGCTGTAGCAGCAGATAAAATGAATGTATTTTATGCCAACATAGGCAACCCTGTATCTATAGCAGCTCCTGTTGCACCTGAAAAATTACGCATCAATTGGGGTGGAGCTTCGGCTTCCAGCCAAGGTGGCGGTAAATATTCGGTTACCGTTCCCACTTCATTAGTAGGTAAAGAAATTACGGTAAGCGTATCGGCCGACGTTGGAGGTGGTAAATCTCAAAACATGGGTTCTACTACCTTCCGTGTGAAAGCCGTTCCGGAACCGTCACTATTTATCGGTGGTAATATTCAAGGCGGTAAACAACCTAAAGACGCTATTTTAGCCAATCCTATGATTACAGCTAAAATGTCTCCCGACTTCAACTTTGAATTAAGATGGTCAGTAATATCCTACAAAGTTACCTTTGTAAAAGGTGGTGTAGAAGAAGCTCCTATCATGGTTCAAGGAGGTAGATTTACCGACCAAGTAATATCTAAAATCAGAAGTGCTTCATCGGGTACTACCGTAGAATTCACCGATATTAAAATCAAGAGTGAAGCAGGTAACAGAGCTATACAAAGACCTTTGTCGGTACGTATTAAATAAGACTAACATTTAAAACATAATATTATGAAGAGATTAAGTTTAATAGTAGCGTTGATGTGTGCAATGTCGTGGACATTCGGACAAGTGATAGAAAACGAGTCGGAAAGCACACAAGAACAACAAACAACGGTTATGGAACCTGTTCGGGCTCCGATAGATGGTATTTATCAAAAAATAGAATTGCCTCAACGCAAACCTATTGGACTCGTAACCCCTCGCTATGCAGACTTTATGTATTCAAAATTGATATGGCGAGTAATAGATCTTCGTGAAAAAATGAACCATCCTTTGTATTATCCTAAGGAGAAAAAAGGAAATTGGAAGAGCTTAATGGCTACCATATTAGATGCCATGGATACCAGCGAAGCCAATGTTAAACCTCTCATGATATACGATGATGAATACCTCACCACCCCTATTGCTCCTGCAGATTTGTTAGACAATATGGGCGAAAAAAAGGTTCAGATATTGTATAATGAATGGGGTGATGACACCGGCCAAGTGGAATTGTTTATTCCTTGGGGACCCGCTGAAATATTCCGTTATAGACTAAAAGAACAATGGTACGTAGATAAACAACGCTCTATAATGACGCAACAATTGATCAATATCTGCCCCATGTTCTGGTATGAATCACTTGCTGAAAGTTATAACGAAGAATATGCCTCAAACGATGACGAGGACGAGGATATGGCACCTGTTACCAATAGAAGATGGCGTAACTTCGGATACATCTACTATAATGAAATTCGGGATGTGTTCGCTGTAACCGAAGTCTTCAATCCTCAAAACAATGCTCAACGCCGTACTTATGACGATATCTTCATTCAACGCCACTTTGCCAGCTTTATTGAAGGTGAAGAAAATGTTCACGACAACAGACGTATTAATGAATATATCGTTAACGGTTTAGACCAAGCTCTTGAATCGGAAAGAATAAAAGAAAATTTGAGAGTAAGAGAAGAAGATATGTGGGAATTTTAATCTATCATAATGTTAAAGAAAAAAGTCGGTACAATGTACCGACTTTTTTTTATACCACTTCCCTATTATAACAAGTAAGCATTCACCCCTTATAATAAAAAAAATGCTACCTTTGCTTGATGGTAAATGTTTTCGGTATGAAAAAAAATATCATATTCTTGATGATACTATTAAGTCTCTGTTGCGGATGCTATCAACGCAATGACGGCTTGCTGCATGCCTCCCCGAACAGGCATACCACCCTTGCTTACAACACCGACACTTCCCTACACCATTTGGAATATCCCGCTTATTCCGATAAGGAAACCATTATTGAACATTTGGGATATACCACCTGTTACAATCGACAAAAACGCATACCTGACTGGGTTGCCTACGAACTTACGGCAGAAGAAACCTATGGCCCGTATAAACGCGATACCGCCTTTAGACCCGACCCCGCAATCAAAGGCATACAAGCCTCCACTTTTGACTATCGCGGCTCAAAATACGACAGAGGACACATGGCTCCCGCCGGTGATATGAAATGGAGCAAACAAGCTATGGCAGAATGTTTTTATTTGTCCAATATATGTCCGCAAAACCATGACCTTAACTCCGGAGCATGGGAAAGAGTTGAGTGGATGGGACGCCGTATTGCCCAAAAATACGGTAAAGTGTACATAGTTTGCGGCCCTGTGTTTTATAGCCGGCAATATGCCACTATAGGTGATAATAAAGTAGCCGTCCCCGATGCTTTTTTCAAAGCCCTTCTCATCCGCTATGATACAAGTTATTCCGCTATTGCTTTTATTATGCCGAATCAAACACCCGACAAACATATGAAAGAATATGCATGCACCGTGGATTCGGTAGAAGCTGTTTCCGGCTTGGATTTATTTTTCCAATTGGAAGACGAAGAAGAATGTGAAATAGAATCCAACATTATATGGAGACATTGGGGAATATAATGACTCATACCGATATTCCTTAATACGGCTCATGCCGTACACTATGTTGAAACAAGTTTCTTCTTATCACCGTACATCATAGAACGGAACTTTATCTATTTCCGCTCATCAACACCCGATTGCTTACATTTTTTATGGATAAAAGGCAAAACCTTACATTTTTTGTGTATCTTTGCAAATGTATGGGGGCAACTATTCTGAACAACGATATTACCTATTTAAACGGGGTGGGTGAAAAAAAAGCCCGAATATTACAGGAGGAATTCAATATAAAAACCTTTGACGACTTATTGAATTACTACCCTTATCGATATGTGGATAAATCAAAATTTTACCGCATCAGTGAGGTTCCCGCCAATATTAACACCTATATCCAGATAAAAGGCGTTATTACCGACAAACAAATAATAGGCGAAAACAGAGCCCGTCGACTGGTGGCAAAATTGCAAGACAACACAGGTGTGATACATTTAACATGGTTCAACAATATAAAATATTTCAACGAAATAGTACAAATAAACACTTCCTACGTAGTATTCGGAAAGCCGACGTTATTTAACACCACCATCAACATTACTCACCCTGAAATAAGCACCGAAGAAAAGAGCACCTCTTCCCAAGTGCCTTTTCTACCCATGTACAATTCCAGCGACAAAGCCAAACGCACGGGCCTGGACAGCAGAGGTATCAGTAAATTGTGCTACAATCTGCTTTCTCTTTGCAAACAACAAATTCCTGAAACCATTCCCCTATATATACAACAGAAATTACAACTTATTGACAGAGCTTCTGCTTTGCAATATATTCATTTTCCGCGTTCGGCAAAAGATATTGAGCAAGCCACTCGCAGGCTCAAATTTGAGGAAGTGTTTTTTATGCAACTCATCATGCAACGCCTACAGCAGATGTCTCAACGAAGCAACGGATACATGATGCCCAAAGTGGGCGAAAATTTCAACACATTCTACCATCATCATCTGGCTTTTGCCCTTACCAATGCACAAAAAAAAGTGATTAAGGAAATACGTTCCGATTTTTTAAGCGGCAAACAAATGAATCGTTTATTGCAAGGCGATGTAGGAAGCGGCAAAACCATTACCGCTCTGCTGGTCATGCTGCTTGCCATAGACAACGGATATCAATGTTGCTTGATGGCTCCCACGGAAATATTAGCCCAACAACATTATTTTAACATACGCAAAATGTTGGGTGATATGGATATCAATGTACAGTTACTCACCGGTTCTACCAAACTGAGTGAAAGAAAAATCATACTTTCCGACACACAAAAAGGCAAAACAAATATTTTGATAGGCACCCATGCCTTATGCGAAGACAATGTGCTATTTAAACATTTGGGACTGGTGGTGATAGACGAACAACATCGTTTCGGGGTGGAACAACGTGCCAAATTATGGCGAAAAAGTTTGATTCCCCCGCATGTATTGGTAATGACAGCCACACCCATCCCCCGCACTTTGGCGATGACATTATACGGAGATTTGGACGTATCCGTTATTGATGAATTACCTAAGGGACGCAAACCGATACAAACCATGCATTTCTATCGTTCCCAAAGCAATACCATCAATCAATTTCTGCGTAAAGAAATAGCGGCAGGAAGACAAGTATATGTGGTTTTTCCACTGATACAGGAATCGGAAAAACTCACTTTGAGCAACCTCATGGACGGCTATGAACGATTCAAACAAAGTTATCCTGAACCGCAATACCATGTCAGCTGCCTGCACGGGAAAATGTCCGGTGAAGAAAAAGATGCGGAGATGCAAAAATTTAAAGAAGGGAAAATTGATATATTATTGGCTACCACTGTTATAGAAGTCGGGATAGACGTATCCAACGCCACTATAATGGTGATAGAAAATGCCGAACGATTCGGATTATCCCAACTGCACCAATTACGCGGCAGAGTCGGACGCGGAAATGAGCAATCGTATTGCCTGCTCCTCACCGATGCCGCATTGAGTCAAGATGCAAAAATTCGCATCAAAGCCATGGTAGATACCAATGACGGATTTGAAATAGCCAATGTTGACCTCAAACTACGCGGACCGGGAGAAATAGCCGGTACGCGGCAAAGCGGAATGATTAATTTCAAACTGCTGAATATTGCCGCCGATGAACGAATTATAAGCACCGCACGAGATATCTCTCGTTCCATACTTCAGGACGACCCCACACTCTCCCGCCCCGAAAACGCTCCCCTTAAAATAGGTGTCGCCTTGGCTCAAAAAAATAGTAACAACTATTTTCAAATAGGATAAAACATGAAAATAGGCACTATCACTTTACCGGATCATCCTTTGATATTGGCACCCATGGAAGATATTACCGACCAAGCCTTTAGAACCATATGCAAAAAGGCAGGGGCTGATGTGGTAATAAGTGAGTTTGCCGCCTCCGACGCCTTGATAAGAAAGGTGGAAATGACGCTAAACAAATTAACTTTTTCGGAAGCGGAACGCCCTTACGGCATACAAATTTTCGGCAACAATGAAGAGGTGATGGTTCAGGCTGCCAAAATAGCCTCCGAACTACACCCCGATTTTATTGACATCAATTGGGGCTGTCCTGTAAAAAAAATAGCCCTCAAAGGCGGTGGCAGCGGCATGTTGCAAAATCCCGACCTGCTGGTGAAAATAACTTCCGCCATAGTAAAAGCGACGGATATTCCCGTAACCGTAAAAACTCGTTTGGGATGGGATGAACAGCACAAGATAATAGTCACCTTGGCAGAACAATTACAAGATGCGGGCATAGCAGCCCTCACCATACACGGTCGCACCAAGACACAAATGTACAACGGTTGTGCCGACTGGACATTGATAGGCGAAATAAAAAATAACGCACGCATACACATTCCCATTATAGGTAACGGGGATATCACTTCGGCTGAGCAAGCTGCCCTTGCGTTGCAACAATACAAAGTTGACGGCATTATGATAGGCAGAGCCGCCATGGGCAACCCGTGGATATTTACGGAATACAAAGCTCTGATGAATGAAGGAAAAACACTTCCGACCCCTTCCGTGGAAGAACGCATTGACATGTGCCGCCTGCATTTGTCAACGGCCATGCAATACAAATCCGAGCATTATGCCCTGCTGAGCCTGCGTAAACACTATAAAAACTATTTTAGAAATTTACCGTTTTTTAAAGAAATACGCATGCAACTGCTTACTGCCGACAAAATAGAACAAGTAGAAACCTTGTTGAACATCATTAAAGATAAATATTGTTAATATGCAAGCCGACCCCCGTATTCTAATAGATGCAACAAAGGTGATAAAACTCCGAAACAAGCAACTTTTTCGTTGTCTTACTGCTCCTGATGGAAACTGTTTAAAAGACATATACCTGCAAGAATCAAAACGATATCTTCATCAAAATTCACAAAAATAAATTGACTATGGACATCAAACAAGCTGTGTTTATAAAAAGTAGTGCTTCCTATAAAGATTGCCCGCAAGAAAAACGTCCTGAATATGCTTTTATCGGCAGATCCAACGTCGGGAAATCCTCCTTTATTAACATGCTCACCGGCAATAATAAATTGGCAAAAATTTCATCAAAACCGGGAAAAACACAACTCATCAACCATTTTCTAATCAACGAAGAATGGTTTTTGGTGGATTTACCCGGCTACGGCTATGCCAAAACATCCAAAAGCATAAGAGAAAGTTTCGCTCCCATGATTTCGGACTATATATTATATCGTCAAAATTTAGTCTATCTTTGTGTGCTGATAGACAGCAGGTTGCAACCTCAAAAAATAGATCTGGATTTTATAGCGGATTTGGGAGAAAACGGTATTCCTTTTGTTTTGATATTCACCAAGTCGGATAAGCAAAGTGCCACCCGCACACGAGCCAATGTGCAGACATTTTTAGATACGCTCGGTGAACAATGGGAAGAAATGCCGCCTTATTTTATATCATCGGCGGTAACCAACACAGGGAAACAAGAATTTTTGGATTTTATTCAAGATACCAACTCCGGTTTGCAAGAATATTTTTAATACCTTGCTATTCAAATATCAAGGTATCGTAACGGGCATGGTAACCCGACCATATTCCCACCACATTTTTACCTTGTATATTGGTAGGATAGGCATTTCTACTCAAAAACGGAAATTCGCCCACCTGTGTTATCACCTGTAAGGGGAACCAGAAATTATAGGTAGCCGTATCGGTGAGGGTGGATTTTACATACAAAGTATCGCCCTTTTTAAAATACATGCGATAATAATTATCCTGCTCTTCCTGCGAAAGCGATTGCATAGACATATTGCTCATGGGAGAACGAATGATTTCATAATTCATATATTTACCGTTGAAAGCCAAGTCGTCGTAGGTTCCCAAGCTGATAGGGTTATAACATATATCCACATTTTTCAGCATGCAGAAGAATCTATAGCAATCATAGGTTGCTGCCCTGTCTTGGAAATATATTCTTGCCAAGGCGGCGGTATCGGTAGGTTTTTCGTTAGTAAATTTCACAGAATCCACCCATACGGTTTGAGCGGGTATGGTAGTAGTGGCGGTGTAAATATTCCCTGCGGTATCTTCCACATACAAATGATAGGTTTTTCCGGGTTCTCCCACTATATTTTTACTTTTATAAGCGGCGCCTATGGCTCCGTACAAAGAGCTGAAGTCAAAACCCGTTGTCAACTGTTCTTCATTACCGTCTTCGTCTGTAATACGCACTATACAGGTGGGGTCAACACTATTTAATATAGCTTGCATATCTATAGTGGAATAATAATCCAAGGCATTGGAAACCATTACCACGGCAGGCTGACCGTTTTCTATCCAACCTTCTATCACTTTGGTGGATGTGGTGCCGTTTACCTCCAAATTAACGGGCGTTTCGCACGAAAAAAAGAACAAAGATGCTATCAAATACAAAAATTTGCTACTTCTCATTTACTCTTAAATTTAAAATTCCACGATAACGACGGCATAATAGGAAACAAAGACATTTGGTAGGCTTGGTTGGTTATGGACATGCTTGCCGAATTCATATTGGTGGAAATGGAAATATAAAAAGGATTTTTACGATTATACACATTATACACCGAGAAATTGAGTGAGTGCTCAAAACGCTCGGTACGTTTGATAACCCAGTTAACGGAAATATCCATTCTATGGTAAGGAGCCACCCTGTATGCATTTTTATCACTATATTGCGTTACTATATTGTAGCCGATAAAATAGAATCCTACAGGGACGGTCATGGTATTACCGGTAGCATACACCCACACCGCCGATACCGTTAAATTGGGCAATATATCATACGAAAGTGATAGGGAGACATTGTGCCTTCTATCGTTTTTAGCGTTAAATTCCTTACCATTGTTCAGTTCGGGAAACAAACAGCGAGACCATGCCAAGGTGTAACTTATCCATCCGGAAAGTTTACCGCTGTTTTTACCGATATAAAATTCCACCCCGTAACTATAGCCGTCGCCTTGCGTATATTGTTGGTCCAAACTGCTGGCGGCCTCGGTAAGCGGGGAATAACCTTCTTTATATTCCGTAAGGTTTTTCATATCTTTGTAATACACCTCCACCGATGTTTCCAACATGTTTTGACAGAAATTTCTATATACCCCTATGGAATATTGATTTCCTATCAGCGGCAAAATATCCGACGAGCAAGGCATCCACACATCCGTCGGCAAGGAAATGGAGGACAAGGCTACCTGATGCAGATACTGATAATTATGCATATACGATGCTTTTATAGAGGTGGCTTCGTCTATCAAAAACCGCAAAGACACCCTTGACTCCAAACCCCAATAGTCTTTTACCTTCTGCCCGAAACCATACACTATGGAATCTTGCACCCTGCCCACTGCGTCGGAGATATAGCGGGTGTAGTTGCCCACATGGGCAAAATACGATGCCCGCAATCCTACATTCAGACTTATTTGTTCGCCTAAATCAAATTCCCCGTTGGCATACCATGCCACTTCATGAGCAAAATAACTGGCAGGGGTGGGTATATCCAATTCCGAACCTGCTTCGGCATTGTAAGTATTGGGTCTGAAACGATGGAAGGTATAATGACAGCCGAATCTCCATTTCATGGCCGGCATGGGCATATATGATAAATCGGTTTTGAAACTATAATCCCTTATGCCGGAAAATATTTCCAAATTGTACACCTCTGCATTCATTGTAGAAGTAAACTCATAATCGCTAAACAAGAATGAAGTGTTCAGAAACAACTGATTGCTGATATTATAATTCCATCGCAAAGAGGCCGAGCCGTTTTGCCAATTAAAATTAGAACTCAAACTACCTTCGGTGCTTCTGAAACCATAGGTGTCGGTACCGAAATAACCGCTCAAATAAATGCGGTGTTTGTCATTAATTTTCCAATTGGCTTTGGCATTGATATCATAGAAAAAGAATTTCAGCCCTTTGGCTGGCGAATCGGATTTTAAAAACGGCTGTATGAGTGCATCTATATAGGTACGGCGGGCAGACACCAAAAACGACGCTTTGTCTTTTGCAAAAGGACCTTGTGCCGATATCCGGGCGAATATCAATCCCAAACCGCCTTCCACCTCGTAGCGTTTCATATTGCCTTCTTTCATATTCACGTTCAGCACCGACGCCAACCGGCTGCCATAATATGCAGGTATGCCCGATTTGATCATTTCTGCAGAACGGATGGCATCGGTATTGAAAATGGAAAAAAAGCCGAAGAGATGACCGGTATTGTAAATTATCGCCTCGTCAAGCAAAACCAGATTCTGGTCTATTCCGCCTCCCCGCACATAATAGCCGGAACTGCCCTCCCCCGAACTTTGTACGCCCGGCATTAATTGTATGGTTTTAATAATATCGGCTTCCCCGAAAAAAGAAGGCATCTTTTTCATGGTTTCTATATTCACATCCATGGTGCCCATGGAGGTGGACTTTACATTATCATCGGCACGCTGCGAACGCACCACTACCTCCTGCCCTTGCACTACAGATGATTGTAATTCTATGTTAAGCTTAACATTAGCATGCAAGGATATGGCTTGCTCGTATAAACTATAGCCCACAAAATGAACCCTTAACAAATAGTCGCCTTCCTCCATGGTGATAGAATAATATCCGTATTCATTACTCGTGGTGCCTTTGGTGGTTTCTAAAAAATACACATTGGCATCCGATACCGCCTCCCCGTTGGAAGCATCACGGACATAACCGCTGACAGTGTATTTTTTTTGCCCCCATGCAAACAATGACACTACCAAAAAAAGGAATACCAATAATTTTTCTCTGCACATAATTTAATATTTCCTCCCAACTAACGCTTTTTTTATTTTTTTAGTACTTCTATCAAAAAATATCTTGCAAAATAAGTTTTTTTTATAAAAAAAAATCTATCAATTTCGCTTTCGTATTGTTATTTTTATTTTTTTGTAAAAAAATAAAGCCCAACGGGTGGTTTGAATGTAATTGTTACTATCGTAACTGCCAATGAATAAAAAAACAAAAATCCAACGAAACATTTTTTTTAACAACAACACATTGCAACTACTTGTAAATTAGACGTAAACACTTTGTGCATGCAAAATATTTTGACTGGAGGGCAATTTTTTTTGAAAAAAATTTAAAACGGGACAATAAATGAAATTTAAAAACGTTATTATAAAAAATATGTCCGGACTTTGTGCGGTTTCGCAGGGGTAAAACAGGCTGCAATCCTGCCTGTGTTAGGATGCGACATCCGTTTTTTTTAAATAAATCCGGATATCAACCGATAACATAACATACAAACTATAAATTATATGAAAAATAAAAAAATACCTTATAATATAAATATGAAAAAAGCATACGGAACACTATTATTCATGCTTGTATGTTGTTATATGGCATATTCCCAGCCGATTTCCGATACGGACAAGCATCCTTTCTGTTGTCAGCGAGAGTACAACACCCTGTTCAATGAGCAAGATACGGTGTACGAACTGTCGGGTTCGGGATGTGTGAGTGTGATTTTAGTGTTTACCAAAACGGACAGTTCGAAGGCGCAAAGTCTGTACGAGATAAGCCACAAGGGAAAACTTTTATACACAGTTTTGTCGAACGGACAGGTGACGGGCAGAAATTCTTTGCCAAACACACAAAAGGACACTTCATCCCGCCCGGCATTTGATAGCCATTCACCTGTAATATTGAGCGGGATATACAAAATTCCCGCAAAATCAAAAGACAGCGTACAGGTCAAACTGTTGCATATCGGGGCGGACAGTTCAAAATCGGGTTCGGAGCATGTTATAGAGAGTTTGATACATCATGCCAAGGTGAGCAAAGTGGCACGCATGTCGGCGGAAACCTATTTGGCGTTGAAATATGGTGTCAGTTTGGAAGGGGTGGATTATCTTTCTCCACAAGGAGGTGTAATATGGTCGCACGACAGCAATGGTGCATACAGTCATTCCATAGCGGGCATAGGATTAGACACCACCTATCATCTGTATAACAAAGAGGGTGTCAGTCCG
>DBXT01000033.1:0-370 GCA_002309615.1 Bacteroidales bacterium UBA1205
TGCTTGAATTGCAAGGCCAACGACAATACCATCCATTCCCAGTTGTTGTAATGACTTGACATCAAAACCACACTTTGCCCCTTGTCAAAATATTGATTGACGAGTTCCGGATTTTTACAGTGATAGTGTTTCAACACTTTTTCTTTCGACAAGGTCAACATCTTCACCCCTTCTACAAACTGGTGGCAAAGATGCGTACGATATTGTTTTTCAATAAGCAATAATTCCTCTTCCAATTTCTCGGGAAAGGAATTATGCAAATTGGTTTTTACCACATTTTTTCTATATCCAATCCAATCACATACCACTATTTTTATCACCGTTGACAGCTTATACAAGCAGCATAACGGCAATAGCGATAAGGGATAGA
>DBXT01000033.1:420-4056 GCA_002309615.1 Bacteroidales bacterium UBA1205
TAAGTGTCTCTCGGGTCAAGAATGTTGGGATCCACTCCGTGCAATGCTGTCGGCACCTCTAAATTGAATAAAGGAATGGTCTTGGTGGGAGCTTGATTGATAGACCCATCCAAAATAGTGTCGATTATTCCTCTGGTATCTTTAATGGAAATACGTTTGCCGGTTCCGTTCCAGCCGGTATTTACCAAATAAGCCTTTGCTCCAGATTTTTTCATTTTTCTTACCAATTCTTCACCATATTTGGTAGGATGCAATTCCAAGAATGCTTGTCCGAAACATGCTGAAAATGTGGGTGTCGGTTCCGTGATACCACGTTCTGTTCCGGCCAACTTGGCAGTAAATCCGCTTAAGAAATAATATTGCGTTTGTTCCGGTGTAAGAATAGAAACCGGAGGAAGCACGCCAAAAGCATCTGCCGAAAGGAATATCACATTGTTGGCATCCGGTGCGGCAGAAATGGGTTTTACTATATTCTTAATGTGATTGATAGGATAAGAAACACGGGTGTTTTCGGTAACACTCTTATCGGCAAAATCTATTTTTCCGTTTTCGTTTACGGTAACATTCTCCAACAATGCATTTCTTTTGATAGCATTGTAAATGTCCGGTTCGGATTCTTTGTCCAAATTGATAACTTTTGCATAGCAGCCGCCTTCAAAGTTAAATACGCCGTTGTCGTCCCAGCCGTGTTCGTCATCACCTATCAACAAACGTTTGGGATCGGTGGAAAGAGTGGTTTTTCCGGTGCCGGAAAGACCGAAGAAAATGGCTGTATTCTTGCCTTCCATATCCGTGTTGGCCGAACAGTGCATAGAGGCAATGCCTTGCAAAGGCAGATAGTAATTCATCATAGAGAACATACCTTTTTTCATTTCTCCGCCATACCAAGTGTTGATAATCACCTGTTCACGGGAACTGGTATTGAAGGCAACGCAGGTTTCAGAATTCAAACCCAATTCCTTGTAATTGTCCACTTTTGCTTTGGAAGCATTGTAAACAACAAAATCCGGAGTAAATTCTGCCAACTCTTCTGCAGTGGGTTGTATGAACATATTTTTGATAAAATGTGCCTGCCATGCCACTTCCATGATAAAACGCACCGCCATGCGGGTATCTTTATTGGCACCGCAAAAAGCATCTACTACATAGAGTTTTTTATTGCACAAAGCGTTGACAGCAATCTTTTTCACCTCTGCCCACACTTGCTCCGACATGGGGTGATTGTCGTTTTTATAACCTTCAGTAGTCCACCATACTTTGTCGTGAGAATTAGCATCGTCAACAATGTATTTGTCTTTGGGTGAACGACCGGTGAAAATACCTGTCATTACATTCACGGCACCGAGTTCTGTCAATTGTCCTTTGTCAAAACCTGTAAGAGACGGGTCCATTTCGTGTTGGTACAATTCCTCGTAGGATAAATTATGGTAGATTTTTTCTACTCCTTCTATTCCGTAACGTGTTAAATCTAATGTCATTTTATATTGATGTTAAAAAAATTATACAAACTACAAAATTACTAAAAAAAAGTCAAAAAAAAGACCATTACCTCAAAAATCATCTTTTTTTTCTTTGTCCGCAAAATAAAAGAAAACGCAACAGAAAAAAGGGGGTAAAAACAAAAAAGTTCCTTGGCAGGAACTTTTTTGTAACATTCAATCAATCTGCGGAAAAAAAATTATAGATAAATATCCCTTTGCCCTTTATCTATTTTTTCCAAATTGGATAATATCACTTTACGAAGGTTTTCATCTTCCACATCTTGTTCCACTATTTTGTGTATAAGTTCCTTACCTTTCCTTTTGGTTGCTGCGGAAGCAAAATCATTCAGATATTCATTAAAAGTGAACAATCCGTTAGGCAAACAAAATTGTTTAATCAAGCCCGGTTTGGCTAAATCCATAAAATCAGCACCTACCCTGCCCTTTCTATAACAGCCGGTGCAGAAAGAAGGAATATAACCGCCGTCTATCATATTGGATATCACATCGTCCATGGTACGGTGGTCTCCCAATGAAAATTGGCTGCCTGTTCCCTCTTCTTCTTCGCTATAGGCCCCGGGATTGGTGCGTGAACCTGCCGAAATTTGGCTTACACCGTATTTAATCAGCTCCTTACGCATAGTATCATTCTCTCTTGTGCTGAGTATGATACCCGTATAAGGCATGGCTATACGGATAATGGCTATTATCTTTTTAAAATCATCATCCGACACCGGATGCGGAATATGGTTGGTGAATTCCACCCCTTCCGCCGGCTCTATACGCGGAAAACTTACGGTGTGCGGACCGCAGCCGAAAACTCTTTCCAAGTGTGCCGCATGTTCCATAATAGCCAATATTTCAAATTTATAGTCCACCAAACCGAACAACACACCCAAGCCCACATCGTTAATGCCGCCTTCCATGGCTCTGTCCATCACCAGCAAACGGTTAAGATAATCGGCTTTAGGAGTGCCGGCAGGATGAAATTCTTTATACGCTATGGGATCGTATGTCTCTTGGAAGCATACATAGGTGCCTATCTTCTCCGCCTTGAGACGTTGGAACTCCTCTACACTCAGCGGAGCCAATTCCACATTGATACGACGGATGTAATTACCATTATCCCGAGCGGCATAGGTTCTGCGGATAGCCTCGCAATAATAGTTGATATCATTACGCGGCGATTCTCCGCATATCAACAACACCCGCTTGTGCCCTTCGTGTAACAAACTTACCGTTTCACGCTCTATCTCATCCATGGTAAGCACCTTGCGCTTGATTACCTTGTTGTCTCGGCGGAAAGCACAATAAACACAGTTGTTAACACATACATTACCGGTGTAAATAGGAGCAAACAATACCAGCCGTTTACCGTAAATTTGCTCTTTGGCGTATTTGGCCACTTCCATAATCTCATATATTTGATCATGATTGGTGACACGCAACAAAACAGCAACATCTTCCAAGGATAAACCTTTTAATTTTTTTGCCTTTTCCAGCACTATATGCACCTCTTCTTCAGTAGGTTCCCCACCCTGAAGCAGACCATATAATTTATCTCTGTCTATGAAATTTTTGAATTTTGCGTCTTGCATGATATTATGATGTTTTTATTAATAACGATTTAACTTTCACTCCTTTGAGTTTCCCTAATTTACCCGTGAGTGCATTAATGGTATCGGCATCACTTTTTACCGCCAAAGAAATAAGGCACAACTGCTCCTCCCGTAAAGGCATGCCATTGCGTGAAAGTATCATATCGGCGTATGCCGATAACAAAGCATTCACCTCTTCTACTATATTTCTGTTGAATATAACTATACTTATTATTCCTATTTTCTTCTCCATCAGTATATTACTTTTGAATCAGGGGGAAAATTATGCTCTTGCAACCATACAATGCCTGCTCAAGGTTTCCAAATGCAAAGGTAACATTTTGTTTGTTACCAATAGTTAAAAAATGAAAAATATTCTTCTTTGATAATCATTTCTGTTATATCACCATAAATGTAGAGACGTTTCAGGAAACGTCTCTACATTTCGAAAATCTTGTAAAACATTAGCTATTAATGGATTCCGTAGTTTCCCTCTTTAGGGGGGTCAGGGGGATTCTTACGTTGTCCTACAGATTTTTTCTTTACTTTTGTCGTGC
>DBXT01000081.1:0-11582 GCA_002309615.1 Bacteroidales bacterium UBA1205
TGAGTTGCTTGGCAAAATCACTTATGTAAATGCTTGCATCACTGCTGTTATCCATAAAAAGTGCCATCATAAGGCTTTGCTCCTTGGTAATATCCAATTGGGAGGAAAGATATTTCAAAGGTTTTGACAGTTTCTTAAAAAACGCTGCATCAAACTGCGAAGTTTTGGAAAATTCCACAATTTCTTCCACAGCGCTTAACATATCCATTTTTTGTTTTGCATTTTTCTTCGTTTCCATTATCTAAACTTTTTACTTGTAAAACGCTGCAAAATTAGCACATGACTATGCAAAATTTTGGCATAATTATAAAAATAAAAAACGGCCACCTATTTTTTGATTTCCCTCCTCGGTTGAATCATGCATTTGGAGCCCAAATTTAATTTCATGGCAATGGCGGCACATGCTTCCGCATCGGCTAATGCATAATGGTGGTTTTCCAAGTGGTAGCCGCAAGCCTCCGCAACGGTATGCAGCTGATGATTTTCCAAATTCCGTAAATTAAGTCGCGATGCTTTCAGCGTACAATAAAAGCGGCGGTGGCTCCATATTTCCCAGTCCATCCTGTACATTTCCATCACAGCCTGCAAACAAGCCCTGTCAAACGGGGCATTGTGGGCAACAAGCGGAAGTCCTTTTATCTTGGACGCTATTTTTCCCCAAACCAAAGGAAACACCTCGGCATTGTCGGTGTCTTCGTGTCCGAGTCCGTGAACGCTTCGGCAAATGCGACTATAATAATTGGGTTCCGGTTTGATAAGACTGTAGAATTTTTCTTTTATCTCTCCGTTTCTAACTATCACTATTCCCACACTGCACACGCTTGAACGTTGTCCGTTGGCTGTCTCGAAATCTATAGCGGCAAAATTTTTCATTTATCATTTTGTTTTTTATTTTGCAAAATTAGAAACCAACTATGCTAAAGTGTGGCATAGGCTCAAAAAAAGATATTTTATGTAAATTTTTCCGTTTTGTCGTGTATTTTGACAATAATGGCAGAAAAAGTTTATTAAAATTTTCTTAATCTATCGGGTCGCTGCAATATTCCCGCCGTTTGCAGTTTTTGCAGTGCAGTCCCATCCATACCTCGTCGTATTGCTTTATGGCTTGTTCCACTATTTCGGGCTCATCGGTGAGGATGCCCGCCTCGAAATTGCGAGTGTTAGCACCTTTCATATCAATGCCTGCACCGGTAAGGTTGGCGCTGCCGATGTAAACTTCTTTGCAATCAAAGACTATCATCTTAAAATGAACACGGGGACAGAGCACCCGCTCCAAACGATCGAACAGCACGGGGTATTTGTCAAAATCCTCTTGGAAAGCCGGACCCGGCTCCTTGGCGTGAATGAGCCGTACATCCACACCCTTTCGGATAAGTTGGGCAATGACAGCCAAAAACGGTTTTTTCTCTCCTCCTGCCTCCACATACAAGTCTTTGATATCGGCTGTGCCAATCCAAAGTGCTTGCTTCACGGACTTTACCCGTGAAAGCACTTCGGTGTAATGTTCGGTGTTGGAGATGTAGGTGGTAGGCATAAGAAAGCGTGTTTTACTTGTCTATGACAGTTTCATCCGTAAGAAAATCAAGCAGGCTGAGATTGAGAAAGCCGTTGTCGTCGTAATACGGAAGAATAGGGTCTTTTTGTACCAGAATCTTTTTGAAGGAGTCGTTGATGTGCCGTAAAGACTTGGTTTCCTGTTGGCGTTTTTCCTCGTCATACAAAGCGTATGCGGATTGTATGTAGTATCGTTGGTTACCTCTGTTGCAAACAAAATCAACTTCAAATTGTTTTCTTTTCGATTTCCCTTCTTCCTTGCAGTTCACTTCCACCATTCCGACATCTACCGACATCCCCCTCATCCTGAGTTCGTTATAAATAACATTCTCCATGATGTGCCCGTAGTCGTTCTGCCGGAAGTTCAGTCGGGCATTGCGCAGACCCATATCCACAAAATAGTATTTCATGGGCGTGCCGATATAGTGTCTGCCCCTCACATCATACCGTTGGGCTTTTTCTATGAGAAATGCATCCTGCATATATTGCAGGTATGAGGCAATAGTATCGCGTGTTATGTGCATCTTTTTTTTTGAAATAAAAGAGTTGGTCAATGTCAGCGGATTGGTCAGTGTGCCGATGCCGGAGGCCACCACATTCATCAGTTCCTCCATTTCCTCATTGCGGCGCAGGTTGTAGCGTGAAATGATGTCTTGGAAATAGGTTTGAGAGAATAGGGCTTGCAGATAGGAGGCTTTTCGATTTTCACTGCCGATGGCCAGCAGTCCTGGCATACCGCCATAAACTTGGTAATTGTTCCATGCTTCGGTTTCGGTGCCGTCAAATACTGACAAAAATTCAGAAAACGAGAGGGGATACACCCTCACCTCATCGCCTCTACCACGGAATTCAGTGATGATGTCTGAGGAAAGAAATTTGGAATTGGAGCCAGTAACGTAAGTGTCTGCATTTGGGATATGGAGAAACCCGTTCAGCAGGTACTCAAAATTCTGCACAAGTTGAATTTCATCAAGAAGTATGTAGTAGATATCCTTATCCACAATTCTGGCTCTGACATGTTGGTTCAGATTGTCCGGGTTAAGATATTCTCTGTTTTGGTAATCGTCCAAAGCGAAGGAGATGATATGGTCTTCTTGTACGCCCAGTTCCATCAGTTTGCGTTTGAACAAATTGAAAAGCAGATAGGACTTGCCGCATCTACGCACACCTGTGACGACCTTTATCAGTCCGTTGTTCCTGCGTTCCAGTAGGGATGAAATGTACCGCTCTCTTTTAGCCTCCATTATTCTATTCGCTTTTTTTGCGTAAATACGCATTTTTTACGACTGCAAAAATACACTTATTTTTGATTTAACACAAAGATTAAATGAATATCTATGTTTTTTATAAATATGTTGGTTGACAACTCTTTACTGTCGGCGGTGCCAATCCACAGCGACTTCCTGACGGAGGCCACGCGGGAAAGGACGAGGTTGTAGTGGTCGGTGTTGGCGATGTAGGTGGTGGGCATAATCTGAATGTTGGTGAAAAATCAGCGGCAAAGATAACACGAAAATATGAAATTTCGTGACATAATTGGAGAATTCTTGTTTGGGAGTTTGCTCTTTAAACGCTGTGGGCGGCTTGATTTTTTTCAGCCGTTCCCATTTAGGGAATTTTAAGAGGGCATCGCAATAAACGAAAAAGGACGGCTTTTGCCGTCCATCACCGTTACTTTCCCTTTTTAGGAGCGTTGTTACCTCGTCCCGGTCCACTTGGCCCTTTTACTTTACCGGGTGCTGGTTTTTGCGGCCAGCCTGCCCCTTTGGGGTCAATGGCTGGTTTGCTTTGACATTTGCCCATACCTATTTTTTTTAGCAGCCGTCGAAAATCAGGGCGACGACACCCCTGTATTGTACCATCAGTCAAACATTGTGCCATTTTTATCTATGTCAGTCAAAATGTCAGTTTGAATGTCCGAATCGGCCGCTAAATGATTGTTCAAAAGATTATAGCAAAAACGATGTCGTGGTCTTTGACAGCGTTTTTGTGTTCCTTGGTGTCCGCGACAACGATTGAAACGGTTATGAGGACGCAAGGACGAAATTCGAGCGGAAAGCGTGCCCGGTCGCCCTAATAAGAAGGAGCAGCATAATATCCATCATCATATCCTTGATGATATCCAGCAGAATATCCGTCATCATTTCCTTTCTTATACCCTTTTTCATATACATCTTGAATATATTCTTCTATCTTTAATAGGAAAGGCGGGTAGATTTTACAGATTTTGTCATATTCTTCATCTGAAAGGTCAATGGCTTTTTTCTCCATATTGGGCAGGAACCAATGTCCGTGTTCGAATTTATACTTGCGCTGTTCATAACTTAACCTGTGGATGTCCGATTCAAGTTTGTAATATTGTTCCCAGTCTGTGGTTTTGTAGTCTTTTAAAAGACTGAAAATGTCTCGTGAAAGCATACTTGTATCAGAAGTAACAACCCCCAATAGGCCGTCACCCAAATCCTCTGCCTCCTCAATTTCCTTTTGTGCAATTTGAAGACCTTCTTTGATTAGGCTAATGAACTTGTCTTTGATTTTTCGGTTCTGATTTTTTGCGTCAGAAATTCGTTGAGCACGATTTCCCATAAACTCTTTTTTGTCCTCAACATCTTTCTTCAACCTTTCTATATACTCATACTCATCTGTGACCATTTTAAGGTCCAGTGGCGTCAGCTTATTGCTCTTCAACCATTCATCTGTGCGGTTTCTATGAACAATGTATTGTTGCTCCATAAGAAGATCTTTTTCCGTTGATTTCAACGATGGGGTATCAATAATGAGAAGATTGTGAAGATAATCGATAATAACCTTATTGTCTTCACTTCGAAATTCGGGAAATACTGATTTGGTCTGTAATTTAAAAAGTACTGACATCAGCTCATCGTATTTGTATCGTATCTCCTTGCATTCATTGTCCTTTTGTTCAATTTGAAGACAAAGAGCGTTGTACTCTTCATCAGCATTAGTAATAAGGCCGATACGTTTGAGGTGGTTTTCTTTGCTCTGTGCTAAAAAATTTTCTAATGTTTTGTTCATAATAGGTATTGTTATTGGGTTACGAATATTTAGCGGCAACAACCATGCCAAAACTGAATTATTGTTTGGGACCTTTAATTTTTTTGTGTAATAAAAAAAGCCGTTACAAATTGCAACGACTTTGGTGTCCGCGACAACGATTGCAGCGGTATCCTTTTCGTCAGAAAAGATTTAGCGGAAAGCGTGCCCGGTCGCCCTAAGGGATTTGTGGTAAGGATTCACCAATGGCGATTCGTATTTTTGCTATATTTACTAATTTTTCGTACAATTGCTTTTGAAGTTGAAAATAAGATAGGTAATTATATGGACACATTTGTATTAGTGTTAAATTTTTTTGGAAAAGCTTAAGCTGGGTTCTACTTTCAAGAAGTTCATTCGCCACAATATGTTGATACTCTGTAGGTATTTTATTGAAGAGTTTTTGGTCGTATTGTTCCGGATGAAGTATCATATCGTATTCACATAAATATAAGTAGTCGGTTTCATTTTTTATAAAATCAGTTATTGGCAGGTCTAATTCATTCCTCCTAATGATGAGTTCTGAAACTTGTGCAATTGTTTGAATGTCTTCTCCGGATATCTTTTGAGCGAATGTGAGTATTTTGTTTGTTTCTTCATCTTGAATACTTATAGAACTTGTTTTTGGAATTGAATCTATTTCTTCTTGTGATATAGGAACTAATATGTCTCTTATGGTTGTTAATTGGGGAGATTCCTCAATGTCTTTCAAAGTGCAATAAGCTGGATTGCATACTAATTTCAAACCTGCTTCTTCATACGCTTGCATTACAAGTCTTGTGCAAATTTGTCTGTTGGGTTCCTTCGCTCCTGCTGCAGGATTTGTATGCTCTGTACGGCAACGTCTTAATTCACTTCCGCCATATTCAGTTCCTATTTTATTTCTTACAAATTCTACTGCTTTACCAATAATTTCTTTTTCCCCTTTCCCAAGGTATCTCAAAGCGATGGCATCGTCACTGTTTTTGAAGAATCGTTGTGATATATTGAAAGAGTTAACCCTTAGACCAGTCGATTCTATTGCAGAAGAATGGCATACGTACATAATCGCATGGCTGTAGTTACTTTCACTTAATTTCCTGATTATATCAGATTCTCTATCGCCAGGGGCTCTTGTTAATATGATGTCGCCGGGTTGTAATTTTTCTAAGTTGAATGCAAACATGACTTATTATTTTCATTGAAGAACACGATTTGTGCTAAAATGTTGTCTTAGGAATACAAAAAAATCCTTTCCAAGTGAATGGATTTTGCACTATGTATCAAGAATATGCATCCGCCGTTTGGCGGCAAGAGGTTACTGGTTGTCGTCCTGCGAGTCGGCCTGGACGCTGTAGCCCACGAGTCCCGTCATGATGCCCGTGCAGACCTGTGATGTCGGGGTGTCATAGGCAAAGGCGAGGGTCGCACCATTGTTGTCGGTGACGGCCTTGCCTGAGGTGGCTTCCACGTTCTCTCCGATTTCCGTGCCACGGTCTGCGTCGCCAAGCATGTGCACGCCGCCGTTGTTGAGGCGGGCGAGGATGATGGTTTCGAAGTTCATCACGGAGGCGATGAAGCCGAGCAGTTTAGGCTTGAAGCCGGAGTGGTAGATTTCAAGGTTGACTTTCAGCGACTTGCCGTCGAAAGTGCCTTGGGTGGTGTATTTCAGCTCACCCATATCGCGTGAGCAGTAGATGTGGTAGAAGCGTTTGCCGTTCACCATCTCTACCAGGGATTCCGCCAGTGACGACAGGAACTGGCGGAATCTCCTACGTTCAAAGACAAATTACCCCCAAAACAGTGCCTGCAGACCTACGGCCTGTCTGCTGCACATTGCCCACCGTCACTGGGAAGCACGTCACGCCCGTCATCGCACGCCGTCAGATGCGCGGGGGAGAGGGGGTGGAAAGGAGGTAAGGTTTCATCCCGCGGGAAACCGCAGAATTTAGTATGGTGATGTAATGGAGGGAGTTGGATTATGTTGGGCGATGTGTTTTAGTCATCCATACTGCAAACGCAAATATTTGTAAAACATGTGCCATATAGCAAATGCATGCTTGCCGAATCAAGGTCAAGTTATACTACTGTTGGCAATTGAATGCAAAGTCTATAGAAATACAACAGGCTGTCATCTTGTATACATTGCTCTATAATCGTCTTTTTATCATCTAAACAAAATAATTCTGGATTTTCTGTTTTTTCTTTTGGATAGATAATGACACAGGGTATTACAGGGATGGAGTCTGGTGCGGAAACGAAATCATACCGTAGTTTTTTTAGCAATTTCGCATCTCTACAATATCCACTCAACTGACGAATTATGTATGTATCTAACTGATTTGAGTTGTTATCAAACCGAGGAATGTATTTCGTGTCAAGAATGAGTTTTTCAGAATCAGAACAGAATATAAAGTCAGGTTTCCCAGTATATCCATTTTCCTGGTACATCACAGAATTTCCATATGCTTTACGTAATAGACCACAGACATACAATTCATAAAGAATGGACATGTCAACCCAAAATGGAGGTGTTGAATCAAGAATTGTACTGTTTCTGTGAATGCTTGTGTCAGTCCTTTTGAGAATTATTTTGGCTAATCTTACAGCTTCGTTGTATTCTGGATACAGTTTGTTGGTTTTGACATTGCGAACCTCCCAGTGTTCTACTTGATCTGAAACATGCTCAAAAGCGGATAGGCATTTGATGTACTTTGATTGAATTTTATCAAATTTTTGATGATTTGACATATAGAGAAGCAAGCCTTTTGACAACAAAAGAGCTTTTTTTATAAGCCTGTTCTCAAAATTATCTAAAGTGAAATCATCGTATGTGCAATAAAACCTATCAAAACGTTTGAAAACCGCATTTTTACGTTCGTTTCTGAGAGGACTAATTCGTCCCTTGACTTTCTTCAAATTCTCAGTTTTGGACACATAATCCTTTTTGAGCCCCATTGAAACAATTTTTTCAACAACGGTAAGAAAATGTATTTCTATAAGGGGATTAAGGACTGTACTTAGTGATTTTGCATTTATTGGCGGTTTGTCCAACTCGATGTCATATATGGCAGAAAACCTCTCCAGTTCGATGCCAGAATCAAAACATTGGAGGAACATTGAAACGAAATCAATGTTTTCAAGCCCTTGTTTTGTGGTCACCACCAAAGCATTCTCTTTATCAATCCACTCTGCACCAATCCTATAGTAAGCTTTATATGCCCATCTATCATTTTCATTTAATGGCTCGGTCCACTTAAATAACTTTTTGCCAACAAAAGAATCATTCCATTTTTGTGGATCAAATTCTTGTGGCAGCGTTTCATGCTCCTTGATGTATATGGAATCCATATGTATTATTGACCAAATTCTTCTGTGAAATTATTTATGAAATCTTTAGTTTCAACATTGTTCCTGACAATTCCATCTTTCATGTATTCTTTAAGGAGAGGTAATACTTCATATTTGAGTTTTATCTTTAAATCGTGAAGAGATTCAGCCATAAAATAACTATGCCCTACCATTAGGTCGTCAATTTCATAGTCGGCCATTTTGTTGTTACGGATAAATTCCTGTACTTCTTGGAATTTTTGTTTAGCAAGGTCTCGAGTCGGAATGTCTTTGATTTCATCAAGGACTTCTTCCTTGGATGGAAGAGTGATGAATGCAAACCGACGGCGTAGAGCATAATCAATAGTGCCGGTACTCCTATCAGTTGTGTTCATAGTTCCAATGAAATAAACATTGTCAGGAATTCCAAATTCTTTCTTCGAATAAGGAAGAATGACTGATAAATGATGGTTGTTTTCTGTGTTATTTCCAGTACGTTTATCTGCCTCTATCAATGTTATGAGTTCGCCAAATATTTTGGAGATGTTTCCTCTGTTGATTTCATCAATAATAATTACTTTTGGCTTGTCTGGGTTTGTAAGGATGGCTTCTTTCAAAATACCAGGCTCTATTTCGTAAACTATTCCACCATCTTTCAACTTTGGTTTTATACCCTCAATAAAATCTTCATAGTCCATGGACTGATGGAAAGTAGTAAAGAAAATTTGTTTTTTTAACAAACTATCATACTCAGTCATAATTTCAGCATGAGTTTTCCCACTTGTTTCATAACCCAGTATAGATAAAGCGATTGCTGCTGTGTGGTAAGTCTTACCGGTTCCTGGTGCGCCCTGCAAAATTATATTCCTTTTTGTCTTAAGTATACCGGTAATTTCTGTAATAAAATTTTCCATGTTAATTGATGTTTGATTTTTAATGCGTGAATATGCAACAACATTGTTGCGAACAGGTTGAGAGGCATCATGATATGGCACGAAACAATCGATGTCTATTGGGACTGCTAATTTTTCAAATTTGTCGACTAACAAAACAACTTTGACATTGTCTGCATAGTCATAATAGTTTTCGCACAACCCCAAAGGTGATTTTTCTTTCCAATCATAGATTTTGTTCTCATACGACTCAGCCGATGTTGCCATATCAATTATACGTGCTCTATAATGTGCCTTGTAACCGGATAAAAAATAGAACCAGAAATTTCCATCTTCCTCAAGAATATTCTCAAGTTTAGGATATACCTCATTATGATTTACAAAATTTTTATCCCAATAAAAACAGGAATAATCCACATTGATTCTATCCTGTTTCCAATCATCATTACTATCCAAAGCATACACTCCCTGAATAGGTAATTTACCCTTCCATTCATCTTTCATTTCATATATGATTTTCGAATATAATTTGGTTCTGTTTTGGTTATTTGAAAAAACAAAACCACAAATGTCTTCTAAAAAACGGAACATTGATTCGTCAAACCTGTCTTTTGGGTAGTCATTTTCGCTAATAAAAAAATGATAAATCCGTTTCCTGTGTTCTTCACTAATGATTGGAAACCGTTGTTCTGGATTTTCAATGTAGAGTATGAGATTTTTAATTGAATCTGTTACCTCTTCCGGATTCCGTTTATACTTTAGTAGTTGAATAACCCATGCGTTTTGCCGAATTCCACATTTAGCTACAACACGTTTATCGAAATATTCGTTTAAGTGTTCCTTGTCATTGGCGTTCTCATCACAATATGCTACGATTTTAAAAATCAAATCTTTGATCTTTTTCACTTTTTCATCGTTTTTTGCCTTCTCAAGGAAATCAGAATAGCTCATTTTAATAAGTTCTTCACGTATTCCATCCTCTATTTCAATATTTTTCCATTGTTCCCATAAGTCAACAAGGTTGCCAAATGCAAATTCTTGCATAGTTAGCAGTTCATTGTCTGCAACCCTTTTAATCACTGATTTTAATATGTCTTTGTTATACATATAATGTGGATTTATTGGTTAATTCATAATTACAAATACAATAGTGTTTTTATTTACTTTTCTAGAAACATAAAATTCAATATTATTATTTTTTCTCCGCCGCAAAATTACAAAATATTACTTTACAACTTATTTCCAATTCCCATTTTCATCTTTTTCAGCAGGCTGTATATTCAATTTTTTTATAATGGTATCAAATTTATCCGTATTAACTCCTGCCATTTCTATATTTTCAGATAATTTGTTGTAAGATGGTTTTTTATCTATTTCATTTTTTAAAAATCTTGACAACAAAATCTTAGCATAATGGTCAGGGTATTGAGAAATAGTATGACGATAAACACCTCCCGGATATTTTACTCCTTCGTAATCAAAAGCAATAGGTTCAACAATAATGTTGGCACATAAAGTTGCACCATCATTTTTGCTATAATAAATATCATATTGTTCTATATCCTTTTCATATTGTTCTCCTTTTACTTCTGTTAGTTTATCATTTTCAAACTTTTGTATTTCTTCTCTATTTTCCTCAAAATAGAAAACACGCCATCCTTTAACAATAAAAGCTCCAATATATCCATAACCTCCACGACGGAACAAAAATACAATGTCTTCTTGTTTAACCTGCTTTACACGATTGGTTCGCCATGTTTCTCCGTATTCTATCAAAGATAATTCATTTTTATTATTATTGAATGCTTCGTCAATCTGTTCATTATCAAACATGATGAAATGCCAAAAATTGTAAGAAATTGACCCTGTTTTATTAGGCTCTATTGGTTCGAGCGTCTTAATCCCCGTTTCAATCTGAGTATTAAGCAATAACTGTGTATCACGAGGTGCTAATCCAAATTTATTCCATAATTCGCTTATGTGTTGAGTCGATTCTGTATGCCCCTCTCCGTTGACATCTGCACGGAGTAAATTGGTTATCTCTGAAAAACAATCTATAGTTTTCTTCGTCCGTTTAGAATCATCTCCATCATTGTCACATGAGTTTTTGATATTCTCGACTTTTTTACAAAGTTCTTCAATATCTTCTTTTTTGAGATAAAAAATCAACTTGTTGAAAATATCAAAACGTATTTCAAAAATCTCCTCGTCGGTTATTATATCATCTTCAAGAGTTTTCCACATTTTCGAAATAAATTCGGAATAAACTTGGATCTTATTTTCATAAACTTTGATATTTCTTTCCTTCGCTTCTTCTGCTTTTTGCTTATTATTTAATAAAGTATTTGTTATCCATGCAGTTGCTCCTGCACCAAGAAATGCACTTGCAATAATTGCTAACATTTGAGGCCAAAAATCTGGAATTTTAAAAATAAAAAAGCAAATTGCTCCTGCTGCAGATAAAAATCCAATAGAAAGGATAATCCTTGTTCCTTTTATTTCACTCTTACTATTTCCCATATTAAATTCGTTTTATTTTTCCCCTCTTAATTAAACATCTTTCCCCCATTCACAGTCCATGACAGCCGAGAGTTTTTAAAACTATCACAACTGAAAAACGGGTTTATTTTTATTTTGCAAAGATAATAAAAATTTACTTTATACAAATAAAAACATTTTTTACGTCTGCAAAATTAGAACTTTCCTCCAACACCTTCCCCAGAAATCTCCCACACCTCACTCAACTTTGCATGCTCGTCTTTCTCTATAATA
>DBXT01000081.1:11719-53013 GCA_002309615.1 Bacteroidales bacterium UBA1205
TCCCTAAATGCGTGTCGGGTGCAACTATTTAAAAATAATGCCTACTCTGTTGAACGTTTTTCGGCTATTGCGTTGGTATTAAATTTGTTGCAAAATTAGCACAAGACTATGCCAAAGTATGGCATATATAAAGAAAAAAGCGAGAACAATGTTCTCGCTACTATCAAACTTTAAAAAAAACAATTTTTCATTTAAAACTCTCTATACACATAAGCACTCATAGTTGGTGTTTTCATAGAAAAAGGTATGTGCAAAGGTACTATTTTTTGTAACTAAACACATCAATAAGCTGAAAATTATAAAAAGGATTTCAATTGATTATTGTCATTCTTTTTCAATTTTTTCAGTGCCTTTTCTTTTATTTGGCGAGCGTTTTCCCTGCTTATGCAGAAATGTTCCGCTATTTCATCCAAGGTATATTCGTGAGAATGACCTATGCCGAAAAACATGCATATCAAATCCCGCTCTTTTTCATCTAATATGGCCAAAGATTTGCTTACTTCGCGATGCATGGATTCGTTAATCAACAGCATATCCGTGCGAGCACCGTCTTCGCTTACATAGGTGTCGATAAACAAAGTGTCGTCATCATCGCTTACCGGTGCATCCATAGAAAGATGTCTGGTGGAAATTTTGAGTATTTCTTTTATTTTATCGGGAGCCAAATTCATTCTATCACTTATCTCCTCTATAGTAGGCTGGCGGTGATGTATTTGCTCCAAAATAGCACTCTCTTTTTTCACACGATTAACCGTTCCCAATTGATTTACCGGCAAACGCACTATTCTTGACTGGTCTGCTATGGCATGCGATATGGATTGACGTATCCACCACACGGCATAAGATATGAATTTAAAACCTCTGGTTTCATCAAATCGTTGTGCTGCTTTAATCAGCCCGAGATTACCTTCATTGATAAGGTCTTGTAAGCTAAGACCTTGATTTTGATATTGTTTAGCCACACTAACCACAAAACGTAAATTGGCTTTTACCAATTTATCCAATGCTGCCTTGTCGCCTTGTCGTATTTTTTGTGCCAATTCCACCTCTTCATCCGGGGTTATCATGGCTTCTTTAGATATATCTTGCAGATATTTCTCAAATGAAGTATCGTTACGATTGGTAATGGAATTGGTTATTTTAAGTTGTCTCATGATTGTTATTATTTACTGAATGTTTATATTATAATAATACATATACGAAAAGCCGTTGCCGGGGTAAAATCCCTCTATTAACACATCGCCTTCTTTATCGCCTAATATATTATCTATGTCTTGTTCTTTCATTATTGATTGTTTATCTATAGCCGTAATTACAAAACCTTCTTTCACCCCTGCATCTTTTAATAAGCCTTTGTTTAACTGCATTACTCTTAAACCGCCTTTAATACGATACCTTGATTTTAACTGGTTGTCCACAGGTTCAACTTTTACGCCTAAAACAGATAACGCAATATTACTATTGTTTCGTATAATTTCTGTAGTACCTTTTTTATTTTTTAGTACTACATTCATTTTCATTATTTTACCATTACGATTTATTTCACAATTTACCTTGTCTCCGGGTATATGCTGTTCCAAAATCTCTTTAAGTTCGGAATAAGAATTCACCTCTTTTCCGTTCACTTTTTGCAAAATATCATTCTCTTTTATTCCTGCCTGCTGGGCAGCCATACCATCTTCCACCTTGAACACTTGCAATCCTTTGATGGGCTGATTGTCAAAATTTTCGGTTTTGGCATTTAGTTCCATAAACGAAGCTCCTATGCTCACCCTTTGTGTGCGACCATATAATTTCAAATCGTTCACCACCTTTTTAACTATATTTACCGGAATGGCAAAGGAATATCCGGTATAGCTTCCTGTATTGGAGGCTATTGCCGCGTTTATGCCTATCAACTCGCCTTTAACATTCACCAACGCCCCGCCACTATTACCGCTGTTGACGGCGGCATCGGTTTGTATATAGAACGACACCTGGTTGTTTTCACTCAGCATGTTTAAATTCCGAGCTTTTGCGCTGACTATGCCGGCAGTAACCGTTGAAGTAAGATTAAAAGGATTGCCTACCGCCAATACCCATTCTCCTATCCGCACTTCATCGGAATTGCCGTAAGGGATGGTTTGTAAATTATTGGCCTCTATTTTTAATAATGCTAAATCGTTTTGTTTGTCTGTACCGACTATTTGTGCTGAATATTCTCGCTTATCGTTAAGGGTAATGGTGACCTTATTAGCACCTTCCACCACATGATTATTGGTAACTATATAACCCGAACCGTCTATTATTACCCCCGAACCATATGCTTGATATACTTGCGTTTGAGGTTGAGTGTTGAAAAAATTAAAGAAAGGATCTTGAAAAAATAAATCCCATGTGCTGTGCTTTTGCTCCATTTCTGAAGAAATATGCACCACCGCATTGATAGAGTTCTCCGCTGCATAGGTAAAATTAGGATACGAAGATTGACCCATCGATACGGATACCTTCAAACTGCAACTTATAACCAATAATAAAAAGAATAAATTTTTATTCATCCAATTCAAAAAAAATACACTGCGTATACGTTTCACGTTTCAAAAAGTTTCTTTTTTTTACTTAAAAAAACGAGCATAGATATTGCCACAAATTTAATGCCAAAATACAAATTTTATTTTTTATTTAAAAAAATTGCTTGCCATTATAAATTATTGTCTGCTAAGTATCATCTAAAAAAACAGATAGCATAAAAAATCATTGGCTCTACTGTTATATTTATCAAAGAAAACTTACTCTCCTTTTTACGTTCGCAACCTATATTATACATCATATTTAAACATTTTCAGAATAAAATAATTAACAATTGCTCTACGTAACTAATTAATATTAAACGTTTTAAATTTTTATTAAAATAAAAAGCTCAAATATTTGCTTCAACAAGCAATAAATAGCTGTTTTTTTACGTTAAAGAATTTTAATGTAAACTTTATTACGCAATAAATGAATATAATAGGAATGCTAAAATAAAAACATATATGAAACTTTCACAATTTAAATACTCTTTACCCCAAAATTTGATAGCATCGTTTCCCGTTCCTAATAGAGATGAAGCGCGTTTAATGGTTATAGACCGCAAAACGGGAACTATAGAACATAAAACTTTTAAGGACGTGGTGGACTATTTTGACGACCAAGACGTAGTGGTTCGCAACGACACACAAGTTTTTCCCGCCTTGTTAAGCGGACAGAAAGAAAAAACGGGTGCCATGATAAGTGTATTTCTTCTACGTGAACTGGACGAAGAAAGTCGCTTGTGGGATGTGTTGGTAGACCCTGCCCGTAAAATACGCATAGGGAATAAATTGTATTTTGGCAATGGAGCATTAGAGGCAGAAGTTATTGACAATACCACATCAAGGGGGCGTACCCTGCGTTTTTTGTTTGACGGACCACACGATGAGTTTAAGAAAAAACTGTTTAAACTGGGTCGCACTCCGTTACCCGAAGTAATCAGACAAATGCGAGATATTACACCCGAAGATAAGGATTATTATCAAACAGTGTACGCCAAACATGAAGGTGCTGTAGTGGCTCCCACCGCAGGTTTGCATTTTAGCAAAATACTGGTTAAACAAATGGAACTCAAAGGTATCAACTTTGCTGACATTACCTTGCATGCCGGTGTGGGTAATTTCAAAACCATAGATGTAGAAGACTTGGCTAAACACAAAATAGATTCAGAAGAATTTTTTATTAGCGAAGAAACGGCAGAAATTATCAACACAGCCAAGAAGAACAACAAAAAAGTGTGTGCCGTAGGCACTACCACTCTTAAAGCGTTGGAATCTTCGTGCTATATTGATGGCAGGGTAAATGCTTTCCACGGTTGGACCAACCGGTTTATTTTTCCTCCTTATTCTTTTGTTACTTCCGATGCACTCATTACTAACTTTCACGCTCCGCAGTCTTCCATGTTGATGATGGTATGTGCTTTTGGCGGCTACGAATTAATAATGGAATCTTATAAAAAAGCCATAGAAGAAAAATATCATTTTCTCACCTATGGTGATGCAATGTTAATAAAATAGCGGTGAAACAATACGCAATCATCACGGCAGGAGGTACGGGCAATCGCATGCACGCCGATATTCCCAAGCAGTTTTTGCTATTAAACAACCTGCCTATACTCATGCACTCCGTTAAAGCATTTGCTGCATTTACGGAAAATATATGGGTGACTTTACCTGCTCCGCATATTCCGTATTGGCAAAAATTAATACAAGAATATCAATTTGATATTCCGCACATTATAGTACAAGGAGGCAATACCCGTTTTGATTCGGTAAAAAATGCGGTGGCTCTACTGCCCGATGATGGTTTGGTTGCGGTACACGACGGAGCAAGACCTTGCATAACACAAGACCTCATCCAACGTTGCTTTCTTCATGCCGCCACCCATAACAATGCCGTTGCCTGTATAGAAGCCGATAGCAGTCTTAGACAAAAAATTAACAATGGAAGCCTGAGTGTTAATAGAGCCGACTTCTGGGTGGTGCAGACTCCGCAAGTGTTCACATGTAAAACCTTAAAACTTGCTTATAACCAAACTTATTTACCGCAATTCACCGATGATGCTTCGGTGGTGGAACATATGGGCATACCTATACAATGTGTACAAGGGGACAATAATAATATTAAAATAACCCGGCCTATAGATATTTTTTTGGCACAACAAATTCTAAACACGCTATAATGAATATATTATTGGACTTTGGTAATAGTATGCAAAAAATGCAAATAATGCAACAAGATACCGTGGTGGAGAACATTTGTCAACCCCGTATACACATTAGCGACATACAAGCATACGAACAACAAGGTGCCAAAAATGTCATTCTGTCATCTGTGGTGGCAGTTGATCAGGAATTGGAAAAATATTTACAAACACATTTCCGCTATATCCGCATGACCACCAACACACCCATACCTATACAAAATAAATATAAAGAACCTTCTTTGGGAACGGATCGTTTGGCTGTAGCCGTAGCCGCACACCGGCTATTTCCGCAACATCCTGTATTGGTAATACAAATGGGAACCTGTATCACTGCCGATTTTGTTACGGCTAAAGGAGAATATTTAGGAGGCTCCATTGCCCCTGGTTTACAAATGAGAATCAAAGCATTACATTCTTTTTCGGCATTTTTACCGCAAGTAGAATGTTCTGAGCCGCAAGCATTCATCGGCAATACCACCGCATCTTGTATTATGACAGGAGTGTATTACGGAATAATAGATGAATGCAATGGTCTTATAGCTCGTTATAAAGAGCATTATGAAGATATAAAAATAATTTTAACAGGTGGAGATGCAAAAATGTTCAAAAATTCAATAAAAAATGAGATATTTGCATTTTCTAACCTTGTGATGTCGGGGTTAAATATAATATTAAATTATAATGCTGATAATTAGAGCGAAACATATAATTCTTACCCTTATAACTTTCTTCGGGATAAGTATTATAGGGGCACAAAATTACTTAAGTTCACCATATTCTCGATATGGTATGGGAGAAATTATGCCTCGAACCTCAGCATATAACGCTTCCATGGGAGGAGTAGCTTGTGCTTTTGCATCGCCTACTGTGATTAATTTTGCCAACCCTGCCTCTTACACCGCATACGATTCTTTATCTTGCTTGGTGGATGTTGCCGCTACCTATAAAACACACACCCTCCGCTCCGGTGTGCATTCACAAAAAGGAGGTACTGCCTATTTGGATTATATTGCAATAGGCTTGCCCGTCACCAGATGGTGGCGTACTACCGTAGGTTTCCAACCATATAGCTCAATGTGCTATACAATAGCCTCCCATGATACGGTGGGGACGATGGGTCCTTACACCGCATCTTTTGCCGGCGATGGCGGTATTAACGAAATTTATTGGGGCAATGCTTTTCGCTTGTTTAAAAATTGCTCTATAGGATTCAACGCTTCTTTTTTGTTTGGCAAATATGCAAAAATGAGACAAATAGAATTTGAAGATGAACAAGCCGTTAATTCCATAGTGGCCAATTCTCATAAAATAAAAGCTTTTACGCTGGATATAGGCGCCCAATATTTTATTTCTATCAAACAAAAATATCGTTTGGGATTGGGTATTACTTATACTCCACCCATTAATATGATATCCAAAAGCTTGAATACCATCACCACTTACTTGGGTGCTATTGACGACACCCCCACTTTGTTGGATTCTTTGTACAAAGAATCGGAAACACGTAACGTACACCGCATGCCGCACAAAGTAAATGCCGGAATATCTTGGAGCAAAGAAGATAAATATTTTATAGGAGTGGATTTCTCATGGGCCGAGTGGAGCCGATACGCTGTTAATGGTATTTCCGACTCTCTTGCCGACTCTTACAAAATAGCAATAGGAATGGGAATTACCCCTAATGCAAATAGCTCCAATTATATGGCTAAAATCAATATCAGTTGGGGGTTCAATTATGAGATAACAAGACTTAAATTTGATAATCAACAACTTGACAAGTTTGGCATAAATATTGGACTTTCTTTTCCAATGAAGAAAAGTAAAACAAACATTGGGTTGATATTAGAATACGGACAAGTAGGAACATTAAAAAATGATTTAATAAAAGAAAACTATTTTTCGGCCACCGTTAATATTCGCTTGCATGAAAAATGGTATCAAAGATTAAAATTAGAATAAGAAGTTGAATAATAAAATAAAGGAAAGATGAACAAGTATTTTAAAGTGACAATGTTGGCAGCTTTTGTAATAGGAATGTTCCCTTGGGCAAAAGCTCAAAATTTGACTCAAAAATATGGAAGTGACAGTGCGGAATGTCTTACTCAACTATCATTGTATCGTGAAGTGTTTAAACAAAAAAACTATAAAGAAGCCTATCCTTCCTGGAAATGGGTAAAAGAAAATTGCCCCATGTCTTCTAAATACATTTTTACCAATGGTCCTGTAATATTGGAAGACATGATTAAATCGGCAGGTACCGATTCCGCTTTAAGAGAAGCTTACATTCAAGAATTGTTTGATTTGTTTGATCTTCGTATTAAATGCTATCCTGCTGACGAAGGATACGTTTTGGGTCGTATCGGAGTATATTTGTGGAAATATCATCCGAAAGAACAATATAAAACCGTGTGCGAAAAGCTTAGTCAATCTATTGATTTAGAAGGTTTTGAAACTTCTCCGCAAGTACAAGACATCTATTTCAAGGCTACCGAATATTATATGCAAAAAGAAAAACTTTCTCCGGAAATATTGATAGATGCTTATGATAAAATCACCGAGGTGTTGAATGTACAAATTGACACTTGCGAACTTAAGCACGAAGCTGTAATGCGTAGCATATACCAATTGCGGGAAGACTTGGATAGCGGACGCATCTCCAACGATGATTACAATGCATTATACGAGAAAAAAGCCAACGACTCTACCAAAACCGCCAATGAACTCAAACAATATACCAATGTAATGAACAATTTGGACATTCGTTTTTCCAAATATGCTAATTGCGAAGTATTGCAAGATATATACGGTAAAAAGTTTGCTACCAACAAAGACGAACGATTGCTCCGTCAAATGATAAAATTCTTCTCCAAACAAAAATGTACAGATAACGATTTGTTCATTTCGGCAGTAGAAGAACTTTACAAAATACAACCTACGGCAAGCGTTGCCTTCTATATGGGTAGTATCAACCTGAAAAAGAAAGATTATTCCACCGCTTTAAACTACTTTAAAGAAGCAGTAACCATGTATGAAAAGGAATCTGATAAGATTAACGCATATATCATGATGATAGAATGCCAAAAGAATTTAGGTCAAATGTCTGCCGGTAGAGAAACCGCCTATAAAATTATCAAACTCAACCCCTCAGACGGAAGAGCTTATTTGATGATAGGCGATTTGTATGCCGCCAGTGCCGGCTCTTGCGGATTAGATATTCCTGCATCGGTATATTGGGCTGCTGCCGATAAATATAACAAAGCCAAAGCGGTAGATCCTTCCAGAGCAGAAGAAGCTCAAAAGAGAATTAATTCCGTTGCCGGACGTTTCCCGCAAGTAGCTACTTATTTCCAACACGGATACAAGAAAGGTGATACTTTTAAAGTAGGATGTTGGATAAATGAGACTACAATAGTGAGATAATGAAAAACCAATTTTTACCTTTAAAGCATCATATAGCAATAGCCGCCTTAGCGGCTATTGCTGTGTTTTGTTTTAGTTGTAAAAATGATATTGCCGAAGTGAATTCTCTCACCAGCAAAAACAATACCGCTGACGAAACTTCCACTCACCTGCACCTATATTCCACTGTTTCCGGCACGCTTAAATATGAATTTATATTTGAAAAACTTCTACACTATACCTCTCCCGAACCTTATTATGAAAGTCCTAAAGCTTTTGAAGTAATTTCTTATGATGAAAACGGAGAAAAAGAACTTTCGCTCTCGGCAGATTATGGTGTTAATTATGAAGAAAAAGGTATTATGGAAGCCAAACGCAATGTTGTTATCACCAATATGAACACCCAAGAGGTGATAGAGACGGAACATTTGATATGGAATACAAAAGAACATTTGATATACTCTACTTCACAAATCAAACAAACCAAACCGGACGGCTCTGTATATATAGGCGACAGATTTGAATCGGACGAAAAAATGGAAAAATATACGGTGTATAATCCCAAAATAATATTTTACGCAGAAGAGGAATAATCATGCCTAAATCAGTAAAAGAAGATAAATTGGTAATTATCGGGGCAAAAGAACACAATTTGCAGAACGTTTCGCTCACCCTCCCTCGAAATGCTTTTGTGGTGTTTACCGGCCTGTCGGGCAGCGGAAAATCCTCTTTGGCTTTTGATACCATCTATGCAGAAGGACAAAGAAGGTATATAGAGACCTTGTCTCCTTATGCCCGAAAATTTGTCGGCAATATGCAACGACCCGATGTGGACAAAATATCGGGATTAAGCCCTGTGATAGCCATAGAACAAAAAACCGTAAACCGCTCTCAACGTTCCACCGTAGGCACTATTACCGAAGTGTATGATTTATTGCGTCTGCTTTACGCAAGAGTTGCTACTGCCTATTCGTATATCACCAATGAACCTATGGTAAAATATACCGAAAATCAGGTGATAGACCTTATCAGACAACGATACCGGCAACAACAAATAAGCATTTTTGCTCCTTTGGTAAGAGCTCGAAAGGGACATTATCGTGAACTGTTTGAGCAAGTGAGACGTTGGGGTTTCCTACACGTTCGCATAGACGGGGAAATAAAAGAAGTGCTCGTTAGAATGCAAGTTGACCGCAACAAAATTCACGATATAGAAGTCGAAATAGACACCCTCCAAGTAGGTCAACAATCGGATAAACGCTTGGTGAATTCCATACGCACAGCCTTAAAATACGGGAAGGGAAGTATAATGATACTCCCCAAAGGGGAAGATAAACCGGTGAATTACAGTAAGTTTTTAATGTGTACTCACTCCGGCATATCTTATGCAGACCCCGAACCCAACACTTTTTCTTTTAATTCTCCTTATGGCTCTTGTCCTAAATGCAGAGGATTGGGGTTTGTTACCGAAGCCGACCTCAATAAATTGATTCCCAACCCTAAAAAATCCATACGCAATGGTGCCATAGAAGTATTGGGAGAATACAAACCTTCCATTATATTCAAACAAATAGAAGCCATGGCGGCAAAATACAATTTTTCTATAGATATTCCTATAGAAGAATTGCCCGAAACAGCTATAAATATGATATTATACGGTTCTTCCGACCCTATCACGGTAAAAAATGAAGCCATGGGCACTACGTTATATTGTGCTAATTTTGAAGGCATTATTAATTTTATTGTTCAAAATTCGGAAGACGCACCCGCCAACATACGCAAATGGGCCGCACAATTCATGCATACTAAAGTATGTGATGAATGCGGTGGAGGAAGGTTGAAAAAAGAATCCATGTATTTTCGTATAGGCGATAAAAACATAGTGGATTTAGCTGAAATGAATATTGCCGAACTACAGCAATGGATGTTTCATATCAACGACTATCTCACCCCGCAAAAACAACAAATAGCCGCTGAAATAATACGGGAAATTAATAAAAAATTAAAGTGCATGATGGACTTGGGGGTAGATTACCTTACTCTTAATCGCTCTTCTCAAACACTTTCCGGCGGTGAAGCCCAAAGAATAAGATTGGCTACTCAAATAGGGTCCAATTTGGTAAATGTGCTTTATATATTGGATGAACCCAGCATAGGTTTGCACCAACGAGACAATCAAAAACTTATTAATGCTCTTCAGGAATTAAAAAAAGCTGACAATTCTATTATAGTGGTAGAACACGACTATGATACCATGCGTGCCGCCGATTACATAGTGGACATCGGTCCCGGAGCGGGATTACAAGGCGGTAAAATTGTAGCCCAAGGAACTTTTGAAGAAATATGCCGATCTAAATCCATTACAGGTCTCTATTTAAATGGCAAAAACAAAATAGAGGTTCCCAAAAAAGTTCGCCAACCGCAAAAAGGAAATTTAGTGCTTATGGGCGCATCCGGTAACAATCTGAAAAAAATTACCGTACAATTTCCTTTAGGAACATTTATCTGTGTAACAGGTGTTTCCGGAAGCGGAAAATCTTCACTTATCAACGGGACCCTATATCCTATACTTAATAAATACATCTACCGTTCTGACCACAAGGCATTACCCTATGAAAACATTTTTGGATTGGAATACATAGATAAAGTAATAGAAATCAACCAACAACCTATAGGGCGGACACCTCGTTCCAATCCTATTACTTATATCGGCTTGTTTGACGAAATTCGTAAATTATTTGCCAATCTTCCGGAAGCAAAAATAAGAAATTACAAACCGGGGAGGTTTTCGTTCAATGTATCGGGCGGACGTTGCGAAATGTGCAAGGGTGCCGGTGTTAAAACGGTAGAAATGAACTTTTTGCCGGAAGTATATGTGCATTGTGAAGCTTGCAACGGCAAACGTTATAATAGAGAAACATTAGAAGTGCGTTATAAAGGAAAATCCATCAGCGATGTTTTGGAAATGACTTTTAACGATGCATTGCACTTTTTTGAGGAAATTCCATATATCACCGAAAAATTGAAAATGGTGGTGGATGTCGGTTTGGGATATCTTCACTTAGGACAATCTTCTACCACCCTTTCCGGTGGTGAAGCCCAACGGATTAAGTTAGCAGCGGAATTGATAAAAAAAGATACCGGCAAAACTTTTTATATTTTGGACGAACCCACCACAGGATTGCATTTTGAAGACATACGCATATTGCTCAAAGTGCTTAACAAGTTGGTAGACAAGGGTAATACCGTATTGGTGATAGAACACAATATGGATGTGATCAAAACGGCTGATTGGATTATAGACCTTGGTCCTGAAGGCGGATTACACGGCGGTGAAATTATCGCACAAGGCACCCCGCAAGACATAGTGGAACAAGGTGTGGGATATACCGCTCAATTTTTAAAGAACTATCTGTAACAGTTTCTCTTTCCGGAAGAATATTCTCCTCTAATCCATTCTTAGTTTTTGTTGCTTTTACAAAGAGGGTCATATGCTTCTTTTTGAATACTAAATTGCTTTTCTTGTTTTTCTCTTCGCAGACAAGTACAACGCCATGCGTGAACAGGTGTACGGAAATACAATTATTATATAAGTAAAAAGGCTGAATTAAAAATTCAGCCTTTTTTTATCATTCAACAAATAGAATAGGAGGTTTCTATTTAGCATTATTCATTGCATTCAATACCGAAGTAAGCGTATTAACGGCTGCGGCGGTATTGCTGTTGGTGTTTGTGTTGGTATTAGTATTGGTGTTATTACTACTTCTGGCAGCATTTACTATTGAATTAATATCGGTATTGATAACCGAACTGATAATGCTGGCAATATTGTTTGTAGTAATCAAATTGCTGGAGGCAACGGCTCCTGCTGCAAACTCTTTATAAAAAGTGGTGTTCTTTGCATTCCCTTTAATGGCAGAAGCATAAGTAGCCAAAGAAGCTAAATTCAATAAGTTGGTAGCATCATTTAAATTTAACTTTCCGGCAGTTTTATAAGAATTATACAATGCTGTTAACGACGTGCCGAACCCTCTACCCGAAGTATAAGCCTGAGATGTGGTGGATATTCCGGAAGTATTGGTGGTGGATGTGGTGGCTCCGTTGTTAATGGTACCGCACGATACAAATAATATTATAACTGTTAAAACTGCTACAAAAGATAATTTTTTCATTTTTGTCCTTTCTATTATGATTATACAAATTTTTACTTACAATTATTGTTCCAAGTTGATATGTGTTTTATTATTTTTACATACCGCTTCCTACTATTTCCTCTATTTCATGCACTTGTTTGGGAAGAGGTTTGCCTAACACTCTGCATCCTGTTTCGGTAATAAGCACATCGTCTTCTATTCGTATGCCACCGAAACCTATATATTCTCTTACTTTATTGTAATTGATATATTGGGAGAATTTTTGTTCTCTTTCCCATATATCTATTAATTGAGGTATGAAATATATTCCGGGTTCATCGGTAACGATAAAGCCTTGTTGGAGTTCACGACCGCAACGCAAACTACCGTGACCGAATATAGGACTACGGAAAGTATGGTTATCATAACCCACATAATTTTCGCCCAAATCTTCCATATCATGAACGTCCAAACCCAACATGTGTCCTAAACCGTGGGGCATAAACAAAGCATGCGCTCCTTCTATGGCTGCTGCTTTGTAATCACCTTTCATGAGGCCCAATTCGGTAAGACCTTTTGCTATAACCGTAGCGGCATTCAAATGAACATCCCAATAACGTATGCCCGGTTTGGCCATGGCAATACTTTCCAAATTAGCTTGTAATACTATTTCGTATATTTCTTTTTGCTTTTGTGAAAATTTTCCGTTTACAGGAAAAGTACGAGTATAATCCGAAGAATATCCGCTTACACTTTCCGCACCCATATCGGCCAACAGCAAGCGGCCGTCTCGCAATACTTGTTCGTGATGATGATTGTGAAGCGTTTCCCCGTTTTGAGACAATATTACAGGAAACGAAACACCTGCTCCTCCTGAAATAGCAATTCCTTCAGCTCTTCCTGCCAATTCGCGCTCCACTTTTCCTATTTGGCATTCTTTCATAACGGTAGTATGCATCAACACTCCCAAATCGCACACTTTATCCATTTCTTCTATCTCTTCTGCCGTTTTCACCGCCCGAAGGTTTACCACGGCTCTGATCAATTCTTCTGAAGCATGCGGCTGCAATTGATCTATAGGCAAATTGAGCATATTGCTCAAAAATATTTTATTATCATCCCGATAAGGAGGTAAGAAATGTATTCTTCTGTTTTTATGAACGGCTTTAGATAAATATGTTTGCAAAGCGCCCATGGCATGCACTTGTGCCACTCCGCACATGCATGCTAAATCTGCCATGGTAGGCTGATTTCCCATCCATATAATATCATCTATTCCGAAGTCATCTCCGAATAATTTTTCCACTCCGTCATCTATATCTATCACACCTACCAATCCCGGCAATTGCAAGCCGAAAAAATATGTAAATGTGCTGTCTTGACGATAACGATACGTGTTGGAAGGATAATTCATGGAAGCTTCGTTATTGGTTAAAAAAAGTACTATTCCATGTTTAATTTGAGCCTTTAATTGTGCTCTTCTGCGAATATAAGTTTCTTTTGTAAACATAAATATTAATATTTGGAAATGCAAATGTACCATTTTTTACCACATTTTGCATAATTTATTTCGTTAAAAAATTATCAAACCTCCGCTTTCTTCCATCTTATACAAATAACACATTGATAAAACAAGATTTTGAACCTAAACCGATATTTTAATGCGAAAACACCCGAAAATAAACATCTTTAATACCCTTTTTTTATATTGTGTATGACAAAAACGAGTATTAACGAATTGAAACTGAAATGTTAATGCGGAAACTAAAAAAAAATATATCTACCCGCATAAGGCAAACAAATATTTAGTATATTTGCAAAATACTAATAACATAATTATTAACAATAAAATATTCAATATGGAAGAATTAGAAGAAATAAATCAAGGAGAAAAAAATCTTTGTTTAGAAGAAATGTGCAACCAAATACAAGCTATAGGCAAATGGTACAAATTTTTTGCCATACTCAGTATTATATCAGCTTGTTTTATGGTTATATGCGGCATATTTTTGGTAGTAATAGGAACGTTAGCAATGAGTAATCCAATGTTTTATTTTATTGATGATGCTGCTATTACTTATTTGATAGCGGGACCTATTTACATTATACTTACAGGAATATATATTCCCGTGATAGTTTATCTTATGCGTGCAGCAAAAATTGCTAAAAACATAGGCTATAGCAAAGAAGAGTCGCTGATGGTGAATTTTCTGAACAATACCCGTAAATATTGGAAATATTGTGGTATTGTCACCATTGTTGCATTAATTTTATTCGTAATTTTTATCGGCTTAATAGTGCTACTTGCCTTTATTTAATTTATATTATCGCAGAAAATATCATACATGCCAATGTATTGACATTGGCATGTATTTTTTTTGAAAAAACTATTTTTTGTTTAGTTTTTCGGTAAGTTCTTTTACTTGTTTTTCCAAATCGGCAATACGATTTGCATACGATGGAAAATACTTAAACATGGTATACGATTTTACGCAGTCGTTCGCATTAAAGGCCGGTGTGCCGAGCAACACTGCATTATCTTTTACATTATGGCTGATGGCACTTTGAGCTCCCACCTGAACGTTGTCACCTATGGTAAGATGCCAATTTACTCCTACCTGCCCGCCAAAAAGACAATTTTTACCTATTTTGGTAGAACCTGCAATACCGCATTGAGCTGCCATAACCGTGTTTTCTCCTATTTCACAATTATGGGCCACTTGTATAAAATTACAAAGTTTTACTCCCTTGTGTATAATAGTTGAGCCCATGGTGGAACGGTCAACACAAGAATTGGCACCTATATCTACATTGTCTTCTATCACCACATTCCCGAGTTGGGGTATTTTCATATATTGATGGTCTTGTTGCGGGGCAAATCCGAAACCGTCTGCACCTATAATAGCTCCGGCATGCAAAGTACAATTGTTCCCTATAATACATTCATGATGAATTTTCACTCCTGCATTCAAGGTGGTATTGTTTCCTATGGTAACATTTTCACCTATGTAGCAATGAGGATATATTTTCACATTATCGCCCAATACCACGCCGGAAGCTATGGATACAAAATCGCCTATATATACATTCTTCCCCATTTTTACATCCTCTGCAATGGCAGCAAAAGAGGAAATTCCTACTTTTTGTCGTTTTTCTTGATAAAAAGTCATCAATTTGGCAAAAGCCAAATAAGGATCATCTATACGAATAAGCGTACACGGAACGGGATGTGTGGGTTGAAAACTACTGCTGACCAATACGGCTGTGGCTTTAGTGGTATAAATATAAGGAGTGTATTTTACATTGGCTAAAAAAGAAATGCCTCCTTCTTCTCCTTTTTCTATTTTGGAAAATTTATCTATCACTGCATCCGCATTACCTTCTATGGTGCCGCCTATTACCTGAGCTATTTCTTTTACTGTAAATTTCATATCTGTTGTTATTTGCGTTTTTTAATAGCAACCCTTTCTCCGGTTTTATTGCTATTTGTATTGTTTTTGCTTGATTTTTTATACAAAATTTTTTGCAAAAATACTATTTTTTTTGTTTATATACACCAAAATCAACCGATAGGAAAAATGTTCAAAACAAGAAATCGGCACAATACCGCTGCAATATTCAAATATATTAGTTTATTGCCAAAAAAAATGTGGATATAATCATGCTAATATAAATATTTTATCTAACTTTGCATTTTGAAAAAAATAGGCGTTAAATAAAAATTTAAAACACGTGAAAACATTTAAAAGAGGTGGTATACATCCGGAAGAAAATAAGTTTGCACATGATGTTAAATTAGAAGATTTTCCTATACCCAAGCAGGTGGTGTTATATGCATCCCAACACTTAGGAGCACCTTCTACGGTGGTGGTAAACAAAGGCGATAAAGTAAAAGTAGGGCAGCTTATAGCCAAAGGCGAAGCTTTTATTTCTGCCAATTTGCATGCTTCTTGTTCAGGAGAAATTGCAAAAATAGAACCCGTTGCCGATATCACAGGCAATAAAAAACAAGCCATATTTATCAATGTAGAAGGAGATGAATGGGAAGAAACCATAGACCGCACTCCTGATATAGTATCGGATATTCGTTTGGATAAAAATGAAATAATAGAAAGAATAAAATACTGCGGTATAGTCGGTTTGGGTGGTGCATGTTTTCCCACTCATGTAAAATTGATGATACCCGAAGGTAAAAAAGCAGAATTTTGCATTATTAATGCTGCTGAATGCGAACCTTATATATGTATAGACAATCGTATTATGCTGGAACGGGGAGAAGAATTGATAATAGGAGCCACCATTTTACGAAAAGCGTTGTCTTTAAACGATGTATATATAGGAATAGAACATAACAAAAAACAAGCTATTTTGCATTTAACGCAATTGGCTCAAAAATATCCGGGAGTACATATAGTAACCCTCCGCACCAAATATCCGCAAGGAGCGGAGAAACAACTTATAAAAGCCATTGCCGACAGAGAAGTTCCTGCAGGTAAATTGCCTATAGATGTCGGATGTGTGGTAGATAATGCAAGCACTGCATTGGCAATATATGAAGCTGTACAAAAAAACAAGCCAATTATTTCCAATTATCTTACCTATTCCGGAAAGTCGGTGGAAAATCCCAAAAATTATAATGTTCGTTTGGGTACTCCTATTATGGAAATCATACAAGCCAACGGCGGCTTAAAAGAAGATACGGGCAAGGTGATAAGCGGAGGTCCGATGATGGGTAAAGCCATTACCAATTTGAATGCTTATACTACCAAGGGTTTTTCAAGTCTTTTACAAATGACACAAAAAGAAGCCTCTCGCATGGAACCCCAAAATTGCATACGTTGCGGCAAATGTGTAAGTGCTTGTCCTATGGGTTTGGAACCCTATTTGTTATCTGTGCTTGCTCGTAAAAATCGATGGGAAGAATGTGAACAAAATCAAATAATGTCGTGCATGGAATGTGGTTGTTGTCAATTTACCTGTCCTTCATATCGTCCTCTTTTAGACTATATGCGTTTGGGTAAAAACAAAACGGGAGCCATGATAAGAGCAAGAGCACAAAAAAAATAATATAAAAGCAAAATAAAAACAGGAGATATATAATATGGGTTTATTACAAATATCGTCTTCACCGCATGTTCACGATACCGATTCGGTAAAAAAAATAATGTGGACAGTAGTAATTGCGCTTATTCCCACCATGATATTTTCTTTTATCTATTTCGGGTGGAACGCAGTTAGGGTAACATGTATTAGCATAATAGCATGTATTGCATTTGAATGGTTAATACAAAAATTTTTAATTCGTGGCAAATGCACCATCACCGATGGCAGTGCCGTAATCACAGGTATGCTTTTGGCATTTAATGTTCCTTCTGATTTAGATTGGTATATCATATTGATAGGTGCTTTGGTTGCCATAGGTATCAGTAAAATGGCATTTGGCGGCTTGGGAAAAAACATTTTCAACCCCGCTTTAGTCGGCAGGGTATTTTTATTGGTATCATTTCCTCAACAAATGACCACATGGACAACCCCACCTAAACCTGTGTTTACTCATATAGATGCCACCACAGGCGCTACTCCATTAGGACTTATTCAAACAAAAATAGCAGAAGGTGCTGATGCAAGTGATTTGATAGCACAATTGCCCACCTATGCCCAACTGCTTTTGGGAGAAAGAGGCGGTTCGTTAGGAGAAGTGGCTGCCCTGGCTATTATTTTAGGAGGTGTTATATTATTATGCCGTAAAGTAATCACATGGCATATACCGGTTGCATTTATCGGTACAGCCTTTGTATTTGCCACCATATTACACATGTGTAATCCTGCTTTATACATTCCCGGCAGTTATCACATACTTACCGGCGGTTTGCTTTTGGGAGCTATTTTTATGGCTACCGATATGGTTACATCTCCTATGACGGCAAAAGGTAAATTGATATTCGGTACAGGATGCGGACTACTCACTATATGTATAAGGGTTTGGGGCAGTTATCCCGAAGGTGTATCGTTTGCCATATTGCTAATGAACGCTTTCACTCCATTGATCAACAAATGGTGTCCGCCTGCACGCTTTGGTGCATCTACTAAACTATAAATTGGTATATTAAAATTGATTATTATGGCAGAAAAGTTAGCATCAAATTTTAAAAACATATTGTTCTCGCTATTGCTGATAACAGCTGTTACAGCAGGCATATTGGGAGTGGTGTATAAATATACCAAACAACCCATAGAACAAAAAAAATCGGAAAAGAAAGAAAACGCTATTAAAGAAGTTTTACCTTCTTACGACAACATAGTAGAAGAAAAATTGGCTATAGAATCGGTAGCGGAAAAAAACATTTTCAAAAAAGAGATGGCGGCAGATTCCATGTCCATTTACAAAGCATACAAAGGAGAAAAACTGGTGGGTATGGCAGCCGAAACATTTTCCGACAAAGGTTTTGGCGGACGCATATCCCTTATGGTGGGTTTTTTATCCGACGGCACTATTTATAAAATAAAAGTGCTTTCTCATTCCGAAACCCCGGGTTTGGGTTCAAAAATGGAAGACCCTGTTTTCTACCCGCAATTTGAAAATAAACATCCGCAAAACTTTAAGCTGAAGGTAAAAAAAGACGGTGGCGACGTAGATGCCATTACCGCTGCCACTATAAGCAGCCGTGCTTATTGTGATGCTGTAGATAAAGCGTATAATATAATATCAAATATAGGAGAACAAAATAATGAATAGGTGGAAATTTTTTACTAACGGATTATTCAAGGAAAATCCTACATTTGTACTTTTGTTGGGGATGTGTCCTACTTTAGGCGTAACCACTTCTGCCATCAATGGTTTGGGTATGGGTTTGGCTACTACATTTGTATTATTGCTATCCAATATTACCATATCCAGTTTAAAAAAATTAATCCCTGATACGGTGCGTATTCCTGCATTTATAGTGCTTATAGCATCGTTTGTAACGGTAGTGGACCTGCTTATGCAAGCCTACCTCCCCGATTTGCATGCTAAACTGGGTTTATTCATCCCTTTGATAGTGGTAAATTGCATAGTATTAGGACGGGCCGAAGCTTTTGCTTCCAAACACGGTTTGTTTGATTCCGCATTAGACGGCTTGGGAATGGGTTTTGGTTTTACCCTTTCTCTTACGGTATTGGGAATGGTACGTGAGTTCTTGGGAGCTTTATCTTTCTTTGACCATATATTAGCGTATGTTGACGGGGCTTTGGCTTTTGTACAAATCAACACTATTGATGTTAGTTTGCACTCCGTTCAGTCTATCGGAGGAGCTTTGGTTTTTGTACTGGCACCGGGAGCATTTTTGGCATTGGGCTTTCTTTTAGCGATAATAAACACTATCAAAAAGAAAAAACAAGCATAAATAAAAGTTGAACTTCAAAAAACAATATAATTATGGCAGCATTAATTGTAATTATCATATCAACCATATTTGTTAACAATATAGTATTCTCCCAATTTTTGGGTATATGTCCTTTTTTGGGAGTATCGAGCAAACTTTCCACCGCTACGGGAATGGGTGCTGCGGTAATATTTGTTATTACCTTGGCCACTTTAATTACTTTCTTGATATTTGAATATGTATTAGTACCATTGAACATGCAATTTCTGCAAACAATATGCTACATACTTGTTATAGCTGCTTTGGTGCAAATGTTAGAAATCATACTCAAAAAAACCAGTCCTTCTTTATATCAAGCATTGGGTATATTTCTACCTTTGATTACTACCAATTGCGCAGTTTTAGGTGTGTCCATAATGGTAATACAACAAAGTTATAATTTAGTAGGCGCTCTATTGTTCGCATTTTTCACAGCTATAGGTTTTGCTTTAGCATTGATTATTTTTGCGGGCTGTAGAGAACATTTGGAAATGGTAGACGTTCCCGAAAACATGAGAGGCATGCCTATCGCTCTTATCACTGCAGGCATATTGTCTTTGGCATTTATGGGTTTTGCGGGTTTGGTTTAACATTGTTTTTAATCTGATAAAAATAGTTGCCCAAGAGGCAACTATTTTTTTGTCCGGCAACATTCAAAAACAAAACATCTCTTATCTATTGTTTTTTAACATTCTTTTAACTTTCGCCAATGTTCTTTTTTCTATTTTTGCACAAAATTTCATTTTATGCGGATAAATTTGTTGTTTTTGTACCTGCTTGTTGCTTCAACTATATGGGGTCAAACAAACACTGCAGAAAACAGTGCTTATCAAGGTTTCTCCGGTGGTATGATGTTACATGCAGGATATTTATTCGGGCAAGAAAAGCATGTTCCTATTGCTCCCGATGGCCGTCTTTGTAGTCCGCAAGGGGCTGCTTTGGGTATCGGGGGAAGTATACGTGTGCATTTGTGGAAGCATTTTCGTACCGGCTTTGAAGGTATGGTTTCTACCATGAACAGCAATATGACAGATTGTCGCAATATATTAAAACCAGGAAGTTATATCCGTACGGGCTGTGGAGGAATATTAGCCGATGCTTATTGGCAGATGAAAAAAGCATGGCTGTTTATAGGAGGAACCATAGGCGGTGGTTCTGTCAAAGGTCTTTATATTCTTCAAGGCAATCAAAATACATGGACCCCTGATGAGAATAGCACCTTTCATAAACAAAGCTTTTTTTATATCACTCCTTATATTGGTTGTGACTACTGCCTGACAAACAAGGTACATCTAAGCTTTCGACTTGATTGGATGTTATCTGTTCTTCATCATGAATTGCTTTTGCCTACAGGTCCTCGTTTTTACTTGGGTTTTATGTTCTGTCATTAATTTATGGTGAATCTATACTTTACAGAAAATAAAAGATATTTTGAAAATATTTAAAAAAATAGTAACTTTGTATTTTAAATAAAATTTTTTCCTTATGAAAACAGATAAGATAAGAATAGCCATATTGGGCTACGGAAACATCGGTTGTGCGGCAGAAGCCGCCATAAAAGCAGCACCTGACATGAAACTTACAGGTATTCACCATCACAATGATGATATCAATAAAATACAGGCTGATGTAGTGTTATTAGGCACCCCTACCCGTGAAGTGCAACATTATGCTGAAAAATTATTGCAAAAAGGAATTTCTGTTATAGATTCTTTTGATATACACACACAAATATACGCTTTGCGTCAATCGCTTAAACCCATAGCGGAAGCTCATAAGGCGGTAAGTATTATCTCTGCCGGATGGGACCCCGGTACCGATTCCATGATAAGAGCTTTGCTACAGGCTATGGCTCCTAATGGAATCACCTATACCAATTTCGGACCGGGAAGGTCTATGGGACACACCGTTGCCGCCAAAGCTATAAAAGGAGTAAAAGATGCCCTTTCTATGACTATTCCACTCGGTACGGGTGTGCATAGACGCATGGTATATGTTGAATTGGAAAAAAATGCCAAATTTTCCCAAGTGGAAAAAGCCCTTTTAAAAGACGATTATTTTGCACATGATGAAACACACGTAATACAAGTTCCTTCCATAAAAGAACTGAACAACGTGGCTCACGGCGTGCTGTTGGAACGTTATGGTGTAAGCGGAGATACTCACAATCAACGGTTTGAATTTAAAATGGAAATCAACAATCCTGCTCTTACCGCTCAAATCATGACCGCCTGTGCACGTGCTGCTTACCGTATGTGTAAACATAAACATTACGGAGCTTTTACACTTATAGAAATACCTCCTATAGCTTTATTGCCGGGAGACGAAGAAACGAATATTAAAGCATTGGTATAGCATAAAAACATTTTTATGCTAAATTCTTTAAATATTTGATTTTTAGTTTTATGAATAATACTATTCCCTAATAATATTCATAAATTATTAGGGAATAATTTTTGTTCCGGCGGTTAATAATGCCTGTCTTTTAGTTAAGACTGAAACTAATAGGTAAAAGATATTTTACACGCACAACTTCACCATTGTGCATCCCGGGTTTCCATTTAGGCATAGCTTTTACCACTCTTGCAGCTTCTTCATCTAAAACTGCATTGACAGATCGAACTACTTTTACCTCAGATATACTACCATCGGTTTCTACTACAAAACTGACTATTACTTTACCTTGTATTCCGTTTTCTCGAGCACTCTTAGGATAAACTAAATTATCTCCTAAATATTTCTTCAATGCTTCGTTTCCGCCCGGAAATTCAGGCATTTGTTCTACCAAAGTGAACACTTCTTCTCCATTTGTACTTGTGCTTTCTTGTGTAGAGGAGATGTTTTTGTTCTCAATTGGATGGTTTTCTCCTTTTTTTGATGTTTTGCTGTTTTGTGCATTCACTAAAGAAGAACATAGTAATAAACTAACTGTTACGAATAGAATGTGATTTTTCATAAGATTTAAAGATTTAATTAATACTTAAAAAATTTTTACAAAGATAACATTTTTTTGTTAATTTGTCAAAAGAACAAAAAAAAACGCTCTCTTTTGAGAGCGTTTTTAAAGATAAATGATTATTTCGCAACCACGCGAATCATTTCGCATATTTTATTGGAATATCCCCATTCATTATCATACCATGCTACTACCTTTACAAAAGTGGGATCCAATTGTATACCGGCCTTAGCATCAAAAATGGAGGTGTGTGAATCTCCGCGAAAATCGGTAGAAACAACAGCTTCATCGGTATATCCGAGTATACCTTTAAGTTCACCTTCCGAAGCTTCTTTCATAGCTACACATATATCATCATAAGTGCAAGCTTTGCTCAATTCCACGGTGAGGTCTACTACCGAAACATCGGAGGTAGGCACACGCATAGACATACCCGTAAGTTTGCCGTTCAATTCCGGCAAAACTTTACCAACGGCTTTAGCAGCTCCTGTAGAGGAAGGGATGATGTTTTCCAAAATACCGCGTCCGCCTCTCCAGTCTTTTTGAGATGGTCCGTCCACTGTTTTTTGAGTAGCGGTGGCAGCATGTACTGTTGTCATCAATCCGCGAGTAATACCGAATTTATCGTTAAGCACTTTGGAAATAGGAGCTAAACAGTTGGTAGTGCAAGAAGCGTTAGAGATAATTTTTTGTCCGTTGTAAGATTTATGGTTAACACCATAAACAAACATAGGAGTAGCATCTTTTGAAGGTGCAGACATTATCACTTTTTTAGCACCGGCTTTTAAATGAGCTTGTGCCAATTCTTCGGTTAAGAAAAATCCTGTAGATTCCACCACAACATCTACATCTAATGCTCCCCATGTAATTTGTGAAGGATCTTTTTCTGCAAAAACTTGAATTTTGTTGCCATCTACTATCATGTAGTTGCCGTCTACTTTTATATCGTGCTCAAAACGACCATGAACGGAATCAAATTTAAGCATATATGCCAAATAATTTGCATCCAAAAGGTCGTTAATGCCTACTACTTGTATATCGTTGTTAAAATTATCAACAACAGCACGGAATACCATACGTCCTATACGACCGAAGCCGTTAATACCAAGTTTTATCTTACTCATTTCTAATGATTTTTGATTATATATTATATTTATTTAATACTACTTTAATATTTGCAAAAGTATAAAATTATATATCATCAAATGCTAAAACATATAATTTTTTTTGTCAACATTTTTTAATATCTATAAAAATCCGCTTTATAAGGACCTTCTACGGGCACACCTATATAATCGGCTTGTTTTTTGGTAAGGCGGGTGAGTTTCACACCTATTTTTTGCAAATGCAAACGAGCCACTTCTTCGTCCAAATATTTTGGCAAACGATAAACATCCACAGGGTAATCATGTTGCCATAAATCCATTTGTGCCAGCACTTGATTGGTAAACGAATTGCTCATTACAAACGAAGGATGACCCGTAGCGCAACCTAAATTCACCAATCTGCCTTCTGCCAAAAGAAATATGGAATGTCCGTCGGGATAAATATATTCATCCACTTGCGGTTTTATGTTACGTTTTTTTATTCCTTGCCATGCTTCCAATCGTGCTACTTGAATTTCATTATCAAAGTGACCTATGTTGCACACTATGGCTTGGTCTTTCATACGAGCCATATGTTCGGCTGTAATTACATCACAATTGCCGGTAGTGGTAACATAAATATTTCCTTCACACAAAGCATCTTCTACGGTAGTAACCTCAAAGCCTTCCATAGCTGCTTGGAGTGCACATATAGGATCTATTTCCGTAACAAGCACACGTGCCCCGTAAGAACGCATTGAATGAGCACATCCTTTTCCTACTTCGCCATATCCGCATACTACCACCACTTTTCCTGCCACCATCACATCGGTAGCACGTTTGATACCATCAGCCAACGATTCACGACAACCATATAAATTATCAAATTTGGACTTGGTAACGGAATCGTTTACATTGATAGCCGGCACCAATAATTCTTTTCTTTCCATCATTTGATACAAACGGTGGACTCCTGTGGTAGTCTCTTCGGATATCCCTTTGAGTTCTTTTATGGTATTATGCCATTTGTGAGGATCGGCAGCCAATGTTGCTTTTAACGTTTTAAGTATAGCGGCTTCTTCTGCAGAAGATGGAGTAACATTGAGTATTTCCGGATTGTTTTCAGCAGCATAACCTTTGTGTATCAATAATGTAGCATCACCTCCGTCATCTACTATCAGTTGAGGTCCTTTTCCGTTAGGAAAAGAAAGCGCTTGTAAGGTGCACCACCAATAGTCTTCCAAAGATTCTCCTTTCCATGCAAACACAGGCACTCCGGCGGCAGCTATGGCTGCAGCTGCGTGGTCTTGTGTGGAAAATATATTACAACTTGCCCATCTTACATCTGCTCCTAATGCTACCAAAGTTTCTATTAAGACAGCTGTTTGTATGGTCATGTGAAGCGATCCTGAAATTCTAACTCCTTGTAAAGGTTTGGCTTTTGCATATTTTTCTCGCAATGCCATTAAACCCGGCATCTCTTTTTCCGATACCTCGATTTCTTTTCTGCCCCAATCAGACAATTTAATATCACTTATCTTATATTCCATGTTATTTTATTATTTTATATTGCTGTTCCAAAAAACTTTTCAATTTTTGAGCCGATACCTTACGGGTAATATGACCATCTACGCAATAAGATATAGAGCCCGTTTGTTCCGATACCACTATGGCTATGCAATCGGTTTCTTCGGTAATACCCAAAGCAGAACGATGACGTAATCCCATATCCGAAGCTACATCTTTTTTGGTAACGGGCAAAATACATCGAGCCGCAACCATTTGCCTGCGATTAATGATAAGCGCTCCGTCATGTAAAGGGGTATTCTTAAAAAATATGGTTTCTATTAATTCCTGTGAAGTGCGAGCATTGATACGTTCTCCTGTTTGTATGTATTCTTCCAATTGGTTTTCCTTGGTTAATACTATAAGAGCTCCTGTATAAGAAGCAGCCATACTCACACAACTATTTACTATTACATCAAAATCCGGGATTCCGGCCGTTCTGTTTCGTTCTTTCCATACAAGTATGGTTGCCTTTTTAAAAGGATTTTTACTGCCTACAAACAATAAAAATTGTCGTATCTCCGGTTGAAATACTATAATTAATGCAATAAAACCCACCGAAAGAAATTGATTTAACAATTCGGAGGTGAGTTCCATATTCAATAGCATCACCAATTTCCAAGATACATATAATAATAGCAATCCTAGAAATATATTCAATGCCGCCGTACCTTTGATTAATCGGTAAAGCAGGTAGAACAAGGTTGCCACCAAAAGTATATCCATTATATCGGTTAACCCTATTTTTAGGAAATTCATGAATAACAATGTCATATCTTGCTATTTTTGAGGTTTGTATTTAGATTCTTTAAGTATTTTTTGTGAATTTTTTTCTTGCATCAGTTCTCGTATAGGCTTATCCGGATTGTTTTTTACCCATGCTCTGCATATATTCCATCCTATCCATGCTCCTATACGCCCCGGTGATTGATTACCGAAACAAGCAGTAAAAGGAGCTTCTCCTATCAATGTGCGTACATCTGATTTGTTTTTGCTATATAATAAATCTTGGTTAACAATATACGACCATATATCCGCTTCGTTATCAACAGCCCATTGTAATTTCGACCGAGAAACTCCGTAAATAAGCGTATCATGTACATTCGGTAACATTACCGAGGCAAACATCATTCTTTTGCCTTCTATAAGCATTTCATCTAAAACAGAAGTCGCTTGGTTGTATTCTATATATTTGAATGCCATTTCTTTAAAGCAATCCGAAAGGATGTATTCTTTGGAAAATCTATGGTATACATATTGAGGAACAGCAGGCCCTAATTGTTTATACATTTTATAATTGCTTCCCAAATAAAGATCCAAAGCTATTACCAATGTTGTATCATAAAACATGATAGGCATTTCGTAATATAAGCCTGTTATGGCGGTATATATTTGAGGAATTACCGCATTAGGGAAATGATATTGTAATAATGCGAATGCCGAATCAAAAGCCTGCTCTAAAAAATTGCAATCAGCATATACGTTTTGAACTTCTTTATATAACTTTTTAATAATAGGGTCGTTAAGATAATTTTTTATCTGTTGCACTCCTTCAGGACGTATGCTATCTCCGAGAAAAAAAGCATATTCGCTTTGCATATTTTGCAGACTTTGTAATATACTATCCCTGTTAATATTCCATAAATCCACATCGTATCGATGTATATGGACGTGCATTTGTTCTATGTTTTGTTTTACAACCACCTCATCCACTTTAGGCTGGGGTTTAGACTTGTCTTTCCTGTGACAAGCACAAAAACTTATTATTATCAATACAACGATAATGTATTTGTTTTGAAAAATTTTCATACCATCAATCATATCTTGCAAAGATAGCATTTTTACGTGTAATGCTCTTCCTAAAATAGAAGGTATTTTGTAAAGAACCCATAAAAAAAAGAAAAAGAAGAGTGGTGATAAAATATTTTTATCAGAAAAGACATTTGTATAAACAAAAAATTGTACTTTTGCCTCCTCGACTCTTTTCAAATAAGATAAGTCGAAAAAAAATAAACTTCATTAATTTTAGTAATTAGTCCTTTAAAAATTAACAAATATGGAATCTCAACTCAATCCGAATTCGGAACCGGAACAAGCAATGCAAAATGTAGAAAACACTATCTCTACAGAACAAGTAAACCAAGAAACGGAAGTATCTCAAGAAGAATCGCCGGCACAAGAAATATTGTCGGAAGAAACAGCACCGGTACAAGAACACACACCGGCAACAGAAGATAACGAAGTTTCAAACGAAGACGCGGAAGAAGAAATTCCCGAAACCATATTTGACAATTGTAGCAAATTGGAAATTACTCAAGCTTTGGAAGAATTGCTTTTTGAACAACATGTTTCCAAAATAAAAAAGCAAGTTTCCTTATTAAGAAGTCGCTTTCTGCAAATTTTAAAAGAAGATAAAGACCAAGCCTTACAATCTTTTTTGGCCGATGGTGGAAATAAAGAAGACTTTAAATATGAGCCTGATGAAATTGACCGCCGTTTTGACAGTGCTTTTGGAAGATACAAAGTAGCCAAAAACAAGTATGCGGAAGAATTGGAAAAAGAAAAAGAAAGCAATTTAACTAAAAAACAAGCTCTTTTAGAAGAATTGCGTGTATTGGTGGATTCTGAAGATTCTCTCAAACAAATATATGATCGTTTTAAAGAAATTCAAAACGAATGGAAAGAAATAGGTGCCGTACCACAAGCCAATAGTAACGATTTATGGCAAAACTATCATTTTTATGTGGAAAAATTCTTCAATAAAATAAAAATCAATCGCGAATTGCGTGATTTGGATATGAAGAAGAATTTGGAACGCAAACTTGAAATATGTGAAAAAACAGAAGCTCTTCTTTTGGAGCCTTCTATTATGAAATCGTTTAAACTATTGCAACAATATCATCAAGAATGGAAAGAATCGGGTGCTGTGGAAGAAGATAAAAAAGATGAATTGTGGAATAGGTTTAAAACCGTTTCAGACCAAATTAACCTTAAACGCAAAGAATACTATGACAAAATAGCACAAGAGCAAGAAATGAATTATCAAGCTAAACTTGCTTTGTGTGAACAAATAGAAGCTTTGATTGCCCAAGATTATAAATCAAACCTAAAGCAAATGAATGCTACGGGCGAGAAAATAGATGAATTGTTCAAAACATGGAAAACATTGGGTCCTGCTCCCAAAAAAGTGCACGATGAAGTATGGAATCGTTTTCGCACTGCCATGACCACCTATTACGAAGATAAAAAAGAATATTTCAAGAAAAACAAAGAGGAACAGGTTAACAATTATAATTTGAAACTCAATTTATGCATGCAAGCCGAAGCAATAGCTTTAAGAAAAGATTGGAAGAAAGCAACGGCAGAATTGCTTCAATTACAACAAGAGTGGAAAAACATCGGTTCCGTATCCCGTAAACAATCGGAAGCTTTATGGACTCGTTTTCGCAAAGCTTGTGATGATTTCTTTGCTGCCAAATCAGATTTTTACAAAGATATTAATACTAATATAGCTGAAAACTTAGCCAAAAAACAAGCATTAATACAAAAAGTAAAAGATTATGTGATGGTAGACAACAAAGAGGAAAACTTTGAAAATTTAAAAGCTTTCCAAAGAGAGTGGACCGAAATAGGTTATACCGCCCAAGCAGATAAAGATAAAATATGGGAAGAATTTCGCACCGTTATCGGTCAACGTTTTGACGAACTCAGAGCAAAAGTTAAAGAAGAACAAGAAGAAATTTTTACCAATCGTATTAATGAAACTCAAAGTTTAGGTTCATTAAAGAATATTCAAAAACAATTAAAAGAAAAAATCAAAAAGCTTACTCCGGAGTTAAATTTGTTGGAAAACAATATTGAATTTTTCAGTCATTCCAAAAATGCTGACACTTTAAAAAATCAAGTTCAAGAAAAAATAGACGGTTTAAAGAAAGAATTGGAGGATTTGACCAACAATCTAAAGAAGGTTGAACAAAAAATAAAAGAAGAAAAAGAACAAGCTTCTCAAGAAACTTCGGAAAATAAAGAATAAACATACTTTTTCCATAAAAATAGGAGGCGCTAAACGCCTCCTATTTTTTTACCTTTTTAGAGGATTTTCTTCTATATTCTACTTTTGCTATCGGCAAAAGTTTATGTTTTTCTATTTTATTTGTACAGGACGTACGGCAAAACCATAGCAGCGGCTATTGCTCCATACACCACCGCCTTCGCTTTTATCCAGGCCCAAGTTATAGGCTCCGTCCGGACCACCGGTGGCTCCCTCAGACAACGTTGAGGTCCATAAATAAGCTCTTGCACCTGTAAATTCAAATCCGTCTCCGTTCAAACGTCCTGAATAAGGAATGAAAATACTATTGCCGGTACTGTTTCTGGTTATGCGAACACCTTTGATTTCTTTTCCTTCATTGTTCACGGCAACGGCATTCATGGTCCACGTGAATTTTTCCGGATGATACTGGGTGTCCATCAGTTCTTCCACTTCTTCTTTTGTGGGTAATCTCCATCTGCCTCCGAGTCGCTTTATTACAATATCGTCTTCGGAACGTAAAGAGGAAAAACCATCGGGAGCTCCTTCCCCTTCCCACCACGATGCTTGTGAGGCCAAGCAATATTTTTTAAACTTGGTGCCATCACTGTTGCTATAACGATAATTCTTCCATAATACCACACTCTGGCGTCTGGTATCTCCCCATGCGTAATAATAGCCGTAATCTCCTTCTTGAACGGAACCGAGATTAAAAGAGGCCCAATTAACACTAAGACCCAAATCCACAGCGTCAGGAATTTCTACTATGCCTTCCGGCAATTCATAATTAATTTCTTTATGGCAAGCTAATAATAACATACTTGCACCAAGCATAATTAAAATTTTTTTCATCACTCTAATATTTTGTAATATAAGCATTAAATTATTATATATCAAATAATTATATCAGTATATTAATATAAAACTGAAGTTATCTTTTTTAAAGTTACAAAGTTAGAAAAAAATATTCATACTGAATTAAAAATATTCATTTTTTTTCTTAGGAAGAAAAATATTCAAAATAGGAAGAGGAATATGCTTTTATATGGAATATATTACTTACATACTTTCTATGCTGCGAGCTATTTTTGCCGCCAAGCCGGGAAAAAAACGTTTTACATATACCATCAGCAATTCTTTTTTTCCCACCAAAACTTCTCTTTTTTGTTTTTCTATGGCTCTGACTATTTGTTTTCCTGCTTTTTCAACCGATATGCCGGAAGCTTGTCCTTTATCCATTTTTCCGTGAGGGGTTCCGTCTTTTTCCAAGGCATAAAGTGAAATATTGGTTTGCACTCTTCCCGGACAAACGATGGTGACTCTTATATTGTCTTTATAATATTCCGCTGCCACTGTTTCAAAAAAACCATTCAATGCATGTTTTGAAGAACAATAAGCACAACGCAAAGGGAAACCGAATTTTCCGGCTATGCTGGTAGTTACCGCCAATTGTCCGCCTCCTTGTTGTATCATTTTAGGTAAAATACTTTTTACTATTAACACCGGAGCAAAATAATTCACGTCCATTACCTTGTTGATAACCTTCATTTCCGTTTCTACCGTAGTGCCTCTTTGGCTAATACCGGCATTGTTGTACATGATGTCTATTCTGCCGCAAAAATTCCAAGCTTGCTCGGCCAATGCAGTTATTTCTTCTTTTTTAGATAAATCAAATGGTAATAAAAAAACATCAGCAGCCCCTAAGTTTAAAGCTTCTTGCTTTACTTGTTCCAACAAATCGGCTTCCAATGCTGTAAGTATCAATGTATAACCCTTCTTTGCAAATTCCAATGCCGTTGCTTTTCCCATTCCGGAAGAAGCTCCTGTTATCCAAACTATTTTACTTTTCATTATTTTACCTTGTTAATACTTTATTTTCTGTTTGTAATTATCTTATTCTTCTGCACTATCAAGAAAATTCTTCAAATAATCCAATTGCCGACGGTCTCTTTTGGTAGGACGTCCAATGCCCGCATCCCGCGTTTCAAAACGCATACGCAACATTTTTACCCTTTCGTATTCTTCCGGCGGAGTTAAATCTTGATAATACAGAGGAACATCTTTAGCGGGAATTCTATTTTTGGGAGCGTCCAATACCAGTATTTCTTTTTTTAGTTGGTCCAGTTTTATGGTCATTTTCACCCCTTGATGCAAGTCGCGTGAAGGTTTGATACTTATATCTTCTATTTTAACCTTTCCCGCGTTACAAGCATCCATAGCTTTGGTGCGTGTTTTAAACAAACGTACCATCCATAACCATTTATCTGCCCTTACCTTTTCCATTTTTTTATTTGGTAAAAACATATTGAATAATATTGGCGCCCATTCTTAAAGCTTGCGTTCTGATGTTTTCATCATCGTGATGCACCGATGCGTCTTCCCATCCGTCTCCTAAATCGCATTCATAGGAGTAAAAACATACCAACCTGCCTTCGTATATAAGTCCGAACCCTTGTGCTGCCTTGTTGTCATGCTCATGAATTTTAGGCAATCCGTTGGGAAAATTATATTTTTGATGATATATCATGTGGTTGTGCGGCAATTCTACAAACTCCAACTCCGGAAACACCTTTTTCATCTCTCTTCTTACGGATAGGTCTAATCCGTAATTGTCGTCAATATGCAAAAAACCTCCTGCCAACAAATAATTTCGCAAATTTTTAACCTCTTGCTCCGAAAACAAAACATTGCCATGACCTGTCATGTGAACAAAAGGAAAATTGAATATTTCAGCACTTCCCACTTCCACCTCTGCCGGCACGGGATTTAAATTCATATGTAATTCTTTGTTGCAAAATTTTATCAAATTGGGTAAAGATGTAGGATTAGCATACCAATCTCCCCCACCGTGATATTTAAGCAACGCTATTTGCTGCCCGCTTGCCGTAAAAACACAAGCAAGCATATAAAACACTGCTATATATTTTATTATAAGGTGATTATATGGTTTCATCTATTTCCAAATGTCTGTTTTGCGGTGTCCATAAATTGATTTCACCTATATTTTTGCTGAAAAATTTGTACTCCAACAATTGAAGTGATTCTTTGGCTACAAGCTTTAAATTGCATTTATATTTCCACATCCATTTTATTCTATAATTAATAATATGCTGTGTAAGAAACGCATATAAAAAAGGATGTACTTCTAAGGTTAAATTACGTTCTTTTTGTTGTTCAACCATTAATTGTAAGTTATTTTCTATGTCATCCACTATCAACACCGGTGGTCTTACCATTCCGGTGCCGTTACACGACGGACAACACTCTCTTACATCTATATTCACTTCCGGGCGAACTCTTTGACGAGTGATTTGTATCAAGCCGAATTTGTTAGGTGGAAGTATCGTATGCTTGGCTTTGTCATTACTCATCAATTCCACCATATAATTAAACAGTTCCTTTCTATGTTCGGCCTCATGCATGTCTATAAAATCTATGATAATAATGCCACCCATATCCCGCAAACGAAGTTGGCGAGCTATTTCCTTAGCTGCCTGCATGTTTACTTCCAAAGCATTAATTTCTTGTGATTTTTCGGAACTTACTCTATGACCGCTGTTAACATCTATTACATGCAAAGCTTCGGTATGCTCTATTACCAAATAGATGCCTCCTTTGATGGATACACTTTTGCCAAAAGCGGATTTTATTTGTTTATCTATGCCGTAATATTCAAATATAGGCACCGCATTTTTATGCAATTTTATTATATCCAATTTGTCCGGAGCGATGGTTTGTATATACGATTTTACTTCGTCAAAAGTGTTTTTCCCGACATATATTGCGTCAAAAGTATCGTTAAGTATGTCTCTTAATATAGTGGATACCTTATCCAATTCGCTTAATATCATTTTAGGAAACTTATTCCCGCTGATATTGTTTACCAATTCATTCCATTTGGACAATAACGCCCTCATATCGGCATGGAGCATTTCTATATTTTGATCTTTAGCCACTGTACGGATAATAATTCCCATATTTTTGGGCTTAATGCTCATCATTGCCTTCCGCAAACGATTTCTTTCTTCTGTAGAGGTGATTTTTTGTGAAACCATCACCTTGTCGGAAAAGGGAACCAAAACACAATATCTGCCGGCTAAAGATATTTCTCCCGACAAACGCGGCCCTTTAGTAGAAATGGCTTCTTTGGCTATTTGCACCAACACCAAATCGTTTACCGAAAATACATCTTTAATTTTGCCTGCCTTGGATATGGGCGGTTCCAATTTTACATCTGCCAAAGAAGCGGATTTTACATTTCCTTGCAAACAATTTTTAACATATTTGTTGAATGTGGCAATATTAACGCCTAAATCTAAATAATGCAAAAATGCGTCTTTTTCATGCCCTATATTTATAAATGCAGCATTTAAGCCGGGTATTATTCTTTTCACCCTGCCCAAATGTACATCTCCTACTCTAAAATTATCCGAAGTTTTTTCTTTATGTAATTCTACCAATATCTTGTTTTCCAACAAGGCTATTTGTATTTCATCTCCTACTATATCTATAAATAAATCCTTACTCAATTGTTTCCTCCTTCTATTCTTTTCTTATAAATCAAAGTAATAAGAATATATTCATACTAAAATAAAAAAAACTAAATCACACATTCACTATTTGGGGAATATGTGATTTAGTTAACGTGAAATTTCACTATAGAAGACTATTTCTTCTTATGTCTATTTTTGCGCAAACGTTTTTTGCGTTTGTGTGTGGACATTTTATGTCTTTTATGTTTCTTTCCGTTTGGCATATTAATTCCTTTTTATTATTTAACTTTTGCTTTTATAGTATTGGAAAAAGATTTAGCCGGTTTGAAAGAAGGTATTTTATGAGCCGGGATTACTATAGAAGTATTTTTAGAAATGTTTCTACCGGTTTTTTGTGCTCTTTCTTTAATAATGAAACTACCAAAACCTCTCAAATATACATTTTCTTTTTTCAATAAAGAACCTTTAACAACAATCATGAATTGTTCTACTACTTGTTGTACTGCACCTTTATCAATACCTGTTTTGTTAGCAATTTCTGCTACTAAATCTGCTTTTGTCATGTCTTTATAATTTTTAATGTAAATATTTATATTTGTTTAATTTGCTTTTTTGGTTCATTTTAATGCGTTGCAAAAATACAATTATTTTGAATATCAAACATATAAAATTCAAAAAAAAATAAAAAAATTTTATAGTCCTGTTCTTCAGATATTTATACTGGTTTTTGAGGTGTTTTTGCTTTCATTTCTTTTTTATTTTCGGCAATATTTACCGTTTTACTTTGCATGATTTATATGTTTTGATGTGGAAAATAAGAAGTTAAGACGGTAAAAAAGATTCATTTACAATTATACATTAATATTAAGAAAAAGTGATACATTTGCACCGATTAAAAAATGAAATGAATATGATAATAATCTATATTATGAAATTACTCCATTACACCTTTATGGTTGTTCATTTCATATTTAACAATATATGTTTTATCTAACCAAACAACAATTTTAGATGAGTAAAAATTTGGTAATAGTTGAATCTCCGGCAAAAGCAAAAACAATAGAAAAGTTTTTGGGTAAAGATTTTGTAGTTAAATCCAGTATGGGACATGTTAGAGATTTACCCAAAAAAGATTTAGGCATAGATATCTCTCAAGATTTTTTACCCCTGTATGAAATTATGCCGGACAAAAAGAAAATAGTAAATGAACTCAAATCCGATGTAAAAGCTACAGACATGGTATGGCTGGCTACTGATGAGGACCGTGAAGGAGAAGCTATTTCCTGGCATCTGATGGAGACACTCAATATCCCTAACGATAAAGTTAAACGTATTGCTTTTCACGAAATTACCAAACAAGCCATAGAGCAGGCCATTACTCATCCTCGGGCATTGGATATCAATTTAGTAAATGCCCAACAAGCACGAAGAGTATTGGACAGGTTGGTTGGTTTTGAACTTTCTCCTATATTGTGGCACAAAATAAAACCTTCGCTTTCGGCAGGCAGGGTACAATCTGTTGCCGTGCGACTTATAGTGGAAAAAGAAAAAGATATCCGCAATTTTCAAAGTACTTCATCTTATCGTGTAACCGCATTGTTTTTAACTGACGAAAAAAACAAAAAAGGTTTTTCCGCCGAACTCAACACCCGATTTTCTACAAAAGAAAAAGCTTTGAATTTTTTGGAATCATGTAAAACTGCTTCATACAACGTAAGCAATATAGACAAAAAACCTACCAAAAAATCACCTGCAGCTCCTTTTACCACTTCCACTCTTCAACAAGAAGCATCAAGAAAATTAGGTTTTTCTGTATCTAAAACCATGCTTGTAGCCCAGCAACTTTATGAAGCAGGATTTATCACTTACATGCGTACCGATGCCGTTACCTTGTCTGATTTGGCATTGGCTGACGCAAAAAAAGAAATAGAAAGTTTGTATGGCAGTAAATATGCCAAAACACGCAAATATGTTACTAAAAGCAAAGGTGCTCAAGAAGCACACGAAGCTATTCGTCCCACCAATATGAGTGTGCATACCATCACCTCCGGCGACGCTTCACAAAAAAAATTGTACGACCTTATTTGGAAACGAACTATCGCTTCACAAATGAGCGATGCTCAATTTGAAAAAACAGATATAGAAATAAAAATATCCAATAGCGAATATCTTTTCTCCGCCTCCGGTGAAATATTACTCTTTGACGGCTTTTATAAAGTTTATTTAGAATCTCACGATGACGAAGAAGAAAACGAAAACAAAAATACCATATTACCTATAGTTAACATAGGAACCCCTCTTTATACGGAAAAAATTGAAGCCACTGAAAAATATACTCAACAACCCTACCGGTACACCGAAGCCAGTTTGGTAAAAAAACTGGAAGAACTGGGAATAGGTCGCCCGTCCACTTATGCTCCCATTATTTCCACCATACAAAAAAGAGGCTATGTAACCAATACCGAAAAAGAAGGTTTTGAACGAAAATATCAAATTATCACCCTGCAAAAAAATAAAATTTCGCAAAGTTCCAAAACCGAAAAAATAGGATATGAAAAAGGAAAATTGTCACCAACAGATATAGGAGTGATAGTTAACGACTTTTTGGTGCAAAATTTTAACAATATCATGGATTATGATTTTACCGCCAAAGTGGAAAAGAAATTTGATGACATCGCTTTGGGTAAAATTAAATGGACCAATATGATAAAATCATTCTATGCTCCTTTTCACCAAGAGGTAACCTTTACCATGGAACATTCTGAAAAAGCTCGAGGAGAAAGATTTTTGGGCACCGACCCTAAAAACGGTAAAAAAGTGTTTGTAAAATTAGGCAAATACGGACCGATAGTGCAAATAGGGGAATCTAATTCCGAAGATGAACTTAAATTTGCTTCCCTTTTGCCGGGACAAAGTATAGAATCCATCACCTTTGAACAAGCTTTGGATTTATTTAAATTACCTCGAACCATAGGCGTAGTGGAAAACGAAGAATTGGTCGCTAACATAGGAAGATTCGGCCCCTATGTAAGATATAAAGGTAAATTCTACTCTATTCCCAAAACAGAAAACATTCTTACCATAGATGTTGATAAATGTATGGAAATTATTGCTAAAAAAGACGAAAAAAATGCGCAAAAACAATTAATTTCGCTCGGCAACTATAACAACGAGGATGTGAGTGTTGCCGTCGGACGATTCGGCCCTTATGTGTTTTTCAACAAGCATTTTTATCCCCTGCCAAGTGATACTGATATTAAGAAGGTAAGCTTGGAAGAAGCTGTTAAAGCAATAGAAGAAGTGGAAAATAAGAAAAACATTAAAACTTTTGATAACGACGCATCCGTCAAAATATTGAATGGCAGATATGGCCCTTATATTGCTCAAAACAATATGAACTATAAAATACCCAAAGATATTGATCCCAAAAATTTGTCGTATCAAGATTGTTTGGATATTATAGCAAAAGAAAGCAATAAGAAGAAAACCCCAAAGAAAACATCACGAAAATCTAAATAACGGTTTGTATATGGACTTTCAATTATATTTCAATCCTATAGACAAAGAAAGCCTATGCTTCTTTTATCCTGAAAATGAAAATCGTATAGGTAATAAAATAGCCGTTCATACTCAAGATGCTTTTCCTGATTTAGAGAACGTAAAAATAGCACTCATAGGTATAGAAGAAGACCGTAATGCTTTTAACAATTCCGGTTGTGCTCAAGCTCCTGATGCAATTAGAAAACAATTTTACCGCTTGTTTTATTCCGAACAAATGCCTGCTATTGCCGATTTGGGAAATATAAAAACAGGTCATTCCGTTAATGATACATACATAGTTGCAAGTGAAATTATCGCTTCTTTGATAGAAAGTGAAATATTGGTGATTATATTAGGAGGAAGTCAAGATATTACCTTTGCCAACTATTTGGCATACCAAAATTTGAATCAAGTTATCAATATTACATCCATAGACCCGCGGTTTGATATAGGAAATGAAAATACTCCCATAAAATCCGATGCCTATGTCAATAAAATCATCCTTTCTCAACCTAATTGTCTCTTTAATTACAGCAATTTGGGTTATCAAAGTTATTTGGTGGACAACAAAGAGGTGGAATTGATGGATAATTTATTGTTTGACATGCACCGTTTGGGATTGGCACAACAAGATATGATAGACAGTGAGCCCATTATCCGCAATGCAGATATGGTTTCCATAGATATGAGTGCTGTTCGTTTTTCCGATGCTCCGGGCAATAAAAATGTGGGTCCTAACGGATTTTCCGGAGTGGAAATATGTACTTTGTGCCATTATGCCGGAGCTAACGACAAACTTTCCTCTTTTGGTATATATGAATATAATCCTCAAGAAGATATCAAAGAACAAACAGCTATGCTGATAGCACAAATGTTATGGTATTTTATACAAGGATATATGCAACGAAGCAATGATTTGCCCGATATTGCAAAAAGTAATTTTTATAAATATTACGTATCTTTATTTGATGATGCCTATCAAATAATATTTTACCAAAGCAAAACCAGCCATTTGTGGTGGATGGAAATACCCATGGAAGAAGGAAATAACGTAAAATACAATCGCAATTACATTATTCCATGTTCCATGAAAGATTATCAAACAGCTTGTAATAACGAAGTTCCTGAACGTTGGCTTTTAACCTATAAAAAACTCAAATAATATTTTTCATAATGAAAACAGCTATCATTAATGGTGCAGACGGAGATATGGGACAACAATTGGTATTGTTTCTCGCTAAAGCACAATATAATATCATAATGGCTTGTCATTCACAAAATAAGGGAAATGCGGCTTGTGAAAAATTACGAGAATTTTCTCAATGGGAACATATTAACGTTATACCTGTAGATTTATCTTCTCTATCATCAATACAACAATTTTGTAACACCGTAAAAGAACAATATGACCATATCGATATTCTTTTAAACAACGCAGGTGTTCTTCCTTCCCATGCACTCTTGTCTGCCGATGGATATGAAAAAACCGTTGCTGTAAATTACTTGGGACTATTCTTGTTTACCGAACTGCTTTCTCCCTTGTTCGGAACGGGAACTAAAATTGTAAATATGGTTTCTCTTACCTATAAATACGGTAAAATTGATGATAACTTCTTCATGTTAAATCCGCAAAAAAAATATAACCGTTTTTCCTGCTATTCCAATTCTAAATTGGGTCTTTTTTATGCCACCCTTTATTGGGCGGAAAAATGGAAAAACAATGGAATTACCGTCAATTGCGCCGATCCCGGTATTGTAAACACCAATATTATTCGCATGGATAATAAAATTATAGATACCCTGTGTGACATATTTTTCCGCCCCCTTATACGCACTCCCAAACAAGGAGCCGATACCATGGCATATGTAGCTTTAAATGAAATAAGCAATACCACCACCGGACAACTTTTTCACAATAGAAAAATACAAAAAATCAACAAAAAAATACTTGACAATCCCCAACGAACCATACTCTTAGAGCAAACAAAAAATCTTTTGAAAAATTACCTGTAAAATACTATGTCTATTAAAACTTTCTTTAAAGATTTTTTTCATTTATTTTATCCTTCTTATTGCTGTGGATGCGGAACCACTTTAGTAAACGGAGAAAATATTATTTGTCTTCAATGTCTGCAAAATTTACCCCTCACCCGTTTCCACCTTCAAAAAAACAATATGGTGGAAAAAACATTAATGGGACGCATTCCTTATCAAAGAGCCACCGCTTTCTGCTATTTTCAAAAAGGTTCCATTATTCAACATGCCATACACCAACTTAAATACAAAGGCAATCGGGAGGTAGGCGTGATTTTAGGCGAATTGATGGGTCAATCCTTAATGGATAGTCCCGATTTTGCCGATATCGACATCATCATTCCTATTCCCATACACCCTAAAAAACAAGCAAAACGAGGTTATAATCAAAGTGAAATGATATGCTTGGGTGTACAAAAAAGTATGCATAAACCATTAGACACCACCTCTTTTGTTCGCGTGATAAACACCTCTTCACAAACCAAAAAAACTCGCTACTCGCGTTGGAAAAATGTTGAAGATATATTTCAAGTTGTAAATCCTGATAATTTGAAAAACAAACATATTTTACTCATTGACGATGTTATTACCACCGGCTCTACATTAGAAGCCGCTGCCAATTGTTTGCTCAAAGTTGATAACGTAAAAATAAGCATAGCCTGCTTAGCTTGTGCTAATCATTAATAACTTTTTGTATTGAAAACCGTTATATTTTCTATAGAAAGGCTATCGACTTTTTTAATCTATTCCTTTTTTTCATTCAATTTTTGTGAATGCAACTCTTTTGACTGCATTTGAGTGTTGGTTATAAATTTTTTAAAACGATTGGGAGTCATGCCGACTCCTTGCTTAAATGAAGCATGAAAAACCTGTCGGTTGGCATACCCGCATTTATCACTTATATATTCTAAAGTATATTGATTATTTTGCTCTTCCTTGAGCATTCTTACAGCCTCTTGCACTCTATAATAATTTATTAACGACGGAAAATTATGTCGGGTGCTTTTGTTGATTACTTTTGACAATATTGTTCTGTTTGTTCCCATTTTTGCCGCTAAAGAAGCAATAGTGAGATTTTTATCCAAATAAACTTTCTCCTGCTCCATTTGTCGTTGCAATTCAACAAGTATTTTTTGTTCATTATCATCTTTTGTGTGTTGCTCATATACTATATCATCCATCAATACGGAAAAAAATTGTTGTTGCTGTAAATTTTTTTTAAGCAAATTCCTATGCGCTCTATCTTTTCGTATGAACAATATAAGAAAAACTATGGTGGATGCCGATAATAATAATATGACGAGATATTCTAACATTTTTATACTTATCTTTTTAATTCAATGGCAAATATAACACATTTTTTTCATTTATTTTTTCCCGATATTTTATTTATGACATCTTTTTGCTATTTCATTACATTATTAATCGGAACATTTTTCTGTTTTTCCTGCCATTTATATTACCTTTGCACGGGTAATATTAAGAAAAAATAGTACCTTTGTAAATATTAAAATAGAAATATTACGATTTATTTTTACCTATAAATTAAACAAATGGGAATTTTAACGGATAAAATAAAAGCGGACAATCGTTTTCACGAAGCTCTCAGTTCCTGCATGAATTGCGGCATGTGCACTGCTATTTGTCCCGCAGCGGAATTTTATAAATACGATCCCCGCAATATCTGCAACATCGTGCATCGCGGAGATGATGAAGAATTGGAAAAACTCTTACGTTCGGATACCATTTGGTATTGCGGACAATGCATGTCGTGCAAAACACGCTGTCCGAGAGGCAATGCTCCGGGAGTGGTTATTTCCATATTACGCACCATCAGTCAGGAAATGGGATTTTTTACCGATAGCGAAAAAGGAAGACAGCAATATGCCATAGAACAAA
>DBXT01000014.1:0-1745 GCA_002309615.1 Bacteroidales bacterium UBA1205
GAAAACAACTGTCCGCCAAGGTCATATTCATAATTTACCACTTCGTTGTCCGGATAGGTGATATTCAAAATCCTGCCCCAACTGTCGTACTCAAACTGTGTGCTTAAGGCAAGCGGCTGAGAGAGGAAAGGCAGAGCATAAATCCTTGTTTCCTGTGTAATTTCTCCCATATTGCCGTAGGTGTAGCACATTACGCCGCTCTCGTCATAGAGGGAATCCACTCGTCCGTATTGGCCATAATGGTAAACGGTGCTTAAAGCGTCATCGTATGTTACGCTGTCCAAACGGTGGGCAGTGTAGTGGTAAAGGGTAGTTTTGTTTCGGATTTGTCCGCTTTCCTGCCACCTTTGCCGGTGGGTGGACAGGTTCATGCCGTTATACGTGAGGGTTTCGGCAAGCTCACCCTCCGTATAGGTCAACTTTCTGCCCAAGAGGTCATAAGTATAATTACGTTCCCAATCTCCTGTAATAGAACTATATACGCGGGTGTTGTCGCCCACAGGATTATAGTTAAAATAGACAAAAGGCTGTCCGGCGGCTTTTATCGCCCAAGGCTGTCCGTTCACATCCTTCAGTTCGGTGCTGCTGTGGTTGTTGGCGTCGGTGGTGGTGGTCTTAAACAGCATTTTGTTCAGGTGATTGCCGTCAAAACCATATAGAAAAGTGGTGGTGGAGCCGTCGGGAGCCGTCTGCAACAAAGGACGGTCCAGCACATCATACACCACCGTGGCGGGAGGAATGCTGCCCGTAACAAAGGCACATGCCGTGTCGGAGAGGGCTGCCTCCGTAGGATAATAGCTTTTTATAATTCTGCCCAAGGCATCGTATTGCTGCAAGCCGCTCACCACAAGTTTCTCCATGCCGTTCACGGCGGCCTCCTTGCGGGTCTGCACTATGCGTCCCAAGCCGTCGCAATAGGTGCGGACTTTTATGCTGTTGTTCGGGTGCTGCGGGTCGTAATGCTCTGTCAATGAAGACGCAAATGCCTTTAGGCTGTCCTTGCCGAAATAGCTGTGGCGTATGGTGTAAGGCAGGTTGGCGGCAATCTCCTTGGGTCCCCTTACGGTGAGGGTTCTGCCCCAAGCGTCCAAGGTGTATTCCATGCGGTTGCCGGCACGGTCAACGATGGTTCTCGGCACGCCGAAACGGTAGTCATAATCCTGCATATAAGAGGCTATGCCGAAAGTGTCCGTAACAGCAGTCGGATAGGTGTTGGCAATGCTGTCGTAGGCAAAATAGGTAGTGGTGTTGGGGCTTCGCAACACGGTGATATTTCCGCAGGTATCGTATTCCATGCGGGTTGTCAGACAGTGCGTGCTGTCAAAGTAGTCGTGTATGGCGGTAATATGTCCCATAGCGTCCAAGTCCGTGGTGCGGCGGCGTAGCAAGACGTTTGCCCCGTTGCGCAAATCCACACGGCTTACTTTATTAACGCAATAATTTCCATTATATTGTGCATGATAAAAAATATTTGCCGTAATTTCGGCTTGGTCGGTGGAAGTCTCCGTCTGCCGCACAAGGTTGCCGTAGGTGTTTTCGTAGGCAAAGGTCTGTGTGCGGGTGATGGGGGCATAGTTTAAACCTTCAAAATAGCAGGTGCGGGTGGCGTTCAACTTCGGGAACACCCTTGCGGCTCCGCCAACGGTGTTCAGGGTGTCCAAGCTGATTTGGTTAGTCGTCTGCACATAACGGCGGTGCAGGCTGTCGTAGAGCACTTCTGCCAATATTTGTCCGGCAAGGTGGAC
>DBXT01000014.1:1866-12158 GCA_002309615.1 Bacteroidales bacterium UBA1205
GTGGTCAGGGTGTCGGCACCGTCGCCCGGGAGGCCGTCCGACAGCTTCACTTCCTTCATCACCCAACGGCGGGGGTGAAAGACATTGGCGTCTGTCATTTCATAGTCCAACATAATGCTGCCGCCCAAGGGGTTGGTGACGGTTTGCAACAATCCCGTCCGCCCGAGGCGGGCGTAGCGGACATGAAGGCTGTTGTTGTTCTCCTGCAGCAAGTCAGGAAGTCCGTCGCCGTCAAAGTCTGCTATTTGAGCATATTCCGAGGTGGCAGAATAGCCGCCGCGGGCAGTCACGCTGATCTTGACCCATGTCATAATCTATTTCATATTTCATACTATGAATTGATGTTCTAATATAGGGATTAATTAAAAGTTATCGTTTTATTGCTAATAATTAGGTGAATCTGCTCTTATATTTGACTTTTTCAATATTTTCCAACTGCTTTTTTAACATGTTGATGTTCCATAAATGTGGTTTTTTCTTTTTATTAAAAAAAACAAATCCATTTGCTATCCATTTGTTTCTGTATTCTTCAAAAGAAAAACCATTTGATTCATCATCAAATCCGAATTCAAAACCACAGCATGGACATATTATATAAGTAGGAAAACCACATTCATCGTATGGAGTATCACTTAATTTACTATAGCCACAAACTGGACATATTTTTAATAAATTCATCTTTTTGTAATTTTTCTATATATCATTTATTTCTAAATCTTTTTTTATTTGATTTTTTATATATTCCATACCTTTTTCAGGTTTAAACATTGTTTTAATATTTCCATTTTTATCAACAATACCCAAAATATTGTTTTTTGTATCATATTTAACAGTGTCTCCATTTTTTCGTGAATATTGGATAATATCTTCCCCTTCCTTTTTAAAAAAATTTTGTGCACCCTTTAAATATTCTTCTGCGGTTTTATATTTGTCACCAAATTCTTTACCATGTCTCAAAAAATGATCATTTAATTGATTGCGAGATGCAAAACCTCTGATATTATTTAATTTCTTCCCTGTTGTAACACCTGCTTTTGATAATTTTTCAATTTGTTTAATACCAAATTTTGCCCCTTTACCATAACCTCCACCTGGTAACACTGCACCTAACGCAAAGCCACCTGCAGATGCTATTTTTTGCCCTATACTTGCATTTGGATCTAATATGGTTGTACCTGTTTCATATGCATCATATACAGCAACTCCAAATTCAATTATTCCCCATACTACAAGCCAAGGAAATTCTCCCGTCGGATCCACATACTTCACAGGATTATTGGCACAATATGCATACGGTGTCATCCAGAAGTATTTTTCAAACAGCGGATCGCGGCTTGTAAATGTTGGCGGAGCGTAATACCGTGCTTCGTAGTAATACATCCCCGTTTCCTCATCTAATTCCTTAGCATTAAAGGAGTACTTCGGAAACGCATCACCCATGGCATGGGTGTTGTATTCTGAGATAATTTCTCCGTAAGGAGCATAAAGAAAGCTTTGTACTACAGACTGTTGTGCGTCTGTTATATACATGGAGGAAGCCAAGTGGTTGTGGTGGTAGTAGAATACAGCATTGTTGTTCCCGCAGGGTTGTAAATATTCCAAGGGAAGTACTTCTCCCTCTTGCATATCCGTAGGTTCATCATATAAATGTTGTCCTATGGCATTGTATATTATTTGTTTTACATCATTCCGGTAAGCCTCCAATTCTTGTTCGTTCTCCACGGATACAGAAACTTGTTGTTCTCCTAAACGAGAACAAATACGTTCTGTTCCGTTATAGTAATGCTTGGTATATTCACCTGCTTGGGTAAAGTTCAGGTAAGTATTAGGATAAAACATCGCACTTTGCACCATAGGCTGTATGGGTTGGGGTTGGCCGTTCACCCATTGGTTGGCATTAAACATGTTCACTTTGTAGGTGCGGGTGTTGGCGGAGTTGTAGCCGTAAACACTTATCTGCATGTCCGTGCCGCAGGCTTTTAAATTGCCGGAAGCATTAAAATAATAGTAATCCGTATTTTGCGTCTGGTGGTCAAGCCTTTTGCGTATGCTGCCGTTAATGCCATAAGTGCATGTTTCCAAGGGCTGCGGGTTTTGCTGCATATCATATTTCATAATAGGAGCAAAAGAAGTCTGTCCCTGTGCCATGTCTGCACTGCTACCCGGAAAATAGTACCTGTAATCTTTATTTTCAGATGTGTTGGTGGCAGGGTCGGTCGTTTGTTGCGTATAGGTGTTTATTTTACCCCAATTATTATAAGAATAGGCACCACTGCAAAGCAGATTGTTGTTGCAGGTGCTTTCTGCAGAAAGCAGTTGGTCGGCAGAATCGTAAGAGTAACGCTCCGTTACTTGGTACTGCGGCATAGGATAAGAAGAATTTACCCTTATAATATTGCCTACGGAATCGTAAGTGTAAGCCTTTATTCTACTGTTGTTTGCTCTACTAATTTTCATTTTGCAAAGATACATTGTTTTTATTTATGGGACCATTATATTTTAACCTTTTCTAAAATCACCAAAAAGGATCCGACACTTGAAATACCTGAGTAATTATCGTATCGTTATTGACAATTCCTTTTGATACAACTTCTCCATTCACAATCCGTTCAATTCCTCTGATTTTTCCCATGTATGTATAATAAAATTTAGTATACGTATTGTGATAAGATGATAGTTTATAGATAGTAAATCCATATTTATAAAAACATTTTTTTTCTTGATTAAATTGTATAATTAAAGAGTCTTTTGTTAAATAACTACTATCTATATTTGCAAAAGACAAATAAGAAGTATCTTGAGAGAAAAAAGTTATTATACAGGCAATGTCATTGTTCGTAAACGAATAGTTATAATCAGTAATTTTTTTTATTAATGGCGACTTAGTTTTACATGCTCCAAGAATGCATATAAAAAATAAAATTAAAACAAAAATTGAATTATTATTTGACATATTGCATTTTTCTTTTTGAATTAATACGATTAAGTTTAGGATGTATATTAGAAGAATTGTTAAATACTGTTTCATTTATAGGCTGTTTTAATTCTTTTCTATAATTGTACCTATAATCAACATACTGGTTATACAAACTATAATATTTGCTTTCTTCTGATAGTTTCTCGTTATAATCTCTTGAAATTTGATTTTTTTTCAAGTGACCTGCTTCAACTATCAGTGTAGCACCTAATATTTCATCAACGTCTACATTATCTTGATTTGCTTTGTTACGAATAGATCCCATAAATGGTTTAATTTCAACATTTTCATAAACTCCATTATTCATTTTCACATAGTTGTTTTCATCACAGGAGGGTATTACTGATGAATTTTGATTTCCGCTCTCATTAGTTGGATTTATATAAACACTTGTGTAACATCTATTTAAAAAGCTGATACATTTTCTACCCTGCTTCGTTTTAGATAAAGCAGAAAGGGATTCACTATGATTTGATATAAAATCAGATTTCGCGGTTTCTGATGTTTTACGTGAAAATTTATATTGTATATTTCCATTTTTTAGCACTCGAACTCTGACACGATTTCCTTCATTGTCAACAAATTCCCTCCCACTCGGATCCACATACTTCACCGGGTTATTCGCACAGTAAGTGTAAGGAGACATCCAAAAATACTTCTCAAACATCGCATCCCTACTGGTAAACACCGGCGGAGCGTAATATCTCGCTTCATAATAGAACATTCCCGTTTCTTCGTCAAGTTCTTTGGCATTAAAACTGTACTTAGGTATAACATTATTTCCAAAGTTTACATTATACTCTGTCGTTATCTCACCAAAGGGAGCATAAAGGAAGCCTTGTGTTATGCTCTGGTTTTGGTCAGTGACAAAAGCAGTATTTCCCAAGTGGTTAGGATGATAATAATAAATGTCATTGGGCGTTCCTGTTGGCTGCAAAGTATTTACATCCATAAAAGGCGGCATATCTATCGGTACCGTTTCATAAATTAACTTATGGATATCCTCTCTAAAATGCTCTTCTAACAATAACTTCCTATCTTCTAATGTATTATCACTATTTATTGCAATAGTTATTGTATTATCACCCAAGCGGGATGCAATTCTTTCAGTGCCATTGTAATAGTGCTTGGTATAGTTACCAAAAGCATCAAAATTTAGGTATGTGTTTGGATAGAACATAGCTTGTTGCCATTGTAAATTTAATGGTTGTTGCTGGCCGTTTATCCATACATTGGTATTGTATAAACTTAATTTATAAGTTCTTGTATTGGCAGCATTGTAACCGTAATAAGCAAAACTCATTACATCATCACTGTAGGCTTTTAAGTTACCTTGGGAGTTAAACAAGTAGTATTCTATATGAGGATTGGGAGTTTGCACATTCCTTTGTCTTAAACTGCCGTTTATGCCGTAAGACAGGCTTACTTGCTCGTCTCCGGTTTGGGTGACAGGAGCAAAGGAAGTTTGTGCGTTGGCATAGTTAGCCGTAGGATAAGCATAACTGCGGGAGTGCGTTTCCGTAGCATTGCTCAACATATCCGTTTGGGCTATATCGTATTGCATTATCTTTCCCCAGTTGCCATAATTTACGGCTAATTGGTAGCTTTGTGTCTCGTTAGCGGAAACAAGTTGGTCGGTACTATCGTAGGAGAATGTTTCCGTAAAACTTTGGTTCTGTAGCCAAGGGCAAGTGCTTGTTACTTGGGTTACGTTGCCAACTAAATCGTATGTATAATGTAAGGAAAAGTTATTGGAAGTAAGAATATCCGTTAACCTGCGGGTAGTGTCGTTGTAAGTGTATTGCGTTACAATACCATTGCCGTAGTCTTGGCTGGTTTTTGCACCAAATTTGTCATAAATGATATTGTCCAAATAATTGTAACTGCTGTTGTTGTACATTCTGAACAGTTGTCCTCCAAGGTCATAGTCATAATTTACTATTTCGTTGTCCGGATAGGTGATATTTAAAATTCTGCCCCAACTGTCGTACTCAAACAATGTGCTTAAGGCAAGCGGCTGCGGTAAGAACGGCAAAGCGTAAATCCTTGTTTCCTTGGTTACCTCGCCCATGTCGCCGTATTCATAGCACATTACGCCGCTTTCGTCGTAAACACTGTCGGGCTGTCCGTAAGCATTGTAATGGTAAACGGTGCTTAAAGCATCATCATAGCTTACGCTGTCCAAACGGTGGGCAGTGTAGTGGTAAAGGGTGGTTTTGGTTCGTTTATTTCCCATTATAGAAGATATTACTTTTTTTATTGATGACTGCTGTCTAAATTTTGAGAGCCATTATTTTGGTTTTCAACAATAATTTCCAAACGAGTATTGTATCGTTCGTATTTTATTATCTCCTCCCGACTTTTCTTTACTTCTTTATCGTTATTGTAAATAGGATTTTCAAGACCTCTGCTTGTAATATTGTAATTATTTTGGTGAGAAATTCTATTTTGCAGTTCTATACACAGATGTTCTTTTAGTTTATCAGATATATTCTTACACCACGATGTGTCATTATATCTTCCTAAACAAAAATATATATCAATACGAAATGTCAATGAATCATTATTCTTCAAAAATTGTGCAAGATTATCCAATTGGGTTCCCTGTACAAAATGATACCCTGTCAAATAAAACGATGGTATATTTACAACAATAATGTCTCCTTTTCTTAAGGATTCGTTGTTATTGGGATAACCAAAATACACATATTGTGAAAATAACACATAAGTGCTTGAAATCAATATACAAATCAGTAATAACTTTTTCATTTTGACAATACTTTTTTTATTACGTTATTAACAGCTGAATTATGAAAAGATGTAGTTGAATGCAAAATTTTTGGTGCAAATATTGTTTGAGATGTTCTTGAATTAATTATGTATCCCCACCCGACTGACAAAACTCTTTTTCCGTTTAACAATATGGTTGATTGAGCTTTAAATAAAGGATCATATTGTGCTCCTTCGTTTCTTGCAATTATTGGGGCATCACACAAATTATCTTTTGGAGGATTATCAAAATAAGTGCTATTTTCTGGATTACATGTTTGTCCAAACGGACCTCCGTCTAAGTATTCTCTGCTATTAGCTTCTGGTAACATTGTATGTATATTGCCATCATTTATTACTGTAATATTTGATGTGTAAGTCTGTACCCAACCAATTTCTGCATTTTTATCATTTGCAATAAAAGATATATTTATGTTTACACCTCCTACACCCTCAAAACCGTGTATATCATTTAGTGCAAACCATTCATTCATCACCAAACGTCCTTCCCTACTTGGTAATGTATAACTCTTGGGATTATCAGCATCACTAACATACGAATATCCATCCTTTCCAGAATAATTTTGTTTAAACTCCTCTATACTATTTGTATTATTATCCCAAAACACATTACCTTGTTCATCTTGAATCCAGCCATCACTCATTCCACTCGGATCAACCCTTCCAACAGGGTTATTACTACAATAATGGTACGGGCTCAACCATGTTTTTTCACTCATTAACGGGTCACGGGAAATAAATGTTGGCGGAGCGTAATACCTCGCTTCATAATAGTACATGCCTGTTTCCTCATCCAGTTCTTTCGCATTAAAAGCGTATTTTGGGAACGCGTCACCCATAGCATGGGTGTTGTATTCGGAGATAATTTCTCCATACGGAGCATAGAGAAAACTTTGTACTACAGATTGTTGTACGTCTGTTACATACATAGTGGATGCCAAGTGGTTAGGGTGGTAGTAGTAAACAGCATTGCTGTTTCCGCAGGGCTGTAAAAACTCCAAGGGAATTACATCTCCCTCCTGCATGTCCGTAGGTTCATCATATAAATGTTGTCCTATGGCATTGTATATTATTTGTTTTACATCATTCCGGTAAGCCTCCAATTCTTGGTCGTTCTCCACGGATATAGGAACTTGCTGTTCTCCCAAACGGCTGGCTATCCTTTCTGTTCCATTATAGTAATGCTTGGTATATTCGCCTGCTTGTGTAAAGTTTATGTAAGTATTAGGATAGAACATCGCACTTTGCACCATAGGCTGTATGGGTTGGGGTTGGCCGTTCACCCATTGGTTGGCATTAAACAGGTTCACTTTGTAGGTGCGGGTGTTGGAAGCGTTATAGCCGTACAAACTTATCTGCATGTCCGTGCCACAGGCTTTTAAATTGCCGGAAGCATTAAAATAATAGTAATCCGTGTTTTGTGTTGGGTGGTCATATCTTTTGCGTATGCTGCCGTTAATGCCGTAGGTGCAAGTTTCCAAGGGCTGCGTGTTTTGCTGCATATCGTATTTTATAATGGGAGCAAAAGAAGTCTGTCCCTGTGCCATGTCCGAACTATTACTCGGAAAATAATACCTGTAATCTTTATTTTCAGATGTGTTGGTAGCAGGGTCGGTTGTCTGCTGCGTAAAGGTGTTTATTTTGCCCCAGTTATTATAAGAATAGGCACCGCTGCAAAGCAGATTGTTGTTGCAGGTGCTTTCTGCAGTTAGCAGTTGGTCGGCAGAATCGTAAGAGTAACGCTCTGTTACAACATACTGCGGCATAGGATAAGAGGAATTTACCCTTATGATATTGCCTACGGAGTCGTAAGTGTACTGCAAATAAGAAAGCGTGTTGCCGCCGTAGGTGGTCAGCAGGCTGTCCAATCGCTGTGTCAGCGGATAATAAGTATATTTTGTTTGGATTCCGTTGCCGTATTTTTGAGATATTTTGGCACCAAACTTATTATATTGTACGCTGTCCAAATAGGTATAGTTTTGGTTGTTATAGAATTTAAATAACTGCCCGCCACAATCATATTCGTAACTTACTATCTCATTATCAGGATAAGTGATATTCAGTATTCTTCCCCAACTGTCATATTCAAATTGCGTGTTCAGAGCTATGATATTTGCCAAGAACGGCAGGGTGTAAATTCTTGTCTCTCGGGTGATTTCCCCCATGTTTCCATACGTGTAGCATACCAAACCGCTCTCATCATAAAGCGTGTCCACACGCCCGTAATTGTCATAGTGGTAAACAACAGGAACTTCGTCCTGTCCGTTTACGCTCTGCAGGCGGTGTGCGTTGTAGTGGTAATTCCTTCCGTTGCTGGTTTTTCTATGTTTCATTTTGCAAAGATAGTTATTTTTTTTGTTTGCTTATTAATTTTTTATCTATTTTTAGAGGTGTCCTTAAATTAACCATTTTTTTGATAGTAGAGATAATTTCTTCACATACGTCTTTACTTAAATTTACCCCACAATAGATTTTTGGTCTTTTATAACGTGTGATTTGAATTCGTTCATCAATTTCCCCGGAGACACTGAAGTAAACAATAATTTGTTCATATAAAGATAGTTTTATCATATCTGCTCCCGTAATGGTATTCCATGAGATTTTTTTAATCTTGCCTAAAATACGTCCTTTATTAACAATATATAGAAAATCTGAATCATACAAAATAATTTCTTCTCCTTTGAGTTTCCACAACACCTTGTCTATGAAGGACAAAATAATAAAACTTCCTATCAGAAATCCAAAGATTATCCAACATATATTTTCTATGTAATCAATTACTGCAAATCTTTTATAATTGCGGAAAAAAAAATCAAGATAGTAAGCAATATAAGAAAAGAAAAAAAAGAAAAGAATAGCGATTATAATACTAATAAATATTACAGATTTGCGTTTCGGAAACCCCTTTGATAAAAATTTCATAATAGTTCCATTTAAAATTAATCTTTAAGATATTCGTCAGAGGTCCAAATTCGACTTGGTTTAGGCACACCATCAACATCAACTGCCGAACAGGAAACTCTAATGTTTGTTTTGGTATTTCCTGCTTGTAGTACACCTTGAAATGAGTTTGTTTGCTTATTATATTTTTGATTTACAACTTTCCAATGAGTAAAACCACTTTTCAATGTGGATTCTTCAGCTGATGATATTGAAATAGACTCGATTATAAAAAAGGGATCTGAAGAAAAACCTAAAGAGAGACCTAATCCTGCGCCAAAGGAGAATGAGCCATCTCCACCTCCTATTGAAAATCCCACTAATCCTTTAATATTAAAATCAGGAGTACCACCCATATTAATACTTGTAGTAGAACTCTTTAACGCATCTATAAACCTGTCAAATTGCCAAGTACGATCAAAACTGAATGACCCCCCAATGTCTACTCCCGCTTCAAAAGCAGGATTTGTACTGCTTTCATATAAATTTTGGTTGACCAAATATTTATAATTTTGAGCCATCCAATGTGTTTTACCATGTCTATCAAGGGAAATTCCCCCCATTATGCTATAAGCAACCCCATAACCATCTCCCACACCAGCCTTCACTTTCCAAAAATAAGTGTTCACTCCTCTTTTGGGCCAAATTGGGCCTATCTCCTCCCCACTCGGGTCCACGTATTTCACCGGGTTGTTGGCGCAGTAGGCGTATGGGGTCATCCAGAAGTACTTTTCGAACATGGGGTCTCTGCTGGTGAACACCGGCGGTTTGTAGTACCTTGCTTCGTAATAGTACATTCCCGTTTCCTCATCTAACTCCTTAGCATTAAAACTATACTTTGGAATCACAGAAGAACCAAAATTAACATTATATTCCGTTGTTATCTCACCAAAAGGTGCATAAAGGAACCCCTGTGTTATTGTAGCATTGTTATCTGTTACAAAAGACGTGGAGCCTAAGTGGTTAGGATGATAATAATATATGTCATTTGGTGTTCCTATTGGCTGTAGAGTATTTACATCCATAAAAGGAGGCAGGTCTATAGGTACCGTTTCTTCAATTAACTTATGGATATCCACTCTAAATTGATCTTCCAACAATAACTTTCTGTCTTCTAATATATTATTGTTTATGGCTATGGTTATTGTATTGTCTCCCAAACGGCTGGCAATACGTTCTGTTCCATTGTAGTAATGCTTGGTGTATTCCCCGTTACCATTAAAGTTTAAATAGGTATTGGGATAAAACATAGCGTTTTGCCATTGTAAATTCAAGGGTTCTTGTTGTCCGTTTATCCATACATTGGTGTTGTTCAGGCTTATTTTGTATGTCCTTGTGTTGGAAGCGTTGTAACCGTAATATGCAAAACTCATTACATCATCGCTGTAGGCTTTTAAGTTGGCTTGGCTGTTAAACAAGTAATACTCTGTATGCTGTTGCGGTTGTGCTGTTTCCTTTTTTCTTAAACTGCCGTTTATGCCGTAAGTTAGATTTATTTGCTCGTCTCCGGCTTGGGTTATCGGAGCAAAAGAAGTTTGTGCCACGGCATAATTGGCTGTAGGATAAGAATAACTGCGGGAGTGTG
>DBXT01000020.1:0-11074 GCA_002309615.1 Bacteroidales bacterium UBA1205
TTTGAAATTTCTACTATTGTAGATCAGGATTGTCTTATTATACAAATTTTCGTCTAAAAGCTCTTTGAAATTTCTACTATTGTAGATTGAAGATGCAACAAGTTATGTTAATTCTAAGTCTAAAAGCTCTTTGAAATTTCTACTATTGTAGATATCTCATCAAAGAGTGTATTGTTGTAATATATTCTTTCAGACTGCAATGATACAAAATTTAAAGCAATTCACAACGGGGATATCTCTGCCGTTAAAATAATTAGCATTGTTTCAGACTACAAAGATACAAAATTTTAAGCAATTTGCGACCATGAAATAATTGCAGTTTGTTGATTATAAAGACGTTTCATAAAACGTCTTTACATGTATGTGAAATGACAAATTGATGTTTGGCAGTTACTTGAAGAATATAATATTTTCGAGAATGTTCCGTATTGAAAAAAATAGTATTTTTGCAAAATAATTTAATTACTTTTTTTTATAGGTGGTGATAAAAAACACCTATGTTGTTTTTCAGGTTTTACGATGTAACATCGTAAAACCTTTTTTATATAAATACAAGAAAGACAGTTGTCTACTATTTTATTGTCCTCTCGTTCAAATTTTCCATAAATTGCACAAAGGGGTTGAAGGAGGGTGCGGCGTTGATAAAAGCGGTAAAGATTTCAAAATTGGTGCCGTGTTCGGTGGTGACGTTGTCGGAGACCATTTTCGCCATCAGTAGGGACACTTTTAGTTTGTCACACACATGGGCCACGGCGGCACCTTCCATGTCAAATATGCAGTCGGTTTGTTCCTCCGCTCTTTTGGTGACAAAGGAGTCGGAGGTGATACATTTTATTTTATCTTTTCCTACAAGGGGATACACTTTATGGTAATCCAGCAATCCTTTAGGGGCATTCACGTCACCGTATTCCACTTCGTGGGGGAAAAGAACGGCTCCTTGCGTATATGTTTCTGAAGCGGCACAAAAGCCTACCAAAGCCACCATGTCAAACTTCGCATCATGCAGTGCCACCGCTACCGTGGAAGCGGCATTCACTTTTCCTATGCCGCAGGCAAGCACTTTGTATTCGTGTTGCAAACGGGAAAATGTTTGCAATGAGGATAAAAACAATTCCTTTTCAATGTCCATGGGGGCTAATACTAAAATTTTCATCATGCTTTTTTTGCTTCTTGTTATTGTTTGCAAAAATACAAAATTTTAAGCAAAATTCAATCCTATATGATATGTAATGCAAAAAATGTTATCTTTGCATTTTTAACAATAGATTGTATATACTATATGACTCGGACTAAAGAAAGTACCAAAACCGCAGACCACGATTTATCATCTTGTATTATAGAGGCATTGCAGGATAAAAAGGCACAAGATGTGGTGGAGATGGATCTCAGTTCCATAGGGGTGTCGCTATTTGATAAATTTATCATTTGCACAGCCACCTCCAACATACATGCCGATGCATTGACCGAAAATGTGTATCACAAGGTAAAAGAAAAAACAGGTATTATGCCCAATCACATAGAGGGTACTACCAATGCTCAGTGGATATTGATGGATTATTTTGATACGGTGGTGCATATATTTCTTTCCGATACAAGGGAATATTATGCCTTGGAACGTTTGTGGGCGGATGCCGCCAAAAAGGAGTATGCCAATCTATAATAACTATTAAAGAATTATGTCAAACAACAATAATCATTCACAACAGAGAAACCCTAAAGGAAAACCCTCCGGCAATCCCTCCGGCAAGTCGGGTAATGATAAGCGTCAGGGGAGTTTTTACTGGATATATGCCGTGGTGGCTGTCGCCTTGTTGATGTTGTCGTTCTTCGGTTGGGATGGTGGTGCTGCCGCCATCGACAATGTGAAGCTGGACAAGATGATTACCAACGGCGATGTAGAAAAAATAGTGATTAAAAAGCACAAAGATATAGCGGATATATATCTTAACCCCAAGCATATCAACAATGACACCACCTATAAAAAAGCTTTTGAAAAAAGCAAGAGCGGTCCGCATTTTTATATCGACATAGCCGATGTGGCTACTTTCACCGAAGAGATAAAAGAGGCGGAACAATTAGCCATAGACAGGCTTAGCTATGGTAAAACGGAGGAGGAAGTTCGGCAAATAGAGCAAGACTATCAGCGGGTGGTGATATTAAGCGACAACAGCAAACCTCTCAGTTGGGAAGGCATTTCGTTTTTTGTGTTCTTTGCCTTGATGATTATTATGTGGATAGTCATCAGCCGTTCCATGGGCGGCAGGGGTGCCGGCGGCAACAGCTTGTTCAACATAGGCAAATCGCAGGCCACCATGTATAACAAAGACACCCAGATATCCATCACTTTTAAAGATGTGGCAGGTTTGGAAGGAGCCAAAGATGAGGTGGTGGAGATAGTGGATTTTTTAAAAAATCCTAAAAAATATACCAGTTTGGGCGGCAAAATACCTAAGGGAGCCTTGCTTGTAGGTCCTCCGGGAACGGGTAAAACCCTTTTGGCCAAGGCGGTGGCAGGAGAGGCACAGGTGCCGTTTTTCTCTTTATCGGGTTCCGATTTTGTGGAAATGTTTGTCGGTGTGGGTGCTTCACGTGTAAGAGATTTGTTCAAAACGGCCAAAGAAAAGGCTCCGTGTATAGTGTTTATAGATGAAATTGATGCCATAGGCAGAGCTCGTGGCAAGAATGCTTTCACCGGTGCTAACGATGAGAGAGAGAACACCTTGAATCAATTGCTCACCGAGATGGACGGCTTTTCCACCAATGCCGGCGTAATCATTTTGGCTGCCACCAACAGAGCGGATATCTTAGACAGAGCGCTTATGCGTGCCGGCAGATTTGACAGGCAGATACATATAGAATTACCCGATTTGGAAGAAAGAAAGGCTATTTTCGGCGTGCATGTGCGACCGTTAAAACTCGGTAAGGATGTGGATTTGGAATTTTTTGCCAAACAAACGCCCGGATTTTCCGGTGCCGATATAGCCAATGTATGCAATGAAGCTGCTTTGGTGGCTGCTCGTAAGAGTAAAAAAGAAGTGCAGAAGCAGGATTTCTTGGATGCTGTGGATAGAATAATCGGCGGATTGGAAAAAAGAACGAAGATCATCTCGCAAGACGAAAAGAAGGTGATAGCCTATCATGAAGCGGGGCATGCCACGGTAAGCTGGATGTTGCGTTATGCGGCTCCTTTGGTAAAGGTAACCATAGTGCCGAGAGGAAAATCTTTAGGTGCCGCATGGTATTTGCCGGAAGAGCGGCAAATTACCAACAAAGAGCAGCTCTTGGACGAGATGTCGGCAACTTTAGGCGGCAGAGCCGCCGAAGAGGTGGTGTTCGGTACGGTTTCCACCGGCGCCCTTAACGATTTGGAACGTGTTACCAAACAGGCCTATGCCATGGTAGCATATTACGGTTTAAACGACAAGGTGGGTAATTTGAGCTATTACGATTCATCGGGACAGAGTGAATATGCATTCAACCGTCCGTATAGTGAAAAAACAGCGGAAACCATTGACCAAGAAGTACATGCTTTGATAGACGAGGCCTATAGCAGGGCTAAAGAAATATTGAGTCTGCATAAAGACAGGCTGGCACGTTTGGCAGAACAGCTGTTGGAAAAAGAGGTGATATTCCGCGAAAATTTAGAGGAAATTTTCGGGCCGCGTCCTTTTGAAGAACCCGCCGAAGCCGAACAAGCACCTCGGCAGGCATCCGTTGAAGACAGCCAACCTGTAGCAGCCTCCGACAGTGAGGACCACGCCGAGGCCGTATCATCGGATAATGATCAGCAGGATACATCCAACCAAACGCAGGAGGAAGAGAAGGGAGAATAGTATGAAAAATTTGATGTTACGCACTTGTACCGGTATTGCTTTTGTAGCCTTGGTGGTAGCCTCCGTTTTGTTAGGAGGTGTGGTGTTGCTCAACGTTTTTCTTGTGTTTGCCTGCATAGGCTTGTATGAATATGTGAAATTGTTGGAGACGAAAAATATTCACCTCTCTTGGTGGTTTTATGTGGTGGCATTGGTGAGCTATTTTTTGTTGACCTATATACCTTTGGGCGATAAACGTATAGTGATAATAATGTCTTTGTTAGCCACCATGATACTGCTGGAAGTGGTACGCAAGCAGTTTGAACCCGTTGCCACGGCAGCTTATTCGGTATTGGGGGTGATATGGATAGCTTTCCCTATGTCTCTGGTGAATATTTTGTCCGGCGATTACGGAAAATGGACATTGTTAGTGATGTTTATTCTGTTATGGTTGTCCGATACTGCAGCTTATTGTGTGGGTAGTATGATAGGCAAGCATAAATTGTGTGAGCGGATATCTCCTAAAAAAACATGGGAAGGAAGCATAGGTTCGGCCGTGCTGACATTGACAGCAGCCGCTGTCATGCCGTTATTGATACCGGCTTTAACGCTTACCGTTTGGCAAACGGTAGGCATGGCAGGCGTGATAATAGTGTCCGGCACTTTCGGCGATTTGTTTGAATCGTTGTTAAAACGTAGTTTGAATGTAAAAGATTCGGGCAATATTTTACCCGGCCACGGCGGCATATTGGACAGATTCGATTCCATGCTCATGACGGTCCCGTTTGTGATATTGTATTTAATGATAATTAATCTATAGCGATATGAAAATACATAAAGAAGGTTATAAAATTATATTGTTTTCTTTTATAATATTATGTATACTTGAATTGGTGGTTATCAATATTTTGCCGCATAGTACTATTTCCAATATAATATCGGTAAGCATCGGTTTTTTGTTGTTTTATCTTATAGTAAGGTTTTTCCGTTTTCCTTTCCGTTTGTTGTCAGAAGATGAAAATGCGATATATGCACCTGCTGACGGCAAGGTGGTGGTGATAGAAGAAGTGTTTGAAGACAAGTATTTCCACGAAAAACGCATACAGGTGTCCATATTCATGTCTATCATGAATGTACATGTTAATTTTCATCCCATTTCGGGTACGGTAATATCTACCGATTATTTCCCGGGTGATAAAATGGTGGCATGGCATCCTAAATCCTCGGAGTTAAACGAACACTTTTGCACGATTATTGAAGATGATAAAAAACGTACTGTATTGGTAAAACAAATAGCAGGCGCAATGGCACGCAGAATTATCACTATTGCAGAAGTGGGAGACAGGGTGGAACAAGGACAGGAATTGGGAATTATCAAATTCGGTTCAAGGGTGGATGTGTTGTTGCCTATGAATGCAAAATTGAATGTAAGTTTGAACGAAAAAGTGAAAGCCAAAGAAACAGTGTTGGCTTATTTTGAATGAAAGAAACCATATAATCACAAAAAAACAAAGAGTGTTATGAAAAAGATATTAAGTTTAATGTTGATGATGAGTTTGGTAGGTGCATTATCCGCACAAAATGCCAATACAACGGTAAAAAAAGAAAAATGCCCTGTAGCTGATAAATGTCAAAGAACAGAACCTTGTGCCGCTTCGGCTACAAGAGAATGTCCTAAAGCACAGGCTGTAGCAAAACAATGCTTGAAAGCAGGCGAAGTTCACCAATGCCAAAAAGCAGGTGAAGTGCATCAATGCCAAAAAGCAGGGGAAACTCACCAATGCCATAAAGCCGGAGAGGTGCATCAATGTCACCAAGCTGGAGAACATCAATGTAACAAGGCCGCTGGCGAAACACATCAATGCCACAAAAATGCCGATAATGCTTCTCAATGTCAAAAACAGATAGAGGAATGCAAAGATATTAAGGTGGATGTAAAAATGAACGAGTTGAAAAAACAACCCGAGCAGATGAAAAATCTTAAAATGAATCAATCAAACGCATCGGTGAAATGCACTATAGAAGAAAATAAATAAAAGTAAAACATTAACATAAAAAATACAAGAGATGAAAAAGAGTTTAATATTAATTTTAGGAATAGCTTTGAGCATGACAGTTATGGCTCAAACAGCTCAGGAAACAACCGTTGAATTCAACAAAAAACACGTGCAAGGTGTGTGCGTAAGTTTTAAAGATTATTCCCAAGATATAGTAAAGGGAGCCCTTACTAATCGTTTGGAAAAAGATGCTGCATTAAAAGGTAGCAATGTAAAAGGTTGGAGAGCTTATTTATCACAGCAATTTATGGAATTAGGAACCAAAAATTTTGACATCTACACCAATGTGATGACCATAGGTAAGAAAAAAGACCAACAGGTGGTGGTTTATTTATTGGTATCCACCGGTAATGAAAATTTTGTTACCTCCGCAAGTGAAAAAGATGTGATAGACAACGCTAAAAACTTTTTAAACAATTTTGTGGCATATGTAAGAACACATGATATTAACGTAAAAATTGACAACCAAAATGAATTGATTGCCAAATTGAAAAAAGAATATGAATCTTTGACTGCCGACAAAGAAAAAATGCAAAACCAAATTAAAGATTTGGAAAAGAAAATTATATCCAAAGAAGATGAAATCAGCAAAAAGGACAATGAGATAAAGAAAGCGGAAGCTGCATTGTCTGAAATGAAAACTAATTTATAATTCTTTTTTTTAATTATTAATGAAATCGGCGGTTTATCCGCCGATTTTTTTTGTTATTTTCTTTGATGTCAATAAGCAAACATTTTTCTTTCAAAAACTGTAGGAATAAAAAACATCAAGATAAAGTTAGTATAAAAAAAAATGGTATATTTGCACATTATATTATGATTTCCTTTTTCTCTGAAAGGGTATCGTACGCATAAGAAATAGTAACATTAATGTCTAAACAAAAGATATAAAGATATGAATAAGCAAATTACAATAGAGGAAGCGGTTGCTAAAATAAAAGATGGTATGACAATTATGGTGGGTGGCTTTTTAGCTAACGGTACGCCCAACAAAATATTGGATGCCTTATCGGAATCAAATGTTAAAAATCTTACGGTAATAGCCAACGATGCTGCGTTTTCAAACAAGGGTGTAGGTAAATTGTTTGTACACAAGCAGGTGAAAAATTACATTGCTTCCCATATAGGCTCCAATGAATTGATACAAGAGCAGATGAACAATAATGAAATTAATGTTACCTTGGTTCCTCAAGGTACATTGGCAGAGAGAATCCGCTGTGGCGGTTGTGGTTTGGGCGGAGTGCTTACCAAAACCGGCATGGGCACCATTATTGCCGAAGGTAAAGAAGTGATTACAGTAGACGGAGAAGATTATCTTTTGGAAAAACCTTTACGTGCCGATATCGCTTTGATAGGAGCTACCAAAGGCGACACTGACGGAAATTTGGTGTATGTAGGCACCAGCCAAAATTTCAACCCGCTTATGGCTATGGCTGCCGATATGGTAATAGCGGGAGTGGATAATTTGGTGAATGTAGGAGAAATAGCTCCCGAAGCAGTGCACACTCCGGCTATTTTAGTGGATTATATAGTAAAACAATAAAAAAACAATACATGGAAAAGAAAATATCATCAAAGATAAGATTAAGAATGAGTGCTAAAGACGCTCATTATGGCGGAAATTTAGTTGACGGAGCCCACATGGTGCATCTTTTCGGAGATTTAGCTACCGAACTTTTGATTATACGCGACGGAGACGAAGGTTTGTTTAGAGCATACGATAACATAGACTTTTTGGCCCCTGTATATGCAGGTGATTATATAGAAGTGGAAGGCTGGATAGACAGAGAAGGCAATACATCCCGTCACATGATATTCGAAGCCCGCAAAGTAGCTGTAGCTCGTCCTGATATTTCTGCTTCTGCCGCCGATGAACTGGACGAACCCATAGTAGTATGTCGTGCCTCCGGTACTTGTGTAACCCCCAAAGAATGTCAACGTAAAAATAAATAATTATGGATAAACTTATTATTACCGCTGCCATTTGTGGTGCAGAAGTTACCAAAGAGCAAAATCCCAATGTTCCTTATACCGTATCTGAAATAGTAAGAGAAGCCAAATCGGCAGTGGATGCCGGTGCTGCCATTGTTCACCTTCACGTGCGTGAAGATGATGGTACTCCTACACAAAGCAAGGCACGTTTTCAAGAATGTGAAGAGGCTATATATAAAGTGTGTCCCAATGTGATACTTATCCCTTCTACCGGCGGAGCCGTGGGAATGACTCCCGACGAACGTCTTCAATCCACCGATACCGTTCCTACTCCCGAAATGGCCACTTTGGATTGCGGCACCTGCAATTTCGGAGATGAAATATTTGATAACACCATGCCTACCATGCGTGCCTTCGGCAAGCGTATGATGGAACGCGGTATCAAGCCCGAATACGAATGTTTTGAAATGGGACATTTGGATACCATACTCACCATGGCTCGTAAAGGACAAGTGCCTTCCGACCACATGCAATTCAATTTTGTATTGGGCGTGCCCGGTTGTACACCGGCAACGGTAGCCAATTTGTGCTGGCTGGTTAATGGTATTCCCGCCGGCTCTACATGGACGGTTACGGGCGTAGGCCGCCACGCATTCCCTATGGCAGCAGCCGCTTTAGCTATGGGAGGCAATGTACGTGTGGGTTTTGAAGATAATTTATATCTATCCAAAGGTGTGTTAGCACAGTCCAATGGAGAATTGGTGGCAAAAGTAGTGCGTATGGCTAAAGAATTGGGTAGAGAAATAGCCACTTCGGATGAAGCACGTGAGATTTTGAATTTGAAAAAATAATTTATCATTAACGAATAAAATAATTACAATGCAAAAAAAAGGAAATAAATACGGCACACATCGTGTTATAGAACCCAAAGGAGTATTACCACAACCTGCCAATAAATTGGATAATAATATGGATGAAATTTATGATAATGAAATCCTTATTGACGTTCAAACACTTAACATAGATTCCGCATCGTTTACCGATATTCACAATTATGCCAAAACACAAGCTAAAAATCCTAATGATGAAGCCGAAGTAATGGAAGAAATTAAAAAGGAAATGTTCCTCAATGTGGAATTACAAGGTAAACATAGAAATCGTCGTACCGGTTCAGGCGGTATGTTGTTGGGTAAAGTAGAAAAAATAGGCGATGCTTTGAAAGGCAAGATAGATTTGAAAGAAGGCGACCGCATTGCCACTTTGGTTTCTTTGTCTTTAACGCCGTTGCGTATAGACGAAATATTAGCCATTCGTCCTGATGTGGATCAAGTGGATATCAAAGGTAAAGCCATCTTGTTTGAAAGCGGTATATATGCTAAAATACCCGATGATATGCCCGAAAAATTGGCTTTGAGTGCTTTGGATGTTGCCGGTGCTCCGGCACAAACAGCCAAATTGTGCCAATACGGACAAACGGTGTTGATACTCGGTGCCGGTGGTAAAAGCGGTATGCTTTGTGCCTACGAAGCAAAAAAACGTGTGGGCGTAACCGGTAAAGTAATAGGAATAGCCAATAGTCCTAAAAGTACACAACGTATTAAAGATCTCGGATTTTGTGACGTGGTAGAAAGTGCAGCAGGAATGACACCCGTTCAAGTGTATGAAATGGTAGAACGTTTAACCAACGGTAAAATGGCCGATGTAACCATTAACTGCGTAAATGTTCCCGACCAAGAAATGACAGCTGTATTGTGTACCAAAGATGATGGTATCGTTTATTTCTTCAGCATGGCTACCAGCTTTACCAAAGCTTCGTTAGGAGCCGAAGGTATAGGAGCCGATGTGAATATGATTATGGGTAACGGATATACCAAAGGTCATGCAGAGTTTACTTTGCAAGAACTTCGTGAAAGTCCCGAACTGCGTAAAATATTTGAAGAATTGTATGCTTAAAAAAAAGCATGATTTAATTTTAATGGTCCCGCCATCAGGCGGGGCCATTTTTTTTATTAGGGTCACAACCCAAGAAAGGTAATTAAAGAAAAATATATTCCCACAAAAAAAATATGAGCTTGAAGCAGCATTTATATTTCATTTTATAGTATCTTTGTATGTCTTAATACTATTGTAATGAAACAAGGATGCCGATTCGGAACACATAGGGTATTATCCCCGTCAGGTACATTGCCTCAACCTGCTCAAAAGTTGGACAATGATATGCAAATATATGATAACGAGATGCTTATAAGCGTCAGTACCCTGAATATAGATTCTGCAAGTTATACGCAAATACGCCAAGCGTGTAACGGTGATGCTGAAAAAATGAAGCAGATGATACTTTCCATAGTGGAAGAAAGAGGCAAAATGCAGAATCCCGTTACAGGTTCCGGAGGCATGCTTATAGGAAAGGTGAAGGCTATAGGTGATAATTTTCACAATAGCACCAAAGTAAAAGTAGGTGATAAAATAGCCACCTTGGTGTCTTTATCGCTTACTCCTTTGAAAATTAACAGCATTAAATATCTTTCCCCCGATTCTGACCAAGTGGATGTAGATGCGGAAGCCATCTTGTTTGAAAGCGGATTGTTTGCCGTATTACCGGACGATATCCCTGAAAAACTGGCTTTAGCGGTATTGGATGTAGCGGGAGCTCCTGCACAGGTGGACCGTTTGGTAACCGAAGGTGATATGGTGTGTATTATCGGCGGTGGCGGAAAATCGGGAGTGTTGTGCTGTTATCAAGCCATGAAAAACGTGGGAAAATACGGAAAGGTGATAGTGGTGGAGTATTCCAAAGAAAATGCTCAACGCATTTTGGATATGCATTTGGCTACCGATGTGATAGTGGCAGATGCCACTAATGTGATGGATGTATATCACAAAGTGATGGCTATCACAGGAGGAAGAGGCACCGATGTTACCATCAACAATGTGAATGTGCCTTCTACGGAAATGACCTCTATACTTATCACCAAAGGGCAGGGATGTGTGTATTTCTTCTCTATGGCCACCAGTTTTACCAAGGCAGCCTTGGGTGCTGAAGGTGTAGGAAAAGATATCAATTTGATAGTAGGCAACGGATACGCCAAGGGTCATGCCGAACTTACCCTTAATATTATCAGGGAATCAAAAGAAATACGTGCATTGTTTGAGAAAATGTATGTGAAATAATAAGCAATAATATTCAAATAAATAGATTTATGAATACCAATAGAAGATTTGAACTGTTTCCAAATGTAAGTGATGAACAATGGAATGATTGGAAATGGCAGG
>DBXT01000020.1:11080-42151 GCA_002309615.1 Bacteroidales bacterium UBA1205
AAAAAATAGAATAGAAACATTGGAAGAACTGAAAAAATACATACTGCTTACCAAAGAAGAAGAAGAAGGTGTGGCACAGTCGTTAAAGACTTTGCGTATGGCTATCACTCCGTATTATTTAAGTTTGATCGACCCCGATAATCCTCATTGTCCTGTTCGTCGTCAGGCTATCCCTACTATTGCGGAATTACATCAATCTGCTGCCGATTTGTTGGATCCTTTACACGAAGATGAAGATTCTCCTGTGCCCGGACTCACCCATAGATATCCCGACAGGGTGTTGTTTTTAATCACCGATATGTGTTCCATGTATTGTCGTCATTGCACCCGTCGCAGGTTTGCCGGTCAGCACGATTGTCAATCTCCTTCGGAAAGAATACAAAAAGCCATAGATTATATAGCTGCCACTCCTACGGTGCGTGATGTGTTGTTGTCAGGTGGCGATGCTTTGATGGTAAATGATGATATGTTGGAATCCATTATTCAAAGGTTAAGAAATATTCCTCATGTGGAAATTATCCGATTGGGAACCCGTACACCGGTGGTTTGTCCTCAACGTATCACCGATAAATTGGTGAATATGCTGAAAAAATATCATCCTATTTGGATCAACACTCATTTTAACCACCCGCAAGAGGTTACGGCAGAATCTATTGCGGCATGTGCAAAAATGGCTGATGCGGGCATTCCTTTAGGCAATCAAACAGTGCTGTTGAGAGGTGTAAACGATTGTACCTATGTGATGAAGAAATTGGTGCATGAATTGGTGAAAATGAGAGTACGTCCATATTATATTTATCAATGTGATTTATCTATGGGATTGGAACATTTCCGCACTCCGGTTTCCAAAGGTATAGAAATTATTGAAAATTTGAGAGGTCATACTTCCGGTTATGCCGTGCCTACCTTTGTAGTAGATGCTCCCGGCGGTGGCGGAAAAACACCCGTAATGCCTAATTATGTAATATCCCAAAGTCCTAATAGAGTGATATTGCGTAATTTTGAAGGTGTTATTACCACCTATACCGAGCCTGCTGATTATAAAGAGGAATGTCATTGTCCGGAATGCGAGCAAAAACGCCGACAAGCTAAAGAAGGTGTCGCCTCCTTGCTCAATGGTGATACTTTGGCATTAGAACCTGCTCATTTGGCTCGTAAAGAAAGAAATAAACTTAGGAATAATAAGAAATAATTCATGATACGTTTAATTTTTCCCGCAACGCCGGTACTCGGTGTTGCGGTTTTTTTTATTGGTGAGCATATACTCGGTTGATATGCTCAAGGGATAAAAAAAAGGAAGCTTGCAACTTCCTTTTTTTTGTTTATTCTGTGAGCTTTTTCAAATTATCTTTCAGCGTTTCCAATTTTGAAGTGGCGTCAGCTTGCTTTTTCCGTTCTAAAGCCACTATCTCCGGTTTGGCATTGTTAACAAATTTTTCATTGTTCAATTTGTTGATCACCGAATTCAGGAATTTTTCATAATATTGAATATCAGCTTCTATTTTCTTTATTTCAGCCTCTTTATCTATCATATTTCCTATAGGGATAATCCATTCGGTGGTGTTGACCAAAAAGTTGACGGTAGGGGTGTTCATGCCGTCTTCCCAAGTTTGTATGCTATTGATATTGGCTATTTTACGTATTAAAGAGTCATAATAGGTAACAGCTTCACCTTTATAGTAAATATCCAAAGCTTGTTTGCCGGGGATATTTTTTTGTAAGCGTATGTTGCGTATATTGGTGATAATATCTTTGATGGTTTCAAAATTCTTCAATAGTTGCTCATCAGCTTTTTGCACCTGCGGCAATTGTGCGTGCATAATACTTTCACCTTCAGCTCGTTGTTGTAGCGATTGCCACAGTTCTTCGGTGATAAACGGAATAAACGGATGCAATAAACGAAGTAGATGGTCAAAGAATTGCAATGTGGATTGATAGGTTTTTTCGTCTATGGCTTGTCCGAAATCGGGTTTAATCATTTCCAGATACCATGCGGAAAATTCATCCCAAAACAATTTATATACCACCATCAGGGCTTCCGACAGTCGGTATTTGGAAAATAAATCATCAATTTCGGCATGCACCCTGCAGAGTATATTGTCAAACCATTCCACCGCTTTTTGAGCTGTTTCGGGTTGTGGCTTGTTTTCAACTTTCCATGATTTCACCAATCGAAAAGCATTCCATATCTTATTGTTGAAATTACGTCCTTGTTCGCACAATGCTTCATCAAAAAGTATGTCATTGCCGGCAGGAGCAGAAAGCATCATACCCATGCGAACGGCATCGGCACCGTATTTGTCCATCAATTCTATAGGGTCGGGGGAGTTGCCTGCCGATTTGGACATTTTTTTGCCTTTTTTATCTCTTACTATGCCGGTGAAATATACATTTTTGAAAGGGTAGGTGCCTTTGTATTCGTAGCCTGCCATTATCATTCGTGCCACCCAGAAGAAAATGATATCCGGTGCTGTTACCAAGTCGGCGGTAGGGTAGTAATATTTTATCTCCTCATTGTCGGGACGGTTGATGCCGTCAAACAGAGAAATAGGCCACAACCATGAAGAAAACCATGTATCCAAACAATCTTCTTCTTGTCGTAAGTCTGCGGTGGTGAGAGATGCATTACCTGTTTTTTGTTTTGCTTGTGCAAGCGCTTCTTCTATGTTAGGAGCAACCACAAAGCCGCCTTGCGGTAAATAGTAGGCAGGAATACGATGTCCCCACCATAGTTGGCGGCTGATACACCAATCTTTCACCTCTTCCATCCAATGACGGTAGGTGTTTTTGAATTTGGCGGGATGAAATACTATTTCGTCATTGATAACGGCGTTCAAAGCGGGTAGTGCCAATTCTTTCATTTTTACAAACCATTGCATGGATAGTTTGGGCTCTATGGCAGCATTGGTACGTTCGGAAAAGCCTACTTTGTTAACATAATCTTCCACTTTTTCCAACAGATTGGCGGCCTGCAGATCTTCCACTATTTGTTTGCGTACGGCAAATCTGTCCATGCCTGCGTATTGACCGCCATTTTCGTTAAGGGTGCCGTTGTCGTTAAATATATCTATGCTTTTCAGCCCGTGTTTTTCGCCCAACATATAGTCGTTGATATCATGGGCAGGAGTTACCTTAAGGCAACCTGTACCGAATTCTATATCCACATATTCATCTTCTATTACAGGTATTTCCCTTCCTACTAAAGGCACTATCACATGTTTGCCTTTCAGGTGTTGATTTTTAGGGTCTTGCGGGTTAATACACATGGCGGTATCGCCCATAATGGTTTCCGGGCGGGTGGTGGCTACTATAGCATAACCATCTTCTCCTGCTATTTTGTAACGAAGATAATATAATTTACCGTTTTGTTCTTTATATATCACCTCTTCGTCCGATAGGGCGGTTTGGGCTTGTGGATCCCAATTAACCATACGAACGCCTCTGTAAATGAGGCCTTTGTTATATAGGTCGCAAAATACTTTTATTACACTTTCAGAACGGATGTCGTCCATGGTAAAAGCGGTTCTGTCCCAATCGCATGAAGCACCCAAGCGACGCAGTTGTTTGAGAATAATGCCACCATGTTCGTGTGTCCAATCCCATGCCTGTTCCAAAAATTGCTCACGGCTGAGGTCGGTCTTTTTTATACCTTGTTGGGCTAATTTGTTTACCACTTTGGCTTCGGTTGCAATAGAAGCATGGTCAGTACCCGGTACCCAACAAGCATTCTTGCCTTGCGAGCGAGCACGACGTACCAATATATCTTGTATGGTATTGTTGAGCATGTGGCCCATGTGTAATATACCCGTTACGTTTGGAGGCGGAATAACTATGGTATAGGGTGCTCTATGGTCAGGAGCGGATTTGAACAAGCCGTTATTTATCCAATATTGATACCATTTGCTTTCAACTTCTGCGGGAGTGTATTTTGCTGCTAAATCCATTTATCTTTCAGTTAATTAATATAATACGAATTTATACGTATGAATACGTACAAACTGCAAAGATAGCATTTTTGACGCACATACACAACGGAGCATGCGTAGAATCATGCATTTTTATTTTTTTTTTGCTATTAATTATGAGGATAGGTAACTAAAATATGCTACTTATTCTTTCCAAGGCGTCGGTAAGCGTAGTTCGAGGGCAGGCAACATTTAACCTGAAACAATTTTGGTAACGTTCACCTCCGAATTCCGTACCGTCGTTAAGAGCTATTAAAGCTTGGTTAATGAGTCTGTCTTTTATCTCTTGATGCGACAATTGCATGGCGGAAAAATCAATCCACAATAAATAAGATGCCTGCGGTCGCATCACTTTTACCTTGGGTAAGTGTTTTTGCATATAGCCAATGGTATAGTCTATATTATTTTGGATGTAGGCTTTCACTTGGCCTAACCATTCTTCGCCATGAGTAAAAGCGGCGATGGCGGTAGTGTATGCCAAGGTGTGCCCGTTAGCTACTTCGTAGCCGTCAAGATAATTCCAATATTGTTCTCTGATGTCCTCATTGTGAATATATACAGCCGAACTGGACATGCCGGCAACATTGAATGTTTTGCTGGGGGCAAAAAAAGTGGCGGATATGTTTTTGGCTTCCTCGGATACGGTAGAGAAAGAAAACTGCTCTTCGTCGTTAAAAACAAGGTCTGCATGTATTTCATCCGATATCACCTTCACTTGGTGTTGTTGGCATAGACTTGCTATTTTTTGTAACTCTTCTTTGGTCCATACACGTCCACCGGGGTTGTGAGGATTGGATAATATCAATAATTTAGCACCTTGTAATTTTGTTTCAAAATCCTCCCAATTGATATGGAATTTTCCGTCTATTATTTCCAAATGGCTGCATCTTAATTCTCTTTTTCCTTGCAAAGGTACCTGTATAAACGGCGGATATACAGGGTTGAAAATCACTATGGCATCGCCGGTGGCGGTAAATGCCTGCACAAAAAAGCTGATGCCTGCAACTATACCCGGAATAAAATGCAATTCCTTGGCTCGGGCTGTGATATGGTAACGTTTTTTCAACCATGTTGTTAAGGCGGTAAAATAATCAGTATCCCCGAAAGTATATCCTATCATCGGATGTTGCAGCCTTTGGTTAATAGCTTGTAAAATAAAATCGGGGGTAGGAAAGTCCATTTCTGCAACCCACATGGGTAATAGGTCGTTACGACCGAAAATACGATACATCATATCGTGTTTTACGCTGGCTCTGTTTTTACAATTAATGACGGTGTCAAAATCGTATTTTTTAGTTGGCATACAAAAAATGAATAAGGTATTATTGATTTAAATAGTTCTCTTTAAAAAATGCTTCGTAGTCGGCTCTTATGTCTTTATTTTTGAAAAAGAGCGTGTAGTTGGCATCGGAAATGGTATATATTTTGGTTGTAGAAGAACTATTGAGAGTGGATAAATAATTATTGTCTGTTTTCATTAAACGATAATAGTCCATGGCTTTTTCCTTGTTGTCAAACCTTGAAACGGATATCATTTGTATGGTGTTGTCTATATAAAAATTGGAGATATCAAATTTTTCACGACGGAAATAGGCCTTGTTAAAATCGACAATGGCATTTTTCAAATCGTTGATTTTTAAATCTCTAATATCAGCAATGATGATGATGAAATGGAATGCTGATGCATCGTAGGTATAAGACAATTTTGGAGAGGGTTTGTCGGCAGGTTTGCTTGAGGAAGCAGTCGAAGAGGATGGCTGGTTTTCCAATCTTTTGAGAGCTTCCAATAAAGCTTCTGCCGCTGTATCTATCGCAGTGGTAGGGTAGCGTGTGATAATATTTTTTAAATGCACTTTCAAACTATCGTGGCCATACATCTTATCCACACATATAGCCCGTATGTATTCCATTTTGGCGTTGAGTTCGGAATTGGCAAATTTCTGCAATCCTTCATTACACATGTTATAGGCAACAGGATAATGTCCGCCTGTAAAAGTATCGTAGAGCAAGGTGTAATAGTTTTCCGCTGCTTGCTGTTGTTGTTGTATGTTTTGATAATAGTCAGGATCGTTGATAATACGAGTATAATCGGTATTGGGGTAGTGGCTTAAGCAATAGTTTTTGTAATAATTGCTTTTTTCTATATCTCCTGTAGATAAGTAGGAAGTGTATAGTTGGAAGCATGACGGTGCTGCCAATTTATTATCAGGGAATCGTTGTAGTAAGGTTTCAAATTCGAAATTTGACATAGGTTTATCGTTCAGATGGTCATAGTAAATGAATCCTGCATTGTACATGGCAGTGGCGATGTCGTTGTTCATTTTGGCTATTTCCTCCTCTGAGGTGGGCATGTCTTGCAAATAATAACTTTTGTCCATAGGATTGGAGGTGCGTGTTGCGGATGCTGATTTGGATGATGTGGAAGAATCGGTATTGCCGTCCCCGTCGTTACCGGTGTTGTCAATATCGTTTTTCGCCAAATTGGTTGCGTCAAACGACATGACACTGATGTCATTAACAAACCAATAGTCTTCCAAAACGCGGCTGCCCCATTGTTTTCGGAAATTTTGTATAGATGTCTTGTTTTGAGTGGGGTCTGCAAATATCCATTTGCCGCCGGAGTGTCCTGCAGCGGCTGCAGAGCTTCTGCGTTTGGAAGCATTTTCCATCAATTGAGCTTTTTCATTTTCGTCAGCTATGCGTTCTTCTTCTTTTTTCTGATATTCAGCTATCAGTTTGCTAATATAATCGTTGCGTTCCGGTTCGCTGAGTGAGGCTAAATACAGCATGCTGTCGTTGTGGCTGATAATCATTAAATTTGACACCAAATCTTTCAATGTTTCGCTACGTTTTTTTATCCCTGTATAATTTTGAAAGTTGGTCGGCATATTCACCAATAATGTATCGTAATAGGTGAGTGCATTCACATAGTTGTTCTTTGCATAGTATAAGTCAGCCAAGGTGAGCGAAGACAATGCTTTTTGATGAGGATTGCTGAAAGACCAAAATACCGATGCTTCCAAATTGTTAATAGCGGAGTTGGTATCGTTTTCTGCCATGTCCAATAAAGCCAAAGTGTAGAATATCTGGTCTTTTAAACTTTCATTACGACCATCTTTGAACAATTTGTTCAGTTTTTGCCTTGATTCTGCAATATCGTTATTGCACAATGCCAAATTGATGGTAGCATTGAATTCCATTTCATATACAGGGTTGCGTTTTAATACGGCTAAATAATTTTTGGTGGCGTCTTCTTTTAATTCCAATTGTTGTTGAATTTGAGCAAGAATAAAAAGAATACGTGTTTTAAAGTCTTTCTTCATATGTTTGTGTTTGAGCAATTCTGTAAGATATATAGTGGCTTGCTCATATTCTTTTTGACTGATAAGCATTTGAGAATACGTTCCTTCCCAATGTTGCTTGTAGATGTCTTTTTTCTGATTGGCTATATCTTGACGTATGGTTTCCAATGTTTCTTCAGCTTCTTTTATGCGGTCCATACGTAATTCTGTTTCGGCTTTCCATGTATGGGCATCCGGCCATACATTGCCGTTGTGATGCGTGTTGATAATATAATTGAACACTCCTATGGCATCAGCATAATCTTGTCGTTGATAATATGCTTTTCCTAAAAGCAAGTAGGCATCATCAATGGGTTTGCATCGTTCTACACCTTTAATCAGCATGGAGTGTTTTTTGATGGCTTTGGAGCATTTTTCTATCGTTCTATCCCATTTAGGAGCTTGCTTGAGGGCTTCTGTTTTATCTACTAAAGGATATATAGGAAGTATGTCGGTATAATTGTCCGTATTGGAATTTTCAATGGCCTCCATCCCTTCCTTGTAACTTTCACTGCCATTGAATATAATGTTGAATCGGGCGGTGGTGCCGTGATAGGCACGATAAAAGAAATTGTCTTTTTTGGTACTGCAAGCACATAATAAGCACATTGTCAGTGTGATTATTGTGATTTTTTTGCAACCGTATGTTTGAATTCTTTTCACCGTATATTTTTATTAAATATTTATAACGTAGTATCGGTAATTTTATTGTATTAATTTTTGTTTTTCTTATTGTTTACAAAAACGGGCGATTTTTTCATCAATTTTTACAATATAACAACCTGAAGCCCATGATGATATATCAATTTCTATGTGAGTGTCGGCAGGAGTGATGTGTTGAATCACAGCTCCGATATGATTGTATATAAGTATGGAAGAGGGAATAGTATCGCAGTGAAGAAAAATTTTTTCATCAGCAGGATTAGGATACAAACAAATAGCATCATCAGCCATTTGTTTTATTCCGTTTTTGTCCGGCAAAGTAATAGGCATAGAAGGGTCTCCAAAGAGCAACCATGTTTGGGCTTCTGTGTGGCGATGCAAACTATCGGTAGTGTATTGGTACATTTTCAGCCATAATTTTCCCAATGTGCTTTGTGCAGGAAGCTTGTTGCAGATATATACCAAGGCTTCTAAATTGGCATCCCAATCGCATAAAGCCGATGACATGATAGCGGCTTTTGCTCCGTATTCACTATTGAGCCATGTTTCCGCCATGCAGGTGCGACCGGCAAAATGTCCGTTGTTGCATGCGGCAGCTATCACAATAGGATATCGGGTGTTGTTTAAGTGTTGAAGTTGATTTTGGGTCAGCATGCCGGTATTCCAACCGCTATAGTCGCCATGTCCGGCATAAAGCACTAAATCAACCCCTTGGTTAACAGCCGTAATAATGTCGTAAGCCGCAGGATTGCCCGCTGCGTCCAAGCCCTCTCTGCTACCGTCGAAATATTCTCCTATGGTGCGAATGTTTTTTTGTGACAATACAGCGGAAATATCCCGCATGCGTTCCCAATCGTATTTATCGGTTAAAGCGGATTTTTCAGCGGAGGCGATAGTGATAGTCTCTGAAATAACAGTTGAGCTGTTTTTATAAATGATGTTGTTCAGTTCTTTTGCTGTTTGAATAGGCAAACGTCCTACGGGAATGTTGGTGTGAGCATTGCTGTCACATGTGTAATATATGTCGCTCAATCCGTCTTGAACAGGAAAGGAGGGTATCAACTCATGGTCGCCTATGATAAGCAAATAATCTGCCGAAAAATAATGAGATAGGCTATCTATGCGCAGCTTTATTTGTGTTGATTCCATCGTATCGCATACCAATGTGGTGCATATCATTTCCGGCTTGGACTGAATATAGGTATCCACCATATCGCTAAAGCAAGATGGGGTAAGTATCAACATTTTTTCTTGTGCATATAAAGCAAAGGAATATAGGTCAGCAATGATGAATAATAGAAAAATATGCAGGTAACGCATTAGTCTTCCGATATTTCTTGTACTATTTCTCTATAAGATGAAAACACATTGGCTCTGGATATAAATCCATAATAGGTGTTGTTTTCATCCAGTACCACCATATTGTACAAGCCGGAAGATTTAAATTTTTCCACCACTTGGCTCATCTTTTCTCCTTTGTGTACCGATATGTCAGGCATAAAAGCGTAATCTAATACAGGGGTGTCGTATTTTTCGGCATGAAATATTACATGACGTATATCATCCAAAATGATAATGCCATAGAATTTACCATTAGTATCCACCACAGGGAAGATATTACGCACTGAATTTTCTATGACGGGTAATAAATCTCTGAGTGTTGCATCAGGACTTATGGTGAGGAAATTGTTTTCTATCAACTCCGATACCGATAGTTTGCTTAATGCATGTTTATCTTTGTGATGGGTGATTAAATTTCCTGCTTCGGCCAATGATTTGGTATAAACCGATTGTTTTTCAAAAGGATAAAACACGGCATAAGAGCATAAGGTGGTTAACATCAAAGGTATAATCAGTTGATATCCACCCGATATCTCTGCTATTAGGAATATAGCTGTTAGCGGAGCTTTCATTACGCTACCCATTACGCCGGCCATGCCGGCTAAGGTGAAATTGATAATGGGCAAATCATAGCCGAAAAGAGTGTTAACGGCTAAAGCGGTAAAACATCCTGCCATACCTCCTATAAATAGAGAAGGGGCAAACACACCGCCGATACCGCCTGCTCCATTGGTGAGGGCTGTGGCAAAGGTTTTGAATGTGAGCAACATGAAAATAAACAATAGCATCAACCATGGATTGAATTGCCAATTGTAGAACGGACTGTTGATAAAAATTTTGTTAAAATCTCCCAACATAACATCCGTTAAAGTATTGTAACCTTCACCGTAAAAAGAAGGGAATAGGAATATAAGTATGCTGAGCAATATTCCTCCCGATAATATTTTGACCCATGTTTTTTTTATTTTTTTGAATTGTGATTCTATGAAAGCCGATGTTCTCATAAAATACAAGGAATAAACGCCGGTAAGTATGCCTAAAATAGCGTAAAATGGCATATTGTGCATTTCAAATTGCGTCACATTGATAGATTCAAACATGATGCTATGTCCCAAACAGATGTAAGACAAACTTGTTGCCGTAACAGCTGATAATAGCAAAGGAAATGCCGATGAGATGGTGAGGTCAAGCATGAGCACTTCTATAGCGAATATTACACCGGCAATGGGGGCGTTAAAAATGGCAGCTACCGCTGCGGTAGCTCCGCATGCTACTAAAGTGGTGATTTGTTTGGTGCTTAAATTAAAAAAAATTCCCAATCGGCTTCCTATAGCAGAACCGGTGAGCGTGATGGGAGCCTCTAATCCTACCGAACCTCCGAATCCGACGGTAAGCGTACTGGATACCATGGAAGAGTAGGTGTGGTGCATTTTTAGTTTGCCGTTGTCTCTGGCTATGGCGTATAGCACCTTGCTCACCCCGTGACTGAGGTCGTCTTTGATAATCAATTTTACATACAATACCGTAAGCGTAATACCGATGATAGGAAATGCTAAATACAAATAGTTGAAATCTTGCTCAGGAAAGGCATTTTGCAATATGGTTTGTGTATAATGTACGCTCAATTTGAGTATAATGGCTGCTATGGCGGCAATAATACCTACAAGGATACTCAATATGTATATTTTGGTATTATCAGTACGGCGGCCGAACCAATGAATTATTTTTGATGCGTATGCTTTAAAATCCATATTCTATGTAGGACATTATTAATTCTAAGTATATGGTCCATGTTACGCCTTTTTCGTCAGTGTAGCGTAGCTTGAGTTCGTTGTTTTTAAATTTTACTATTTCGTATTCTCGACTGATTACTTGTCTCACCCCTCTGAAATAGACGAGAATGGTGTGTTTTTTATCCCCGAAAATCCAAGAACCGTCACAATTATATATGGTTGAATTCATGGTGCAGTGCATAATGAAGACATGAGTTCTGTAGAAATCCATAATAGAGCCTACGGATTCTTCTTCTGTCAATGTGGATGAAACAAAAGTGTCGTTGCGTGTTATTTTTACTATTTCCCATTCTCCGCGGATACGGTTTTCCACTTTTACAAAATTAATAAAAGGACCTTCTTCGTATCTACAGGAAGAACATATAATACTAATACCTGCCAGCAGGACAAACCAAATTAATATGTGTTTTATCTTATCCATTCTTTTTGCATTAAGTGGGTGAGTTCTATGTTGATATCGTAGCGGGATTGTAGATATTGAGCCAAACGATTGGCAAAATATACCGATCTGTGTTGCCCTCCTGTGCATCCGAAACTAACGGACAAATTTCTGAACGACCTGCTGATGTAGTTTTCCACCGCCATATCCACTATACGTTTTACATGTTCAAAATAGATGGCTACTTCTGTTTTTTCGTTTAAAAAATTGATTACCTCAGGGTCGGTACCATTGTGCGTTTTGAATTCATCGTACCTGCCCGGATTGGGTAAACACCGGCAATCAAAAACATAACCGCCACCATTACCGCTATGGTCTTGCGGATGCTGGTTGCGAAACGAAAAACTATAGATGCTGACCGTTAATTTCGGTTGGGCGAACTGCTTTAAGTTAGGGGAGTTTATCAGCTTGTGAAACAAATCCCAAAGTGTCGGGATTTCAATCTTTAGTTTAACATTTTCTATCAACCATTTCAGGTTGTCCAAAGCATAGGGTATGCTTTGTAAAAAATGTGTTTTCTTTTCGTAAAAACCTCTGAAACCGTACGACCCCATAGCTTGCATAATACGGATAAAAACAAATGGATAATAATAGTCCATAAATGTTTCAGCCGCTTGCGGATTGCGAACGGATAAACGGTGTACGTAGTAATTAACCAACTCTTCCCGTACCGATTGCGGAATACCGGCTTTGCCGTCGTATAACAAAGAGGCAACATCGTATTGCAAAGCGCCTTTTCTTCCGCCTTGATAATCAATAAAGTATATGTTATTATTTTTCAACATGATATTTCTGGATTGAAAATCTCGATATAGAAAATAGGAATGATCGGCTTGCAATAGATAATTACACAATGTGTTAAAATCGTTTTCTAACAATTGTTCGTTAAACGGAATTTTGGCTAATTTGAGAAAATAATATTTAAAATAATTCAAATCCCAGTGTATGGATTGGGCATCAAAAGCGGCTCGAGGGTAGCAGAGGTTGTAATTCAATCCTTTGCCGCCTTCTATTTGTATATCCAGCAGCCCGTCTAATGCTTTTTGATATATGTCTAAGAGTTCGGAAGAAAATTCTACCATACCATTGCGATGTCCGCTTAAAAAATCATACAATGTTTCATCGCCTAAATCTTCTAAAAGATAGATGTTTTTATCCAAATCTTCTGCATAAATATGCGGTACAGGAAACGATTTAGACAAAAAATGTTTGGTAATACCCAAAAATGCTTCGTTTTCTTTTCTATCCTCGCTATAGACGCCTATTACTATATTGTTCACAGCGGTGATACGAAAATATTTCCTGCCGGAACCCGAACCGGAGGCGTCCAACGGATGAATGCCAAGCGGTTTGGTATGAAATGTGCGTTCAAAAAGCTCGTTTAATAAGGCTTCCGGGGTTTGCATGATATTTTATTTTACTTTAAACAATTCTACTTGGAATATCAGGGTAGCTCCACCGGGAATGGATTCTCCTGCACCATGGTCTCCATAAGCCAAATGGGAAGGAATGTAAAATTCAAATTTAGAGCCTTCACTCATCAATTGAAGACCTTCCGTCCAGCCGGCAATCACACGGTTAAGCGGAAAAGATATGGTTTCTCCTCTCATAATGGAAGAATCGAAAACGGTTCCGTCTAATAATCGGCCTTCGTAATGCACTTCCACCGTATCGTTGGCGGTGGGTTTTTTACCTATGCTTTCCACCAATACTTTGTATTGCAAGCCACTGGCTGTTTCTTTTACTCCGGCTTTTTGCTTGTTGGCGGCTAAAAATTGTCTGCCTTTTTCTTTTTCTGCCTCTATCATGGCTTTACCTTTACTTTCTAAATTGTTTTGCAATTCATCCAACACCTGTTGAATCTCTTGCATGCTCATAACAGGTTGTTTACCTTCTATCATAGTGATAACGCCATCGGTAAAAGCTTTGGCATCTATTTTAATATTCATTTTGGCATAATTACTGCCTATGGCTATGCCTAATGCATAGGATATTTTTTCTTCTTGTGTCATGTTTGTTTATTTTTTATTAAAATGCAAAGATACAATTTTTTTTATATAACCATGGTTTGTTTTCAATTATATAATCATAAAAAAAGGATATTTTTTCAATATCCTTTTGGGTGTTTAACTTAAAAGTTATAGGATTATTCATCACGCATAGAAAGCAGGAATTCTTCGTTGGAACTTGTCATTTCCATACGATGTTTTACAAATTCCATGGCTTCTATGGGGTTCATGTCGGCTAAAATGTTGCGTAAATACCATACGCGATGCAAAGTGTTTTTTTCTTGCAGCAAGTCGTCTCTTCTGGTAGAAGAAGCTACTATATCCACCGCAGGGAAAACACGTTTGTTTGACAAACGGCGGTCTAATTGTAATTCCATATTACCGGTGCCTTTAAATTCTTCAAATATCACTTCATCCATCTTGGAGCCCGTTTCTGTTAAAGCGGTAGAGATGATGGTAAGTGACCCTCCGTTTTCAATTTTACGAGCTGCACCGAAGAATCGTTTGGGTTTTTGTAAGGCGTTGGCTTCTACGCCGCCGGAGAGTACTTTTCCTGAAGCGGGTGCCATGGTGTTAAAAGCACGGGCCAAACGGGTGATAGAATCCAAGAGTATGCACACATCATGACCGCATTCAACCATTCTCTTGGCCTTTTCCAACACTATGTTAGCAATTCTTACATGTCTTTCCGCCGGTTCGTCAAAGGTGGAAGCTATCACTTCGGCTTTAACACTTCTTGCCATATCGGTTACCTCTTCCGGTCGTTCGTCTATGAGCAAGATAATTAAATATATTTCAGGGTGGTTAACAGATATGGAATTGGCTATTTCTTTGAGTAATACCGTTTTTCCTGTTTTGGGTTGTGCCACTATCAATCCACGTTGACCTTTGCCTATAGGAGCAAACAAATCTATTACACGCATAGATATATTATTGGTGTCACGGCGTACCAGATTGATTTTTTCGTCGGGGAAAAGCGGGGTAAGATAATCAAACGGGATTCTATCTCTTACCTCTTCCGGTAATTTGCCGTTGATCATATCCACTTTTAACAATGGGAAATATTTTTCTCCTTCTTTAGGCGGGCGAATAGTGCCATTGATAACATCACCGGTTTTTAAACCGAAAAGTTTTATTTGAGATTGTGATACATAGATGTCGTCGGGGGAGTTGAGGTAATTATAATCGGAGGAACGTAAAAAACCGAATCCGTCCGGCATAATTTCCAATACACCCTCTGCAGCAACATTACCTAAGAAATCAATGTTTTTCGGTACATATCCTATAACATTGGCGTTAGGATTATTGTTATTATTATTACTATTACTATTGGTGTTCAAAACCTCAGTAGCCGTTTCTTGTTTTTCAGAAGTACCTTCAATTTTAGAATTTTCTTTGGCTATTTCGTTGAACATTGATTTAACTTGCTGTTTTTGTGCTATTTCTTCCATAGCACGCTTGCGTATGTTGTTGATGTATGATAAAGTTTCGGCATCTTGTATGTCACCCTTATTGTTATTGCGGGATGAGGCTGCTATTTCTATTTCTGAAGAAATACGTTTACGTCTGCCTTTTTTTAATGGATTAATCGAATTGTCTTGCTGTGTAGCTGTTGCTTTTTCATTATCAGCCTTGCTGTTGTCGGTTGCCGGTTCTAACGGCAGAGCAGGGGCGGAGGTAGCTTTGTTTTCTTGTTTTTTTATATCGTTTGTTCCTACCAGATGATGTTGTTTTTGAAATTCATCCAATTTTGCTATTAATTCCTCTTTGCTTAACCGATCATATTCGGGAATATTTCTATTTTTGGCAAAATTTTTGAGTTCTCCAAGGGTTTTGTATTCTAAAATACTAATGTCTAATACTTTAATTTTATTTGCCATGAGCTGTGTTATGTGTTATAAAATGTATTGGATTAATACGTGTGATGACTATCAAACGTTATGTATGATTATATTTGCAAAGGTATAATTTTTTTTGATGTCTTTTATATTTTTCTCAAAAAAAAAGCATGCCGGCTTAAAAAATATATTTATTTCATCGTTTTTTTGAATTAAAAGCGGTACCTTTGCAGAAAAAAGCAGATGAAACAAGTAGTATTGGTTACAGGAGGAGCAGGCTATATCGGTTCGCATACGGTGGTAGAATTACAAAACAACGGATATGATGTAGTTATAGTGGATAATTTCAGTAATTCACAGCCGTCGGTGGTGGAAAATATAACTAAAATTACCGGTATCACCCCGAAATTTTATAATTTTGATTTGTCGGATGAAAAGGCTTGTTCTGATTTTTTTCATCAAGAACATATTGATGCCATTATTCATTTTGCCGCCTATAAGTATGTAGGGGAGTCGGTAGAGCAGCCATTGCGGTATTATAAGAATAATTTATACTCTACATTGAATATTCTTACCGCCATGAAAGAACATAACATCAAACGGTTGGTTTTTTCTTCATCGTGTACGGTTTACGGCACCCCCGATGTATTGCCGGTGGTGGAAACCACTCCTGTGAAACCCGCTACTTGTCCTTATGGCAATACCAAGCAGATAATAGAGGAAATATTAAGGGATGTGTGCAATGAAGAACAGGAATATAAAGTGATAGCTCTTCGTTATTTTAATCCCATAGGGGCTCATCCTTCGGCATTGATAGGGGAGTTGCCTAACGGCGTGCCGCAAAATCTTATTCCATATATCACTCAAACAGCTGCCGGAATAAGAGAATATCTGCAAGTTTTCGGCGGAGATTATAACACCCCCGACGGTACCTGTTTACGCGATTACATACACGTGGTGGATTTAGCCAAGGCTCACGTATCTGCATTGAATAGAATGCAAGATCAGAGCATGGAACAAAATTACGAAGTGTTCAATATAGGTACGGGAAAACCTTCGTCGGTATTAGATATCATACATGCTTTTGAGAAAGTTACGGGCAAAGCTCTTCCCTATAAAATAGTTTCTAGACGTACGGGAGACGTTGAAAAAGTGTGGGCTGACACCACCAAAGCCAACCAAATAATGGGTTGGAAAGCCCAATTGAATATGGAAGAAATGCTTGCTTCCGCTTGGAACTGGGAAATGAAACTTAAACATGCCAAATAATGAAGATACTACGTTCGGTACACAACAATTTTTTGGTAAATAGTTATTTGCTTATTGCCGGTACCAAGCAGGCTTGTATCATAGACCCCGGCTATGCCACCGCCGAGGAGTGGCAACAAGTAAAGCTGTTGTTACAAAAACAACAAACGCAACCCTCCATGGTGTGTATTACTCATGCACATGCCGACCATATTGCAGGTTTAGCCTTGTTGCATCAAGATTATCCGAACATACCTATATATTTACATCCGGAAGGAGTGGAGTTGTACCATTCATATAATAGATATGCACGCCTGATGGGATTGCCCGAAGCAGATAATATGCCGGCTGTAACGAGCATATCATCTCAAGATAATGTTTTGCATTTTGAAGGAGAGGAGATACAAATAAAATATACTCCCGGTCATGCACAAGGTAGTGTGAGTTTTTATATTCCGAGTGAAAAAGTGGTGTTTACCGGTGATTTATTGTTTCGCATGAGCATAGGACGCACCGATATGCCGGGCGGAAATTATCAAATATTGGAACAATCTATATTCAATCAAATATATACATTACCCGATGATACTATCATTTTACCCGGACACGGGGATAGTAGTGATGTAGCATTTGAAAAACAAAACAACCCTTTTGTAAAACAAAAAAATAATATATAATGCAAGAAAAGCAGGAAGAAGGATATCAAAGACTGGATAAGTACAATGAAAAAACTACACAAGCCTTACAAATGCATTATCGTGAGATATTGAAATTGTTAGGTGAGGATATTAATCGTGAGGGATTGTTGAAAACACCGGAGAGGGTAGCCAAAGCGATGCAGTTTTTTACCCAAGGCTATCATCAAGATCCTGCAGCCATACTCAAATCGGCAATGTTTAAACACGATTGCAAGGAAATGGTGATAATTAAGGATATAGAAATATATTCTTTGTGTGAGCACCATTTAGTGCCATTTTTCGGCAAGGCTCATGTAGCGTATATTCCCAATGGTTATATAGTGGGGCTGAGCAAGATTCCGAGAGTGGTGGATGCTTATGCACGCCGTTTGCAGGTGCAAGAACAACTCACCTCTCAAATAAAGAATTGTATACAAGAAACCCTTAATCCTTTGGGAGTGGGGGTAGTGATAGAGACACAACATTTATGTATGTCAATGCGAGGGGTGCAAAAGCAAAATTCCGTTACCACCACCTCCGATTTCACGGGTGCTTTTCTCAAGCAATACAACACCCGTCAGGAGTTTCTGCGAATTATAGGTGCGGGACTGCATTAAAATAAAAAAAATGCCTATACTCATAGGCATTTTTTTTGTTTATTCAGTCTGTGAGATTACATAAAATCTTGTTCTACAAGAAAATCTACCAATTCTTTGGCAAAATGTTCATTGTCTTGTTTGGTATAACGCCGTTCTGCGAATATTTGTGCCAAATTGTTCATTTTATTGCTTTCTAACAATTGTTGAGTAAGTTCCGAATGTTCTTTTTCATGGTAGATATCATTAATATCGTTATCAGAGTAATCATGATAGCGTTCTTGATGAATTACGGCTTTTAACGGTAGTCTGTCCGTAAGGTCGGGTTGTTCGGCAGGATAACCTATGGTAACACAAGCTACAGGTACCACATGTTTAGGCAATTGATATAGCTTGCACAAGGGTTTTACATTGTAGGTTACGGTGCCCATGTAACAAGTACCCAACCCCATGGATTCGGCTGCTATTACAGCATTTTGGGCGGCAATAACAGCATCTACCACAGCCCAAGTGTAGCATTGCATATTGTTGAATCCGTGTTGAGCATGTCGTAAATCACACCATTTTATAAATCTATTGAAATCGGCACAAAAGGTGAGTACCACCGGAGCTTCTATCACTGCCGGTTGATTAAAGTGTAAGGGTGCTAATTGTTGTTTGATATTTTTATCTTTATTGACGATAATGCTGTACAGTTGCATATTGCCTGTAGTGGCCCCTCTGCTGGCAGCGGTAAGTATGTTGTTGAGCATTTCGTCGCTTATATCTTTGTCTTGATAATGACGTATGCTTCTATGTGATAATAAGTTTTGTATGGTAGCATTCATAATAATAATTGTTTAAACATTAAACGACAACCATAAGGTTGCCGTTTAATGTTGGTAATATTAATGATAATTATTGAATAGCTGCTTGAAATTCTGCATTATCTTTATATTTTTTGAATTCAGCATCTTTGCTGGCTTGGAGTTTGTAAGAAGCATCCAATTTGCAAGCTTCCTTCAAATTGCTGTATATTTCATTAGGTGTGTTGGTTCTTGCACCTACTATAGCCAAAAGATAATATTCGGCAGCACCTTTGTTGTTGATACAATTCAAAGTGGATTTTGCAGCAGCATAATCTTTGCTTAATAATTGATTCAAAGCCAAGTTATAGGTACATTTTGCATTCGACATTTTGGAAGATGCGGCTGCATAGTCACCGTTTTTCATATCAATAACACCCATGTTGTAGGATTGGGAAACGCCTGCTTTTTCAGATGCATCGAAAGCGATTTTAGCACCTTCGTAATCACCTTTCATTAAGCAAATAACGCCCAAATTGTTCAATACAACACCATTGTTGGGAGAAATGGAATTAGCTTTGTCTATCAAATTTCTACCTGCATCTATATCATTTTGAGAAGCTTTGATACATGCCAAGTCATTATAAGCTCTCCAATCTTCAGGATATAAAGAAATAGCGGTAGCATAGATGGCGCCTTTTTGGTTTAAGTCTTCAGTTAAAGATGCAGAATATAATAATTCGTTCAAGCTTAAAGAATCAGGACGTGTACCGGACATTTCAGCTATTTGAGCATCAGATTTAGCATCGGTGCAATTTACTTTGATAATGGCACGACGTAAATTCGGCAATATGTCGTCTATTTCATTATAAATGGCAATCATATTGCGGATTTGTTGTTGTTTTTGATCTCTATCGGCTTGAGAACGAATTACATTCAATATTTGGTCTTTGTCTTTGATATTGGAAGCTGCTACTGCGCTTAAGAAACCGTCCCAGTCTTCACCTTTGTCATCGGTGGTGTATTTGATGTCTTTCTTAATATCGGCAACTTTCACTTTTTGTTCTTTAGCTGCTTTTTTAACATATTTGTCATATTCGCCTTCAAACCATTTTTGAGCGGTTTTGGAACGATTGGAGGATAATTCTTGGTTGCGGTTTAGTTCACCTTCGGGAGATGCCCAGCCAATCACTTCAACACCTACTATTTCAGGATATTTGCCTGTGAATTCGGCTAATCCTGCCAAAGCTTGTTTGTTTTCATCTTTTTTGTTGAGGTCTAAACTCCAATTCAAATTATCTTTGTTCAATTCGTAGTAAATCATACCGGTAGCGGTAGCAATTTCTTGACCATTGTAGCCGTGATCACTCAATATGAAATTAGTGCCTTCCGATACTTTGTCTTTATAACCTAAACCGGGTTTGTTTACTATACGTTCAGAAGTAGCGATAGTGCCATCACCGAAATAGATTTCATCAAAACCTGCTTCTTTAGAGCCTAATGTGGCTTGTGCTTGTCCTACTAATGTGCAGGTGGCAAATGCAGGTTGGTATTCCACGGTTTGGGTGGATGTAAAACTACCTCCTGTTTTGTAAGTAATGGTTTGACCTTCACCTGTAGCTTTTTGACCTTTTACATAGATGGGATTCAATTTTACTACTGTACCGTCTTCAGCTTTTATTTCAGGTACTATTGTTAAATTCGCTTTTTTATGGAAATATTTGGCAGGATAGGTTCCTTTAAGTTCCATTGTCATTTTTCCACCGTGAGTTTCAAGCGGATTGGGGGTTACAGAGTAGGTTACTTGACTCTGCTTTTTTACCATTTTTTTGAGACCGCAACCGCTAAAAACAATTGCAGCACTCAATAATAACATTGCAAAAATTCTTGTTGTTTTCATGTAACTATTTAGTTTGTTATTAATTAATAATATTTTTTATGTTTACTCTTTTGTTTCGTGTTTAGGATAATGAATTTCGTCTTTAATAACAAAACTGGAAGGAAAGTCAAACATAATTTTCTCTCTAAAACCTCTGGCTTCACTTCTGGTTCTGAAATCGCCGACTCTTACTCTGAAATTAGGCTCTTTAAAACTAACATATGCACTTACTTGCGGATATTTTGACAAGAACATCATACGTGTTTTCTCTGCTTTTTCTCTGGAATTATTTCCCGATTCAAAACATATCTGTACGCAAAATCCTATCATCTTGCCTTCCATTTTATCATTCAATGCTATGTGTTGTTCCAATATATTATGAATATTGGTATCTGCATGTACCACTACTTGGGCACTGATGTTGTATGTATAAAATATTGATAATAAAAATGTTATAAATATTTTCTTCATCTTTTACAATTTAAAACAGATATCGCATGTTATATTCATCCTATGATTGCAAATATATAATTTTTTTTTGTGCGAAAATATTTATATATAAAGAAAATATCTTATTTTTTTTTTCTACCTTTGGCAAAATATTTTGTCCAAGCAGAATATATGACATTGAAAGATATTCAAACCGAAGTTAGAAAATTGTTATCAACTGTTTATGAGAATGGTGAATTGAAAACCATATCCGATATGTTAATAGAATATCATACAGGCTATGATTATATTCGGTTGAATATGTATCCCGATAAACAAGTGGATGATGCTGTATATCAAAAAATAATGCAACATCTTGATTTGTTGTGCCAGCATTATCCCATACAATATCTTACCAAGCAAGCCTATTTTTTTAATATGCAATTATATGTCAATTCCAATGTATTGATTCCTCGTATGGAAACCGAAGAATTGGTACAATGGATATTGCATACGGAAAAAAATACAAGTTCCGTTTTAGATATATGTACGGGAAGCGGATGTATTGCATTGGCCTTAGCTAAACAATGGCCGCAAGCACAAATATCCGCATGCGATATTTCTAACGATGCTTTACAAGTGGCTAAACGGAATGCTCGTCAGCAAAATGTAAGCATCAATTTTATGCAAATGGATGTGTTACATATCAATTGGGATAACACTAAATTAACACAATATGATATCATAGTCAGCAACCCTCCTTATGTATGTAAAAGAGAACAGTCAATGATGAGCCGACAAGTGCTTGAACATGAGCCGCATTTGGCATTGTTTGTCGAAGACGAGCATCCTTTGGTATTTTATCATGCCATAGCGGAAATAGCCAAACGGGTATTAAAAAAAGGAGGAAGCCTCTATTTTGAAATTAATGAGCGTTTGGGCAATGAAATGTTGCAATTGATGCAGGAACATAGATTTTCGCAAATAGAACTCAAACAAGATATAAATGCAAAAAACAGAATGGTGAAAGGAATATTATGATAAAAGGTTTTAAGGCATACGATATTAGAGGAGCATACGGTGTGGATTTTACCAAAGAACAAGTATATAAAATAGGTTATTTTTTACCTTCTTTGTTGAAATGTGATAAAATATTGATAGGAAGGGATATACGTTTATCTTCCGAGGAAATATTCACCGCATTGGCTCAAGGTATTAACCATGCAGGGTGTGATGTGTATGATTTGGGCCTTGCAACTACTCCGATGGTGTATTTTTTTACCGAACAATATCAATTTGATGCATCGGTGCAAATAACGGCATCGCATAATCCCAAACATCACAACGGACTGAAAATATCGACAACACATGCCATACCCGTAGGGTATGATACCGGTTTGAAAGAACTGGAATACAAGGTGGAAAATGAAAAGGTGATACCGGTAAGAACACCGGGAAAAATACTGCCCATGCAGGTGATGGAGGAGTATAAGCAATTTTTGTTGCACTATCGCCCTGATTTTAATAATATGAACATAGTGGTGGATACTTCTAACGGTATGGCCAATTTATTGGTAGACGATGTTTTAGGCTCTGCTCCATATTATATCAATCATCAAATGGACGGCCATTTTCCGGCTCATGAGCCCAACCCTTTGGAACCGCAAAATATACAACAATTACAAGCGGAAGTGCTGCGAAGAAAAGCTGATGTGGGCGTTATATTTGACGGAGATGCCGACAGGGTGATGTTTGTAGATGAAAAAGGCAAATTCATATCCCCCGATTTAATGATAGCCTTGTTAGGCGATTATTTTATTCCTCAATGCAAACAACAAGCCAAGGTGTTGTTGGATATACGTTCATCCAAGTCGGTAACGGAATATCTTACAGCCAAAGGTGCCCAAGTGAACATTTGGAGAGTAGGAAGGGCTTATGCCGCATTGAAATTGAGAGAAATAGACGGCTTGTTCGGAGGCGAATTGGCAGGGCATTACTATTTTAAGCATTTCTTTTATTCCGACAGCGGAATGTTGGCGGCCATATTGCTTTTAAATGTTCTGGCAGAATATAAAAACAAGGGTTTGACAGTATCTCAGGTAATAGAAAAAATATCCGTTTATGCCAATTCCGGTGAAATCAATTATACCGTAACCGACAAGCAGGCTATTATGGATAAGGTGAGAGATTATTTCTGTGCAGGTGAACCCTATGAGGCTTATTACGACTTTGATGGTTACAGGGTGGAGTTTAAGAATTGGTGGTTCAATATCCGTCCATCCAATACCGAGCCCTATTTGCGTTTTATTGCCGAAGCTCGCACGCAAGAAATTTTGGAGGAAAAACTAAAAATAGTGGATAGCTTGATTAGGGAGTGATTTTGACCCTTTAAGTCGGACTGCTTTAGAATTTCACCACCAACTGCACCCCTGCAGGACACACTCCTAAATAGGCTTGTGTGTCGGCTTTCCATTGGTTGTAGATATTTATAGCCCGTTGTTTATTTTTTTTGCCGATAACATACATACTCGTTCCTGCGGCGTAAAAAGGAATGGATGCTCCCATTATTCCTAAACCTGCAAAGCCTGTTTTGGTGTCCAATCCGCCTATGGCCACGCCATAGACTATTATTCCGCATGCACTTATTGCTCCTGCGGAAATGAGTAAGGCTGTACCGGTTTTTTGTTGTCTTATTCCTTTTTGCCAGGTATATTCAGCCGGAGTGCCTGCAAATACTCTATCGGGAGAGAGAATTTTTTCTCCGTTATCGGCATAAATATGATGCCGATAATAGGATATACTTTCTATGTCATAGGCATTATCGCTCACGGTTTGCCCATGCAATAACGAGGTGCTTAATAAGGCGATAAGTAGCACGATGCTGAATTTTTTCATGTGAAGTTGTAACAAGTTAAAAAAAAGAATCACTCGGATATAAAAATATCCGAGTGATTAAACATTTTATTCAAATTCAAACCAATCTTCCAAACATTGAATAAAACCGGTGCTCAATTCCATTTTGTCGTACATAACGGTATCGTTTACAATAAAAGGTACCGCTTCACGATATTGTGCTATTATTTGTTCAATTAAAGGTGAGGATTTGAGCGGACGACGGAATTCCAATGCTTGCGCGGCGTTGAATAATTCTATACCCAATAATTTTTCTACATTCTCCACTATACGATAACATTTGGTTGCCGCATTAGCACCCATACTCACATGGTCTTCCTGTCCTTGTGAAGAGATGATACTGTCGGTGGAGCAGGGCATGGTTAGCGATTTGTTCTGGTTTACTATAGAGGCTGCCGTATATTGCGGAATCATAAATCCTGAATTCAAGCCCGGTTTGGCCACCAAGAAAGGAGGTAAATCACGTTTGCCGTCTATGAGTTGGTAAACTCTTCGTTCTGAAATATTTCCCAATTCAGCTATGGCTATGCTTAAAAAATCTAAATTGATAGCCAAGGGTTGTCCGTGAAAATTACCGGCGGATATCACCATGTCGGCATCAGGAAATACGGTAGGATTATCGGTAACGGAGTTGATTTCGGTTTCTATCACATTGGCAATGTGATCTATCGCATCTTTGCTTGCTCCGTGAACTTGTGGCATACAACGGAAAGAGTAGGGGTCTTGTACGTGGCGTTTTTCTTGTTGTACTATTTCAGAACCCTTCAAAAATTCCATAATATTGTTGGCTGTGTTCAATTGTCCTGCATGAGGTCTGACCATGTGTACCAATTCCATAAACGGTTCTACTCGTCCGTTGAAGGCATCTAAAGAGATAGCTCCTATTAAATCGGCCAAGAAGACTATTTTTTGAGCTTTGAGAATCAAATAAGTAGCGTAAGCGGACATGAACTGGGTGCCATTTAACAATGCCAATCCTTCTTTGGATTTAAGTTTAATGGGTTTCCATTTCATTTTTTCGTTGATTTCTTCACCGCTATAGCGTTTGCCTCTATAATACACCTCTCCTAATCCTATCATAGGTAAACACATGTGTGCCAATGGAGCCAAGTCACCGGAAGCACCCAATGAGCCTTGTTGATATACTACAGGATATATTTTACGATTAAACATATCCACCAAGCGTTGTACCGTTGCCAATTGCACTCCCGAATGGCCATAGGATAAAGATTGAATTTTGAGCAATAGCATGAGTTTAACTATTTCTTGTGGTACTTCTTCCCCTATACCGCAAGCATGACTCATCATCAAATTTTCTTGCAATTTGCCCAAATCTTTTTCAGATACACTGGTATTGCACAATGAACCGAATCCTGTGGTGACACCATAGATAGGGGCCGCATTGGTTTTTACTTTATTATCCAAATATTCTCTGCATTTGGTAATATTTTGGATGGCTGTATTGGATAATTCCAATTTAGGCGTATCGCGTAAAATGTAATATACGTTTTTCAGGGTGAGGGGCTTGCTCAAAATTTTAAATTGTTTCATATGTTTAATATTTATTGTTCTACTATATGTTTAATATCTTCAAAATTTACAAGTGTCTGTTGACGGGTAAGCATGTTTTTAAGCATGTATTTTCCGGCTTTTATTTCTTCTTCTCCCGCCATGATAATGTATGGAATATGCTTATTGTCGGCATATTTTATTTGTTTGCCTATTTTGGCGTTTTCAGGATATATTTCCACTTTGATATTCATGGCTCTTAACTTTATGGCAGCTTGAAGTGCGTAGCGTTCTTCTTTATTGCCGAAATTGATAAACAATATTTGTGTACCGCCATCCGCTAATTGGGCATCGGCATGCAGTTCACTCCAGATGTCGAAAATGCGTTCTATGCCGAAACTGATACCCACTCCCGACATATTATCCATGCCGAATATGCCCGTAAGGTTATCGTATCTGCCGCCACCGGTAATGCTACCCATAGGCAATTGTGTGGATTTTACTTCAAAAATGGTTCCGGTATAATAATTCAAACCTCGAGCCAAGGTGAGGTCTAAATGTATTTGATTTTGAATGTGAATATCATCAAAATAAGATAATATCTCTTTACATTCCTCAATACCTTTCAGGCCAGTTTCGCTATGGACAAGTATTCGGGAGAGCTTGTCTAATTTTTCGACATTGCTACCCGATAGATTGATAATGGGTTGTAATTTTTGTATGGCTTCATCGCTGATATTTCTGCTTTTAAGTTCTTCATTTACTTTTTCCAAGCCTATCTTGTCCATTTTGTCTATGGCGACAGTAATATCAACTATTTTATCTTCATATCCTATGTATTGGGCTATGCCGCTAAGAATTTTTCTATTGTTGATGAGTATATTCACACTCATATCCAATTTTTGAAAAACATTGTCTATTAATAGTATCAGTTCTACTTCATTGAGCAAAGAATCACTTCCTATAATATCGGCATCACATTGATAAAACTCTCTATATCTGCCTTTTTGCGGTCTGTCGGCACGCCATACCGGTTGCACTTGATAGCGTTTGAAAGGGAATGAGATTTCGTTGTGATGTTGAACCACAAAGCGGGCAAAGGGAACGGTGAGGTCGTAACGCAAACCTTTCTCACAAATGGCGGCAGCTATTTTATTAGGAGATGCCGTTAAATCTAAATTTTGCGTAAAATCACCGGAATTGAGCACTTTGAACAATAAACGGTCACCTTCTTCTCCGTATTTACCCATGAGCGTGCTTAAATTTTCCATGGAGGGAGTTTCTATGGGCATAAATCCGAACTGCTCAAATGTGGATTTGATAATATGAAAAATATAATTTCTTTTTATCATTTCATGTGGCATAAAATCACGTGTGCCACGAGGTATTCCCACTGTTTGTTTTGCCATTTTGCTTTTTTTTGCAAAGGTAACATTTTCCGTTTAAATATGCGGACTATTATAACTATTTTTGATGCATCAGCAGGGAAGTGTGCGGCAAAAAAAAAAGGCTACCACAACGGTAGCCTTTGTGAGTAATGGTTTATCATATTATAAACCTTCTTTGTCTTTGTATTCTTTTACTATGTTTTTAACATCAGCAGGAGACAAACGGCCGTATACTTTGTCGCCGACCATGGCAACAGGAGCCAAACCGCATGCACCTACGCAACGAAGACAAGTAAGAGAGAATAAACCATCGGGAGTAGTTTGACCCACTTCCAAGTTTAATTCTTTTTTGAATGCATCCAATATCTTTTCTGCACCACGTACATAACAAGCTGTTCCCAAACATACGGAAATAGGATATTTTCCTTTCGGGGTCATGGTGAAGAATGCATAGAAAGAAACTACACCGTAAACCTTGGCTGTAGGGATATGCAGACGTTCGGCAATCAATTCTTGAGCCTCTGCAGGCAGATAGCCTAAGAAATCTTGCGTTGCATGCAAAACATTAATCAATTCGCCGGGATTGTTATTGAAGCGATCGCATATTTCAATAATTTTCTCCCGAACATCTTTCTTCATTTTTATGATTATCTTATCCATTTTTTTGTTTTTTTCTTGATTACTAATTACTTTTTGTCTACATCCACTTCCACTGTAGTCTGTCTATCAAAGTAATGTGTGTGGAGTAATTCATGTGATTTGTGACCACAAGGTTCTCCCAAATATTCTTTGTAGATAGCTTGAATGGATGGATTCTCGTGAGATTTACGGATAGGCATCTCTCTATCGGCACGGTAGATAGCTTCCCAACGAGCCTTGATAATATCGCTATTACCATGGTGTAACGGTTGACCGGCACCATCTATACAGCCACCAGGGCATGCCATAATTTCAATAGCATGGAATTGGCATTTACCGGCTTTGATGTCTTCCAATAATTTACGAGCATTTTTCAAACCATGAGCTATACCGATGTTCAATTTCAAACCGTCAACATCGATGGTTGCAGAACGAACACCTTCCAAACCGCGGAGTTCTTCAAAATCAATTTTCGGAAGCGGTTTCTTAGTAATCACTTCGTATGCAGTACGAACGGCAGCTTCAATTACACCACCGGTAGTACCGAAGATAACGGCAGCACCTGTGGATTCTCCAAGAGGACTGTCAAATGGTTCTTCCGGAAGAGCGGTGAAATCAATGTTAGCCAATTTAATCAAACGTGCCAACTCTCTGGTGGAGATAGAGTAATCTACATCAGGATTGCCGTTTACTTTGAATTCATCACGGCTGCATTCATATTTCTTAGCCAAACACGGCATTACTGATACGCTGATCATATCTTCACGTTTGCAGTTGATTTTTTCTGCAAAATATGATTTAGCTATAGCACCGAACATTTGTTGAGGTGATTTGGCTGTTGATGGAAGATCTCGCATATCAGGGAACTGATGTTCAAAGAAATTAACCCATGCAGGGCAGCATGATGTAAGTATAGGAAGAGGAACACTCTTGTCGCCGCCTAAATATTTGGTCAAACGACCTATCAATTCAGTACCTTCTTCCATAATGGTCAAGTCCGCACTCCAATCAGTATCGAATACATAGTCAAAACCGAGAGCCTTCAAAGCGGCAGTCAGCTTGCCTGTAACGATAGTGCCGGGTTCCATACCGAATTCTTCACCAAGAGCCACACGTACAGCGGGAGCTACTTGAACAACGGTTTTCTTAGTAGGATCGGCAATAGCACGGATGATTTTTGACGTATGGTCAACTTCTGTTAATGCACCTACAGGACATACTGCCACACATTGACCGCAGAAAGTACAAGGTGAATGATCCAAATGTTGGTTGAAAGCGGTGGAAACCACTGCAGGGAAACCACGTTCTATAGCGGATAATGCACCTACTGTTTGCATTTCGTTACACATAGTTTCGCAACGACGGCACATGATACATTTATTCATATCACGAATAATGGAAGGAGATACTTCCACTTGGTAACTTGACATTTCGTGATTGCTACCGATATAAGGATTTTCACGAATACCAAAACGTATGGCAAGGTCTTGTAATTCGCATCTTCCACTCTTGGCACATTGTAAACAATCTGCAGGGTGGTCGCTGAGTATTAACTCCAATACGGTTTTGCGAGCGTTGATAACGCGGATAGAATTGGTTCTTACCACCATACCATCCATACATTCGGTAACGCAAGCGGGTGCAAGATTTCTGCGTTTTTCAACTTCAACCACACAAATACGGCATCCGCCGGGTTTGTTGTGAACACCCAAACCTTCCAACTCAAAATGACAAAGGGTAGGTATGTCTATACCCATTTTTTGAGCTGCTTTCAAAATAGTTGTACCTTTCGGCACCTCAATTTCTCTATTATCTATTATTAATTTTACTGTATCCATTGATTATGAACTTTTTATATTATACTAATTGCGTTAAACTTACATTTTTCGTAGCAAGTGCCGCATTTGATACATGCCTTTTGGTCTATTTCGTGCGGGTTCTTCACTGTACCGGAAATTGCATTAACAGGACAATTTCTTGCACAAGCTGTACAACCTTTACACTTTTGAGGATCTATGACATATTGTTTCAAAGCTTTGCACTGACCTGCAGGACATTTCTTATCAACAACGTGGGCTACATATTCATCCCAGAAATTGTCTATAGTGGACAATACCGGGTTGGGGGATGTTTGACCCAAACCGCAGAGTGCGGTGTCTTTGATAACGTGAGCAAGGTTGCGAAGTTCGTCCAAATCTTCCATGGTGCCGTTACCTTTGGTAATTTTGTCAAGAATTTCACACAATCTCTTGTTACCAATACGGCAAGGAGAACATTTACCGCAAGATTCTTCTACTGTAAAGTCCAAATAGAATTTAGCTACAGAAACCATACAAGAGGTTTCGTCCATAACTATCATACCGCCTGAACCCATCATAGAACCTGCTGCTACAAGATTTTCATAATCAATAGGGGTGTCAAGGAATTTCTCGGTTAAGCAACCGCCGGAAGGACCACCGGTTTGAACAGCTTTGAATTTTCGGCCGCCTTTAATACCACCACCGATTTCATATATAATTTCACGTAAAGTAATACCCATAGGTACTTCTATCAAACCTACGTTGTTGATTTGACCTGCCAAAGCAAATACTTTGGTTCCTTTGGATTTTTCCGTACCTATAGAAGAGAACCATTCCCAACCTTTGTTGATAATAACAGGAATGTTGGCGAATGTTTCAACATTGTTTACGTTAGAGGGTTTCTTTAAATAACCTTCCACTGCAGGGAATGGAGGTTTAAAAGTAGGTTCACCACGCAAACCTTCCATAGAGTGTATCAATGCTGTTTCTTCACCGCAAACGAATGCGCCGGCACCATATCTGAGCTCTATGTCAAAGTCAAAACCTGAACCTAAAATATCTTTACCGAGCAAACCTATTTCGCGAGCTTGACCGATAGCTATTTGCAAACGATGTATTGCCAACGGATATTCAGCACGAATATAGATCAAACCTTTGGTGGCTCCTATACAGAAACCGCCTATGGCCATAGCTTCTATAACGGTGTGTGGGTCACCTTCCAAAATAGAACGATCCATGAATGCACCGGGGTCACCTTCGTCGGCATTGCAAATCATGTATTTTTGATCTGCCTTGTTTTGACGGCATAATCCCCATTTAACACCGGTAGGGAAGCCTGCACCGCCACGACCGCGAAGACCGGATTTTTTAATGTCTTCAATAGTGGCATCAGGATCATTTCTTTCCAATACACTTGCCAAGGCTTTGTATCCGTCACGTGCTATGTACTCATCAATGTTTTCAGGATTGATGAAACCACAATTACGCAATGCTATACGCATTTGTTTTTTGTAGAAGCCCATGTGCTTGGAATCCTCTTTGTGTTGTTGTGTTTTAGGATCTAAATACAACAAACTTTCAACTTTTCTACCTTTAATAATGTGCTCGTTAATAATCAACTCCACATCTTCGGGTTTTACCTGTACATAGAATGTGTTGTCAGGCAAAATCTTTACGATGGGGCCTTTCTCGCAAAAACCAAAACAACCAGTACCTATTACTTGTACGTCATTGGAAAGGTTCTTTTCTGCTAAAATCTTTTCAAAATTTGTTTTGATTGTAGCACTTTGAGATGCATGACATCCTGTACCGCCACAAAT